>DAOUDB010000331.1:0-2323 GCA_034431495.1 Thermoflexales bacterium
CCGGCCCCAGGAAGGTGGTCAGCGACATGACCAACTTTTCGCGGATGGGGTCAATGGGCGGGTTGGTCACCTGCGCGAAAAGCTGTTTGAAATAGCTGAAGACGAGCTGAGGCTGATCCGACAGCACGGCCAGCGGGGTGTCATTGCCCATCGAGCCGATCGGTTCGCTGGCTGTGGCGGCCATCGGCATGATGATCGCGTTGAGGTCCTCGCGGGTGTAGCCGAACGCGATCTGCCGGGTGGGCAGCGTGGCCTCGTCGTAGGTGGTTGCGCCGGCGCCGATGCCAAATCCCTGGAACTCGATGCGGTTGGCCGCCACCCAGCGCCGATAGTGCTGCTGGCGGGTGATGTCGGCCTTCACCTCGTCGTTGTTCAACACGCGCTGCTTGGCGATATCCACGATCATCATCTTGCCGGGGCGCAATCGCCCGCGCACCACGATGTCCGGCGGGTCGATCTCGATCGCGCCCGTTTCGGAGCCCAGAATCAGCAGGTCGTTGCGCGTGATCGAATATCGCAGGGGGCGCAAACCGTTGCGGTCGAGGATGCCGCCGGCCTGCACGCCATCGGTGAACAGGATGGCCGCCGGCCCATCCCACGGCTCCATGAAGTTGGCGTGATACTCGTAGAAGCCGCGCCGGTCATGGCCCATGTAGTATTTCTCGCCCCACGCTTCGGGAATCATCATCAGAATGGCGTGGGGCAGGCTGCGGCCGGACATGTAGAGCAGCTCCAGCATCTGGTCGAAGTTGGCCGAATCGCTCATCCCTTCCACGATGACCGGCATGAGCTTGCGCATATCGCCGTTGAACGACCGGGCGGCCAGTTGCGAGCGACGCGCCATGAACTTGTTGATATTGCCGCGCAGCGTGTTGATCTCGCCATTGTGGCAAATAGCGCGGAATGGCTGCGCCAGCGGCCAGCTCGGAAAGGTGTTCGTGCTGAAGCGGGCATGCACGATGGCGATCGCAGAGGCCATGTCCTCGCTGCGCAAATCCTCGTAGAACTGCTCAAGCTGATGCGAGCGCATCATGCCTTTGTAGGTAATAGTGCGGCTGCCCAGACTGGGCACATAGAAGTAACGCGCCACATCACCACCCTCGGCCAGCGCGGCATTTTCCGCTGCGCGGCGCGCCACGTACAACTGGCGCTCAAATGCCAAATAGTCCAACCCCGGATTGGCAACGAAGACCTGCATCACGTCGGGGCAGGCTTCGCGGGCTGTCACGCCCACAGCCATCGGGTCAGTCGGGACGTGTCGCCAGCCGAGCACTTTCAGGTCTTCATCGCGGAGCGCCTTTTCGAAGATCTCCATACAGCGGCCGGGATTGCCACGCGGCGTGTACAACACGCCAACAGCATAACGGCCCGACGCCGGCAAGTGCAAGCCCTGGTCGGCGCACCGTGCGCGCAAAAAGTTGTGGGGCACCTGCATCAGGATGCCCGCGCCGTCGCCGGTCTCGGGGTCGGCGCCCACCGCGCCGCGATGGCTCAGGTTGATGAGCATATCGAGGCCCATGCGCACGATCTGGCGGGATTGGTCGCCTTTGATATGCGTCACCAGCCCGACGCCACAGGCGTCGCGCTCATACGCCGGATCGTACAATCCCTCGGCCACGGGATACCAATCGTTCTTCATTCTGTCATCGTGTTTTCTGGGGAACGTCGCCCGAGGCGGCCGATGTGGAGGGGGCAAGCATGCCCCGCTTCGGCGTATCAGGCCGTCTCAGGCTGAGCTGCGCGGCTCACAAGCAAATGGGGGTCGCATCAGCCAGTCGCATCGGGGGAAGCTATCAGCCGCGCCCGCCATCGCCATCTGCTATTAAGGGGCGAGTTGTACCACAGTTCGGGAGACGCGCAAGTGACACTTCGCGCGGCGTGCGGATGACGATAGGCGTTGCATCATGCCAACCAGCATGCAACACCACCCAGCGCGCGCTGGTATAGGACTGGCGTCAGCTCACATGGATTGCGCATCCTGCGCATCAGCCGGCCCCACACACAACACATCACGCCGCTTGATCACACGATCGACGCGATGCATCAGTGCATTGTAGGGGGGCGCGTTCAAGACGGCGTATTGCGCCGGCAATGTCTGTTGCGCCAGCGCGATCATGTCTTCGCGCGGGAAGCGCGTCGCATCCCAGGCTAACGCCATCGCCCCGCCGGGCATCAGCAACGACGCCCACAACTGGAGCGCCTGCCGCAACAGTGTCTCCAGTTCGCCATGATGCTGGATGCCGTACGGCAAGTCCCCCACACTCAGGTGTGGCTTCTTGAAGCCGGCCAGCAATTCGGCGGATTGCAGCGTGTCGCCCAGTGC
>DAOUDB010000332.1:0-17510 GCA_034431495.1 Thermoflexales bacterium
CCGCTGTATCGCATCGAAGCGAAGAAAGCCAAAGAAGTGCGCTACGCCTACAGCGACAGCGAGCGCGACCAGATTCTGGATGAGTTGCGCAAGAAAGGACTGGACACATCCAACACCAGCCAGTTGGTACTGCAACGCTACAAAGGCCTGGGCGAGATGAACCCGGAGCAGTTGTGGGAAACCACCATGGACCCGCAGAAACGCACCATGCTCAAGGTCACGGTCGAGGACGCCGCCGAGGCAGATCGCACTTTTGACATGCTGATGGGCAACGCCGTGCCGCCCCGGCGCAAGTTCATCACCACCCACGCCAAAGAGGTGCGCAACCTGGACGTGTAGCGCCGGCCTGGCGCTTTAGCCATTCACACACCCCGGCTGTCGATGCGCCCCAGTCGGCGCGACCGCAGCCGGGGTTTCGCGCGCCTATTGATATTCCTTCTTCAACACACCAATGAACGGCAGGTTGCGGTATACCTCGTCCACATCCAGCCCATACCCGAAGACGAATTCATCGGGGATGACAAAGCCTCGATGGGCGATCGGAATATCGACCACGCGGCGCTCGGCCTTGTCGAGCAACACGCACACTTTCAGGCTGGCCGGCTCGCGCGTTTCCAGCAACCGCAGCACATGATCCAGCGTGTGCCCGCTGTCCACAATATCCTCGACCAGCAGCACGTGCCGGCCGGCGATGTCGGTGTTCACATCCAGCACAATGCGCGGCGACCCGCTCGACACGCGCGCCCCCACCCCGTAAGACGACACCGCCATGAAGTCAATGTGATGCGGGATGGACAGGCTCCGCATCAGGTCAGTCAAAAACACCACCCCGCCGCGCAGAATGCACAGCAGCAGCGGGCACAGGCCGGCGTAGTCGCGTGAGATCTCGGCGCCCATTTCGGCAATCCGGCTTTTCAGTTGCTCCTCGGAAATCAGCACACGCTCCAGATAGGGTTCGTATCCCGACACAGGATTGATCTTGGCCATGCGCCGAAGTGTAGCGCGAATCGTCGTTGCGATGATCCTATAATCGCCGGCAAAGGAGTTCCATGCATCCCCAATACGACCTCAACGCATTGCGCCAACAGATTCCCGCGCTGCAATCCTGCGTCTACCTCAACACGTGCGCCATCGGCCCCTGGCCGAATGTCACACGCCAGGCTGTCTCTCGCGCCGCTGACATGCTGGCCGAGCCGAATCGGATGTCCAGAGAATTCTGGGGGATTTTTAGCGCAGCCCGCGACAACATTGCCCGGCTCATCAACGCCGGCGTCGATGAAATCGCGCTCATGCAAAACACCGCCGAAGGGATGAACGTCATCGCTCATGCGCTACCGCTCCAACCCGGCGACAACGTTCTCATGTGTGACCAGGAATACCCGGCCGTGGTCTACCCGTTCATGAACCTGGCGCGCCTGCGCGGCATCGAAGCGCGCATCGTGCCACACAACGGCGGCGGCCTGACGATTGACCTGTTGGAGCGTTACACCGACACTCGCACGCGCGTGGTGGCCGTCAGCACTGTTGAGTTTGTGAGCGGTTTCCGCACCGACATGGCTGCCATCGGCGAATGGTGCAAGACACACGGCATCTGGCTGATCGTCGACGGCATTCAATCGCTGGGCGCCGCGCCCCTGGATGTCAAGGCAACTCATATCGACGCGCTGGCCTCGGGCGGCCACAAATGGATGCTTGGTCCCATGGGGGCCGGCTTCCTGTACATCAACCGTGATCGTCTCGATCAACTGGCGCCGCCGTTTGCCGGGGCGCTTAGCGTGGTGGACGCCGAAAACTACCTTGACTACAACCTCACCTTCCAGCCCGACGCCCGGCGGTTCGAGTTGGGTGTGCCGAACACGATCGGGGTGGCCGGCCTGAGCGCCAGCCTCGACACGCTCCTCTCGCTGGATGTCCGCGCGATCGAGGCGTGGACATTGCATCTCTCCGGCCTGCTGTTGGAACATCTCGAACGGCTTGGTTATCGACCATTTGTAGGCCGCGATTCACCCTATCGTTCCGCCATCGTATCTTTCGACACGCCGGACCCGGCCGGCGTGGCCGAAGCGGCGCAACGCCTGACAGCCGCCAACGTGATCCATACCATTCGCAGCGGCAAACTGCGGCTGGGAATTCACGGCTTCAACTCAGAGGATGATATCCAGGCAGTGGTCGATGTGCTTGGGCCGGCTGCCGGCCGCGCGGGGTGATAGAAAAAGCCCGGCACACCATTGCGCCGGGCTTGAGACTTGAGAGGATGGGCTGCGTGAATGATGCCCGGCTTCGCGCTGAAGCCGGGCGTCTGAATGCAATCAGGTCGCGGCTCAGGTCGCGGCATCGGGAACAGCCTCGGTTGCTGGTTCTTTTTCGACGACAGTCGGGGCCGTTGCCGCTGTGCCGGGCGCCATGCCTTCCTGCACCACAACGACATTCACCACCGGCACGATATCTGTGGCGAGACGCACCTGAACAGAGTAGTTGCCCACCATGCGAATCGGCTCGCGCAATGCGATCTTGCGTCGATCGAACTCCTTGCCCAACACTGAGCTGATATTGTCGGCGATCTGCGCCGTGGTGATGGAGCCGTACAGCTTGCCCTTTTCACCCGTGCGCGCAGTGAACGTGAGCGTCACTCCGTTGATCACCTGGGCGACGGCCTGCATGTCCGACTGCTCCTGCGCGCGGCGGCGCAGCGCGGCGGCCTTGATCGTGTCGGCGCGCTTGACAGCGCCGGCTGTTGCCAGAACAGCCACGCCTCGCGGCAACAGATAATTCCGGCCATACCCATCGGCGACCGTCTTCACTTCGCCAGCGTGGCCCAGGTTGTACACATCTTGAGTCAACAAAACCTTCATAGCGATCCTCTAATGCTTGTGAGTTGCGGGCGTCGGGTGCGCGCACCCTTGCGCGGCCCTCATCCTCAGCGGCCAGATACCAAAATGACCGGTCGGCGCGCCGGGACGCGGGTGGCAATCATATCGCAGAACAAGGGTTCACACAAGCAGGGCGGCGCGCAAGCGCGAAGGCAGCCGGAAGCCGTGTGTCACCCCTCAGGAGCCGGCCCGGCCTCATCCGCGTCAAAGTCTGCGGCCGGCTGGTCCCCGGGCGATTGGGTGTCTGGGGACATGGCGTCTGCTTGCTCGTCAGGCAGACGCATGACATAGCTCAGCAAGGCATTTCGCGCGGCGTCCTGCTCGGCCATTTGCTTGCTGGTGCCGTTGCCGGTGGCAATCACCTCGTTGCCAATCCATACCTGCGCGGTGAAGACTTTGGCATGATCGGGGCCTTCGGCAGACACCAGCCGATAGCGCGGTGTGACCGACCGGTTCGCCTGGCTCCATTCCTGGAGCTGGCTCTTGGCGTCGCGGTCCAGATTCTCCAGCAGTATGGCCGGCATGGCGCGCTCGATGATGGGCACGAAGAAGTCATAGGCCGCCTGATAGCCCTGGTCCAGATACAGCGCGCCCAACAGGGCCTCGAAAGCGTCACCGAGAATGTTGGCGCGATGCCGGCCACCGCTATCCATTTCACCCTTGCCCAGCCGCAGACGATCGGGCAAACCCACCTCTTCGGCAAACTGGGCCAGCGTGCCGGCCCGCACCAGGGCGGCGCGCAGGGCTGTCAGGCGACCCTCGTCGAAATCGGGAAAACGCTGATACAGCCAGGCCGCGGCGATGAAGTCCAGGATGGCGTCACCCAGGAACTCCATGCGCTCGTTGTCCTGCACCGGCTTGCCACCCTCCGTCGCATGCTCGTTGGCATAGGAAGCATGGGTGAGCGCGCGCAGGAGCTTGTCAGAGTCGCGGAATTGGGGCAGCATTGCGATTTTGGATTGTCGAGTGTGGATTTTGGATTGCCAGATCGTCGGTCTGAAATCCAAAATCCGAAATCCGAAATTCAAAATGACTCGAATCGTTTGATGACCAGCACGCTGTTGTGGCCGCCGAAGCCGAACGAGTTGTTCATGGCGTAGTTAACGCGCAGGGAGCGCGTCTCGTTGGGCATAAAGTCAAGCCCGGCGCATTGCGGATCGACCTCGGTGAGGTTGCGCGTGCCGGGAGCCAGGCCGGTCTGAATGGCGCGCACGCACACAGCCGCCTCCATCGCGCCGGCGGCCCCCATCATGTGGCCCGTCATGCTCTTGGTCCCGCTGATAGCAACCCGGCCGGCGTGTTCACCGAACACCGTCTTGATCGCCTGCGCTTCGGCCACATCGTTCAACGGCGTGGCGGTGCCGTGCGCGTTGATGTAATCGATGTCCTGCGGGCCGATGCCAGCGGTGTTCAGCGCGCGCTGAATGGCCCGCGCGGCGCCGGCGCCGCCTTCTGCCGGCGCAATCACGTGGAAAGCGTCAGTTGTCTGACCATAGCCGACGATCTCGGCCAGAATATTCGCGCCGCGCGCCCGCGCAAATTCGAGGCTCTCCAGCGTCATCACCACGGCGCCTTCGCCGATGACGACGCCATCACGGTTCTTGTCGAATGGCTTGGGCGACTGCGAGGGCAGTTCGTTGTCGTGGCTAAGCGCGCCCAGCCGGTCAAAGCTGGCCACACCGATGAAAGTCACCGTAGCGTCCGCGCCGCCAGCAATAGCCACCTTTGCGTCGCCACGGCGCACCATCAGCCAGGCCTGACCGAGCGCGTCGTTGCTGGTCGCGCATGCGCTCACCGGCGAGTTCGATGGCCCTTTGGCGCCGATCTCAATCGCCAGCATGCCCGACGCGCCGTTGTTGATCACCATCGGAATACAAAACGGGCTGATGCGACGCGGCCCCTGCTGCTTGAGAATCTCATACTGATCGAGCAGCGTTTGCAGGCCGCCGATGGCGGTGCCGAGCACGATGGCAGTGTCCTCGGACAATTCCGGCGTGATCGACAGCCCGGCATTGGCTATGGCCTGTTTGGCCGCCACGACAGCGTATTGTTCGTACAAATCCATGCGCCGAAGCTCTTTGGGGTCAATGGCAACTGTGGGATCGAAATTCTTGATCTCACAGGCAACCCGTACCGGCAGCTTGTCGGGGTCGAAGCGCGTGATGGGGGCAACGCCAGACTTGCCCTCTAGCAGCGCCTGCCAGGCGGTATCCATATCATTGCCCAGCGGCGTCACAGCGCCGATGCCGGTGATGACTACTCGCTCTTCCTTCATTGTGTAAAAGCTCCTGTTGTCGCTAACTCCCCAGTTTGGTTGTTCGCACACGCCACAGACCTTTCAAGTCCTCAATTGCTGTCGAGACGATCTTGACTCGGGAATCCAGATCTTCGATCCACTCGACCGGCACCTCCCACACCCGATATCCGCGCTGCTCGGCGCGGATCAGCAACTCCGAATCGAAGAACCAGTTGTTGTCGACAATGTGGGGGATCAGGTCGCGCACGGCCTGCCGGCTGAGTGCCTTGAAGCCGCATTGCGCGTCGGAGAAGCGGCGGCGCGGAAACATGAGCTTGACGATGAGGTTGTAGCAGCGCGAGATGATTTCGCGTTTGAGCTGGCGCGTCACGCGCGCGCCGGGCATCAGGCGCGAGCCGGTTGCCACGTGATACTCGCCGCGCGCCAGCGGTTCGATCATAGGCATGAAGTGCCTGAGATTGGTGGACAGATCAACGTCCATGTACGAAACGATATCGGCCTCTGACACTGTCCAAGCGGCCTTCAGCGCCCGCCCGCGCCCTTTGGCGTCCAGGTGAACATAGGTCACTTCATCGGGATAACGCTCAGACAGCGACCGGGCGATCTCCAGTGTGCGATCCCTTGAGGCATTGTCCGCGACCATAATGCGCCAGCAGTATGGGCAGTTCTCACGCAGAAACGCCCGCAGCCTGGTCACGCTGGGCTCGAGATCTCGCTCTTCGTTGTATACCGGAATGACGACATCAACCGTTGGCGCCACTCCCGCCGATTCGCCAGTTGATAGGCGATGTGCGGGCAAGCGGGACGTTGAGAGTGAGGATGCAGTGCTCAAGAAATTGCTCCGCGCTGATTATATTGCAGCCTTTGTGGACATCCGGGGTATCCTGGCCGGCAGGAGCGCATCGCCCGCGAGTTCGCTGACAAGGTCCGCAGTCGCCGGGCAAGCCGGCTTCGTCATGTGTTGCGCGCAGAAGGCATCCCGCCGATTTATCCGCCGCGCAAATCTTCGCGCTGCCCCTGTGCTGAAATGCGCCCGCCATTCGCTCATCGCTCTGCTGCCAAGCTGGTCAAACGCAGGCTGAGCAATACCCCGGCGCCCGCGCATAACCCGGCCACGCCAAACACAGCACCATGTGCGGATGGGGCCGTAACGATCGGCAACAACGCGTCGACCATACCGCCGGCCAGCACCGGCGTCAACGACACGATGCCACCCAGCGTGTTGATAACGCCGACATACATGGCGCGGTGGCGTTCGGGCGATGCATCGAGTGTGTAACCGACAAAACCCAGGATCATCGAATGGGACAACGCGCCTACCAACGCCATGATGATCATAAAGACAGCCATCGCCAGGTCGGCCGGCAACGGCGTGACCGACCAGCTAACCGCGACAAGCAGCGCCAGGGCCGGCCCTGCGAACTGCATGATGGCCGAAGCGTGAATCACGCGCCGTGCGCCGGAACGGTCAGCCACAGCGCTGAAGAAAACGATGCCGATAATGCTGCCGACTGCGTATGCAATGGTGAACGCCCCGACCGACGCGTCGGGCAACTGCAACAGATGCCTGATGAACACAACATAGAACGGCACAGCCATGGCCTCGGCGCCGGTGAGCAGGCGGGCCAGCAACAACTGGCGGAACAATCGGTCTGTCGTGATGGCCTGCCAAAGGTGCGCGCCAAACTGCCCCTCAGTCGAGCGGCTGCGCTCGGCTTCGTCCATCGGGTTTTCGCGCAGGAACAAGAGAAAGATGAACGAGAGATTGAAGCACAACCAGGCGCACACAATGATCAGCGCATAGTTATAGGGGAACGGCAAGCCCTCCGGCGCCAGAATGCGCTCGACCAGAATGCCGGCGCCGATGCCGGTAGTATGCCGAAAGTTGTGTGAATTCGTACCGCGAGATTAATCTCGCGCCACTTTTACACAAAAATCGAGATACTACCCCGATGCCGAGAACCGAGCCGGCGAACTCGCCCAACGCCACAGAACGCCCCCGCATGCGTGGACTGAGCGCACGACTGAGCATGTCAAACCACGCCACGCCGGCCAGCGCATCGCACACGTGAAAGACGGCGATGCTCAATAGCAGCACCCACACCGTCAGCACCGGCTCGACAGCCTGCGTCAACACCAACCATGCCGCGATCAGCAGATAACCCTGTCGCCCGATCAACGCGGCCGCAATGACATATGGCTTCTTGCGTCGCTTGCCGTGCACAATCCGGGCGGCGAAAAGCTGCGGCAGAAACCAGGCAATACCGCCGATCGAGCCGACAATGCCGATCAGCGTCTGGTTAGCCGTCAGCTTGCTCGCCAGCGCCACCAGCACCGTTGAGGCGGGAATGAAACTCAGGCCAACCATGAACGCCATCATGTCACCGGTGTAACAGAGGAAATTGCGCGGCGCGTTGACTGGCGTGAGCGGCTGGCCGTTTTCGTCAGTCGGCGCTCCGGCGCGCGATGCAGCCTCGGTCTCTGTCCGCATAGGATTCTCCATCTGCACAACCGGGCCCGAGCATTGGGCCAAAGATCAAGCTACTGATGCGCCACTGCTGGCAGCCGGTAGGCCACGAACAGGCCGGCGCCAACCACAACGACGACGATGCCGAACACAACAGCATAGGGCAGTGTGCCAGTCAGCGTGCCGGTCAGCGCATCGATCAATGCGCCACCGAGCACAGGCGTCAGCGACGCCATCCCGCTGACCGTGTTGAACACGCCGACATAGGTAGCGCGGTAGCGCTCGGCAGCATTGTCCATCACATAGCCCAAATAGCCCAGCACCAGCGAGTGCGATATCGCGCCGTTCAGCCCCACAGCCAGCAATGTCATGGCATAGGCAGCGTCGGGCGCCTGCGCAGACACAAAGGGCATCAGCGCAAGCGCCAGGCATAGCGCCGGCGCCACAAACTGCATGGTCGACGACGCCTGCAACACACGGCGCGTGCCAAAACGGTCGTGCTGCCAGCCGAACAACACAATACCGGCAATGCTGCCGAGGATATAGGCCAAACTGAACACGCCGATGGATGAATCCGGCAGATTGAGTTGCTCACGGCTGAACACAACATAGAACGGCGCGGCCATGACTTCGACCGCCGTCAACAGACGCGCCAGCAGAGTGCGCCGGAATAGGATGTCCGACGCCAGAATCTCGCGCAGGTCGGCAAAGAAGCTGGATTGCTGAGACTGCTGGACGGCCTCTTCGGTAACCGGGTTCTCGCGCAGAAAGAGCACAATGATGAGCGACACCGTAAACGCCATCCATGCGCAGGTGAAGATAACGGCGTAGTTGAGGGGGAAGGGCAGACCGCCGGGCGCAAGAATCCGCTCGACCACCAGCCCAACGCCGATGCCACCGATGGCGGCGATTAACTGCCCGATGGCCATACTGCGACCACGCATGCGAGGCGTGAGCGCTCGGCTGAGCATGTCGAACCAGGCCACGCCGGCCAGTGCGTCACAGATGTTGAACACCAGGATCGCCAGGATGAGCAACCACACGGTGAGAATCGGTTGCTGCGCTTGAGTGAAGAACAGCCACGCAGCGAATAGAATGAATGTCTGCCGGCCGATGATGCTGGGGATGATGAGATAGGGCTTCTCATGCCGCTTGCCGCGCACGATGCGCGCAGCGACCAGTTGCGGCAGAAACCAGCTCACACTCCAGATCATGCCCACCGCTCCGATCAGCGCCTTGTCGTCGGTCAGCTTGCTGGCCAGACCGACCAATACGGTGATGGTCGGAATAAAGTACATCCCGATGCTGAACGAAACGATGTCGCCTGTGAAGACAAAAAAGTTGCGCCGGCCATCCAGCGGGGCCGGGACAGACGCAGCCCGGGTTTGATTCACGTCGGTGATTTGAGCAGCCATCAGGGGCGTAATCATACGCGAGGGATGCGTTTCGCGGGCGCAGCCATCTGCTGGCGGGGGCACGAATTCAGCGGGTAGAATGCGCTCGCTGTTGAGCGGAGAAGCCGAAAACACAGCAAGACATGGAGTGGAAGAGATGGGCAAAACATTTGCCGAAAAAGCGCTGGCGCGCGCATCGGGGCAGACAGAAGTTACCGCCGGGCAAATTGTGGACGCCCGGCCCGACCGCATTCTGAGTCACGACAACACGGCCGCCATTTATCGGCTGTTCAAACAGCTTGGCGTGGACAGAGTGCAGCACCCCGAACGGCTGGCCGTCACGCTCGATCACGCTGTGCCGGCGCCAACCACCCAGCACGCACAAAACCATGCTGAAGCGCGCCGGTTCGTCGAAGAGCAAGGCGTAACGCACTTCTTCGAGGTCGGGCGCGGCATCTGCCATCAGGTGTTGAGCGAAGAAGCGCTGGCGCTGCCCGGCCAGCTCATCCTCGGCGCGGACAGCCACACAACGCACTACGGCTGGCTGGGGGCGTTCGGGGCCGGCGTGGGCCGCAGCGAAGTCGCGGCGCTGTGGGCCACCGGAGAACTATGGCTGCGTGTGCCAGAGAGCCTCAAGATTGTGTTGAATGGGAAGCTGCCTTTTGGCGTCACATCAAAAGATTTCTGCCTGAAGCTGATCGGCGACCTGGGCGCAGACGGCGGCCTGTATGCCAGCGTGGAGTTTCACGGCGACGGCATCCACGACCTCAGCCTGGAAAGCCGCATGGTCATCCCCAACATGATGGCCGAGTTCGGCGCCAAGAACGCCTACCTGCCACCAGATGAAGCTGTTTTCGCGTATCTGGCCGAACGGTTGGAACGGCGCAGCAAGAGAGACTGTGAAAGCGCGCAGGACTGGGCAGCAGTGGCGCGGCGCGATGCGTTGTATCCTGACCCCGACGCGCAATACGTCGCCACGCATGTTTACGACGCAAGCGCTCTGGAACCGATGATTGCCAAACCACACCGCGTGGACAATGTTGCGCCGCTCAGCGCGGTGCGGGGGACGCGCGTTCAACAGGCGTTTCTGGGCACATGCACGAACGGCCGGCTGGAAGATCTGGCAGCCGCCTGCGAAGTGCTGAAAGGCAAACAGATCGCGCGTGGCACGCGCATGGTGGTGATCCCGGCCTCATCCGAGGTGCTACAAGAGGCAACGCGACGGGGCTATATCTCGATTTTTCTGGAAGCCGGCGCGGTGATCGGCGTGCCGGGCTGCGGGCCGTGCATGGGCAACCACATGGGCATCCCGGCGCCGAATGAAGCAACGATCAGCAGCGCCAATCGCAACTTTCGCGGGCGCATGGGCACCCGCGAAAGTGAGATTTATCTGGCCTCGCCGGCGGTGGTGGCGGCCAGCGCCGTGGCCGGCTATATTGCCGACCCGCGCGAAGTTTGAGCGTGCCTGCTCAAAACTCACGCTTCCACATCCGCCCGCCTTCGAGCATGATGCAATCGCCGTTGATGAACTGTGGGCCGGTGATCAAAAACAGCGCAATCTCGGCCACCTGTTCGGCGCTGCCCAGCGCATTCAGCGGGTTGGTCTTGCGCAAGCCCTCCCATTTCTCATCGCTGTAGGTGGGCGGCTTGAGAATGGGGCCGGGACAGATGGCATTCACGCGCACCTTTGGCCCAAGGATCAACGTCTGCGAGCGGGTGAGGGCAAGCAGCGCGGCTTTGGAGATGGCATGGGCCGTGTAGGTCTTGCTGGGAAAGAATGCGCCCTCGTCCACGATGTTGATGATGTTGAAGTAAGCGCCGGCCGGCAGTTCCTGCGCCATCATCCAGTTGCCGATGACCTGGCTGAGCGCAAACGGTCCTTTGCAGTTCACGTCCATCGCTTCGTCGAATTGCGCTTCGCTGGTGTTCAGATAGTCGGCTGCGACAAAGCTGGAGGCGCTGTTGATCAGAATGTCCACACGGCCAAAATGCTCCAACGACTGCCGGCCCAGACGCAAGACGGATTGCCAGTCGCCCATATCGGCCTGCGCGAGCAGGACACGCCGGCCCAGCGCCTCGATCTCGCGCGCAGTTTCCTGCGCCGGGCCGGCGCTGCGCCCGTAATGAACCACGATGTCAGCCCCCTCTTGCGCCAGGGCCAGCGCGATCGCCTTGCCTACGCGATGCGCCGCGCCTGTTACCAGTGCGACCTTGCCTGTCAGTTTCATTTCCGCCTGCTGCATACAATTGCGAAGCGCGCGTCTGATGCCGCGCGCTTCCACCACATCCAGAATAAAGTTGGACGCCCTGCCGGGGACCAGTCACCTGCCGTCTGCCCGCTCGGACGTCAGACTGGCGAAGTATAACTGCACCGCCGGGTCGTTGTAGAACACCAGCGCCAGCACGCCAATGACCGCCGCGATGATATTGCCGCCGACGATGGCGATGATCTCCATCACAGCGATGTGGCGCGCCGGCTTGATCGCTCTGGGCGGGTTGGCCAACAGCCGGATGCCGTAGCGCAACTCCAGGAACGCCAGCACCAGAAAGTAGATTCCCAGCGCCACCAGAAGGATGAACGTGACCACCCCAATCGCCAACATCATCGGTCCCACGAACCTTACGTCACGCAATTCGTAGGTTTTGAACATCCGCGGCATGAAACCGAAGACAATGCCCACGAACACGCCCCCTACCAGGACGCTGACGCCGCCCAGCAGGTTGAAGATGCCGCTGACCAGCGTCATGACGGCAATCGTCGTCACCAGCGATGGTTTGGCAGAGACACCAGCCGGCACTGGCGTGTGAGCCGGCGATGACAGTTGTGGTTGTGAAGACATTTCGCCTCCTTTGCGTTTGACTCGCACCGTGATGATACGCCGGCGGTGGCCGGCCGGTATGACACGCCGCCGACAATCGCGCGACATGCCGCCTCAATGGCCCGATCACCTCGCCCGGCACGCACTTACGACCACACGCGATCCCAGGAAAACTCGTTGTCCCACTGATCCGTCGGCGCCCACAGGCCGGGCAAATCGGGATCGATGTGCGCCGCCAGCACCTCGTCGTTCAGATCGTCGATGCCCAAGCCCGGCTTATCCGGCACAGTGATGAAGCCATCCTTCACAATAGGCTTGGGCAGGCCGATAGCGATATCATCCCACCATGGCACATCCACCGAGTGAAACTCCTGCGCCAGGAAGTTCTCGGTAGCCACCGCCACATGCGCCGCCGCCATAGCCGCCACAGGCGACTCGGCCATATGAATCGCCATGGCTGCGCCGTAATCCTGCGCCATGTCGCCGATCTTTTTGGTCTCCAGAATGCCGCCGGTGCTCAGCACGTCGGGATGGATCACCGACACGCCGCCGGCTTCGAGCAGGGGCTTGAAGTTTTCTTTCAGATAAATGTCTTCGCCGGTGCAGATGGGCACGGTCGTGGCGCGGCTCAATTGCGCATATTGGTCGGTGAACTGCCAGGGCACCAGATCTTCGAGCCAGGCCGGGTTGTATTTCTCGATGCGCCGGGCGAGCTTGATGCAATCTTGAAGCGCAATGTGGCCGAGATGGTCAATTGCCAGCGGCGCCTCATAACCGATCTCGTCGCGCACCTCGGCGATGTATTGCTCCAGAAAGTCCAGGCCCTTTTCGGTGAGATGCACGCCGGTGAAGGGGTGCATCACGTTGTGGAAGTCGTAATCGCGGTTACGTATGGCGCGCTCTTCGGGCGTGTTGACTTTGCGCCGGCCGGCGCTGTGATACGTGCGCCACTTGTCCAGTTCGCCGACGGGCATGCTCAGCGTGCCCGGCTCGTGGATGGCCTGCCACATGCCCAGATCCATCTTGAGGAAGGTAAAGCCCATCGCCATGCGCTGCTTGAGCGCGCGGCCCATGTCGCGGCCGGTGGGGCGATCGCCGGCGTCGGTGTCGCAGTAGATGCGCACACGGTCACGGAACTTTCCGCCCAGCATTTGATACACCGGCACGCCATACGCTTTGCCGGCCAGGTCCCACAAAGCTACCTCGATGCCGCTCACGCCGCCGCCCTGCCGGGCGTGCCAGCCAAACTGCTTGATGCGCCGGAAGAGCTTGTCCACATCGCACGGGTTCTCGCCCAAGATACGGCTCTTCAGCATGAGCGCAAAGGTGCGGCTTGCCCCGTCGCGCACTTCGCCCAGGCCAACAATGCCCTGGTTGGTGTAAATCTTGAGCAGGCAGCAGCGCATCGGCGCGCCGACAATATCGGTCACACGCAGGTCGGTAATCTTCAGATCAGAGGGGCGGGAATAGGTGCGCACACGGTCCTGGATGGTTGGCTGGTCCACTTGAGAATCTCCTGTCACTTTGGCTGAATTCCAGCCTATTGTAGGCGCGACAGATCAACAGGCACACAACAATTTGCGCTCTCATCCGATCTGTCGGACAATGCGCCTGACACAACTGGAGGATCATTCATGAAACTCGGATATCTGTGCAAGTTCTCGGTCGAGGAGGCGCAGCGCGCACAACGGCTCGGCTTCCAGTGCCTCGAAGTGCATGCCACATCACTCATCGAAAATCTGGACGCGCCGGCTGATCTGAAAGCAGTGGCCGGCCGGACACAGGATGTGCTGGACAAGCACGGCATCACCTTATCGGCCATTGCCAACTACGGCAACCCGCTGCCAGAGGAGCCGGCCACTACCCTCAGCCGCTATCGCGTCATCTTCGAGCTGGCCAGATTGCTGGGCGTGGGCGTTGTCACATCGATGGCCGGCAACCTGCCAGAGCGCCCCTACAAAGAAGCCATGCAGCGATTCGAGTTGGTGTTCAAACCAATCGCGCAGGCCGCCGAAGACATGGGTCTGCGCGTGGCGTTTGAGAACTGGCCGGGCATGTGGGGTGACATCCCCTGGCACAGCGTCAACCTGGCCTGGTCGCCGCGCAACTGGAGCGAGATGTTCACCCGCGTGCCGTCGAAAGCGCTCGGTCTGGAGTTCGATCCATCACACCTGGTCTGGCAAGGCATCGATCACATTCAGGCCATGCGCGATTTCAAGGATCGCATCTATCACTCACACGCCAAGGACACCGAGATGCTGCATCACAATCTGCGGCGCGAAGGCATCCTGGGCATCCACCACAACTGCTGGCGCTATCGCATCCCCGGCTACGGCGTGGTGAACTGGGCCGAGTACATCTCGACGCTGATCGAAATCGGCTACGACGGCGGCATTGCCATCGAACACGAAGACCCCGTGTTCCAGGGAGATCGTTTCGAAGAGGGTCTGGTGCGCGGCTTCCAGGCGCTGAACCCGCTCATCAACCCCGGCTGAAACGCGCGTGGTAGAGTGTGCCGCAGCAACACGCGCTACAACATACGCGACACGTGACCCGCAATGCCCGTTCTGGAACCATTGTCATTCGAGTGCATCAGCCACAGCGAGGAGCAGACACAGCGCCTCGGCGCGCGGCTCGCTGCGGCGCTGCCGGCCCACGCCATCATCGCGCTTTCCGGCCCGCTGGGCGCCGGCAAGACACACTTCGCGCGCGGCATCGGGCTGGCCTGGGGCGCGTCACAGCCCTTGCGCAGCCCAACGTTCACGCTGGTGCAGGAGCATCATCGCCCCGCCGACGATCACACGCTCTACCACATCGACCTCTACCGCATCGAGCGCCACGAAGACATAGCCACACTGGGGTTGGATGAGATTTTGGATGACCAGACGGGCATTGCCATCATCGAATGGGCTGAACGCGCCGAAAGCCTGATTCCCGACGAGGCTATCAAGGTGCGCTTCGAGATCGTCCAGGAGAACAAACGCCGGCTCACCTTCTCCACACAGGACACCGGCACATGGCAAATCCTGCTGGCCTTTCGCAAGAATGCGTTTGGGGTCTGACGATTTTGGATTTTAGGTTTTGGATTTCGATCTCACGAGCGCAAACCGATGACTGACAACATTCCAAAATCCAAAATTGAAAATCCACAATCGGAGATCCTGCTGGCGATCGACACCTGCACACGGCGCAGCAGCGTAGCACTGCGCGACCTGACGATGATCCGCGCCGAATGCGCCTGGGAAACAGAGCGTCATCACACTGCCGGCGTGAGCGAGCAGATACGCCGGCTGATGCGCACCGCAAACATCAAGCCGGCCGACATCGGCGCGGTGGCCGTGGCGATCGGGCCGGGGTCGTTCACCGGCGTGCGCTGCGGTCTGGCAATCGCCAAAGGACTGGCCACCGCGCGTAATTTGCCTCTGATCGGCGTGACGGCGTTCGACGTGATAGCGGCCGCGCAACCCAATCACCACGTGCCGGTGTACGCGCTGGTCGAGGCCGGGCGTGGCCGGGTCGCCGCGCGCCGCTACGAATGGCGCGAGAGTGTCCTGTCCGTCGCCGACGACTGGCGCATCCAGAGTTGGAGCGCGTTTGCCGAATCGGTCGAGCCGCCGGCCTGGGTATGCGGCGACCTCACACCCGCGCTGGAATCGCTGCTCGAAATGCGCGCCGCCGTCGCGCCGGCCCCGCTCAACGTGCGCCGCGCCGGCTACCTGGCCGAGATCGGCTATGCCCGCTGGTTGAGCGGCGACGTGGACGACGCGATGACCCTGATGCCCATCTACCCGCCAGAGACGTAGTGCTACACTCACTATCATGATGGCGCAAGCGGAATCGGGCAGGATCAAAGGAGACCTCGCGCAGAAGAGGCCGGACGCCCCGGCCGGGTTGAACGCAACAAGTTTCGAGATCGCGCCGATGATGCTGGCCGATATCCCGGCTGTCATGGACATCGAGCGCGCCTCTTTTCCACTGCCCTGGCCCGAGCAAGCTTATCGCTATGAGTTGCTGCAAAACGCCAACGCGCACTTTGTCGTCGCGCGCGCTGCCGGCCAGCCGGCCAACACGCAACCCGCGACACTGCCCAATCCCCCTCGCCCGCGTGGCTGGCTGCAACGCCTGCTCAGATCAAAATCCGTGTCGTCCGACACAGCGTCGGACACAGCGCAGGATGACTTATCTACGATTGTCGGATATGCCGGCATGTGGATGTTTGTGGACGAGGCGCACGTCAGCACCATTGCCTCCCATCCGGCCTGGCGTGGGCGAGGAGTCGGCGAACTGCTGCTATTAAGCCTGATACGCGAGGCCGAGCGACGGAGCGCCCTGTTCGTGACGCTCGAAGTGCGCGTCAGCAACCTCGTGGCCCAGAATCTCTATCTTAAGTATGGTTTCCAGGAAGTCGGGCTGCGCAAGCGCTACTACCGCGACAACGGCGAGGACGCGCTGATCATGACAGTGCAAAATTTCCAGCAGCCCGAATACAAGCAGCGCCTAGCCGGACTGGAGCAGGCCCTGCGACGCCGGCTGTCCACAGCGTAGCGCGCCGGCCAGCATTCCCCACCCTGCCCAACTTATAATCCAAGCCGATGGAAAACTTGAACACCCTGGCGAGCGCAGTGCGCCAGTGCGCGCTGTGTCCGCTATCGCAGACGCGCACCAACGCCGTGCCCGGCGAAGGCCCGGCCAACGCCGAAGTCATGTTCATCGGCGAAGGCCCCGGCTTTAACGAAGACAAGCAAGGCCGCCCGTTTGTCGGCGCGGCCGGGCAATTTTTGAATGAACTGCTGCAAATCGCCGGCTTCAAGCGCGATGAGGTGTACATCACCAACGTGGTCAAGTGCCGGCCACCCGGCAACCGCGACCCCCTGCCGGAAGAAATCCAGGCCTGCGCAAGCTACCTCGACCGACAGATCGAACTCATCAATCCCAAAGTGATCGTCACGCTGGGCCGCTTTTCGATGGCGCGCTGGTTCCCCAACGAGAAAATCTCGGCTGTGCATGGCAAGGCCAAACGCAGCGGGGGGCGCGTTGTGGTGGCGATGTTCCACCCCGCCGCGGCGCTGCACCAGCAATCTCTGCGCGCCACAGTCGAGGAAGATTTCCGCAAACTCAAACAAATCGTGGCCGAGGCGCAGCGCAAACCGGAAGAAAAACCCGCCGACAAACCGCCGGCTGCCGATCAAGCCGAACAGCTCAGCCTGTTCTGATAGAAATCGGCAATCAGTAGCCAGTCGTCTTACATCTGACCGCTGACTACTGGTTGCTGGCTACTGACGACGCCATGCCCTACCGCAACCTGCGCGAATTTGTGCGCGACCTGGAACAGCGCGGCGAGTTGGCGCGCATTCAGGCCCCTGTCGATCCCGAACTGGAGATCACCGAGATCACCGATCGGGTGAGCAAAGGGCCGGAACAACGCAACAAAGCCCTGCTGTTCGAGAATGTCAAAGGCGCATCATTGCCGGTGCTCATCAACGCCTTTGGCAGCGCCCGGCGTATGGCGCTGGCGCTCAACGTGTCGGCGCTGGACGAGCTGGGCAGCAACCTGGCCGCCGTGATCGACCTTAAATTGCCAAAGGGTCTGGGAGCTGCGCTGAATCGCGCCGGCGACATGCTGGGTGTGCTCGCCGCAATCGGGTTGAAACCGAAGATCGTCAAGCGCGCCCCCTGTCAGGATATTGTGGTCACTGAGGAGGC
>DAOUDB010000333.1:0-20913 GCA_034431495.1 Thermoflexales bacterium
CCAGAAGGCCGGCTTGTCTGTGTCGCTGCCGGTCTCGTTGTTCGTCAACGTGACCAGCCAGATATCGCGCCCTTCGTGGCTTTTGCCGATGGATGTCAGGGCGCACAGGCGGGGAAATTCTCTGGCGAAGCCCTGCAGGATGTCGGTCAGTTCGGCGTAACGATAGAAGCGGTCAAAGTTCAGCGATGGCATGTGTGTCTCCGATGGGGTCTCGCGCTAGTCGCCCAGCCGGCTTTTGATCTCTTTGTCCATCTCATCCATGCGCGCTTCGACGTGATCCTTGAAGCGCGCCAGGGCGTCGGAGAATTCGCCGGTTGCATCGACCAGCTCGCCGGCTAGTTGTGAGGGTGTCTTCAGGTTCAGGCCGGCGGGTGTATTGGCGATTGGCTCGATGCCGGTGAACGTGCCGTCGGCTGCGCGAACGGCGTAGCGAACACCGACGATCGCATCGCGGTTGAGCGGGCCGTAGATGTGAGGGAATAAGGTGGTGGCCTGCGCCGGCTCTGTGCTGGCAGCGTCTGGCAGGCCGAACTCGGCAGCCGCTTCAGGCGGCGTCGCGGCTGCGCGTGCCGGCTCGGTGCTGCTGGATGCCGGGTGTGCTATCGATTGCGCCGGCGCTTCCCATCGCACCTCGGCCTGCACTCTGGTTTCGTCGATATCCAGCACCAGGAACTCACCGGGTTGAGATCGGTACACCGTATTGGCTACTTCGATCAGCAGCGCGTCACCCGCCGTGCAGTGGATGAACCCCTCAGTTTGCAGGGATTCCGGCGCATAAGGTTGGCCGGGGGCAAGCTGAGTCCACGTGTCTAGAGCAATCAGATGCAGAATCATTTCGCTTCCTTCGTCGCCTCGTCCAGGTCCAGAATGGCCGGCGTTGTCGATCCGCGCCGGGCGATGGCCGCCATCACAATGCTGATCCCGTACAGCACGAACAGCGGGGCCATGACGATGCTCATGTTCACCGGGTCTGGCGTGGGGGTGATGAGGGCTGCCAGCACGGCGATGAACACCACGGCATAGCGCCATTGCTTGGCCAGCACGCGCGCCGTCACAACGTTGAATTTGGCCAGCACGAAAATGACCACCGGCATTTCAAACGCCACGCCGATCCAGAACAGCACACCGGTGACAAAGGGAATGTAGTCGTCTGCGCGCAGTTGCACTTCGAACACATCGGTGTTGATCGTGGTCAGAAAACCGAGGGCTGGCGGCAACATGATGAACCAGGCGAAGATCGCGCCGATCAGGAAAAGCGAGGTGGCAGTTGGCACGCCGATCAATACCCACTTCTTCTCATTGGGCAGCAGGCCCGGCATGACGAAGGCCAGAATCTGATAGATCACGACCGGCATCGCCAGCGCGGCGCCGAACGTCAACGACACGATGAACGTATTGGTCAGCGTTTCGGTGGGCGCGATCGTGACGATCTTGTTGCCGTATGGCACGATCAATAGGTGGAGGATCTGATTTGAAAAGATCAGGCCGATTGCCGCGCCGATCACGATGGCTATCACGGCTTTGAACAGCCGCTCGCGCAATTCGCGCATGTGGTCGAGGAGGGTCATTCCCTCCTCTTCCTGTCCAGCAGGATTGACGTTCACTTGCTCTGCCATACCACTTATTATCCTATGCCTGCCAACAGAGGTGTGATCTTGCCGGCCTCAGGGCACTATCTGACGCATCGCCCGGCGCTGGTGGGACAAAGGCGCATGGTTGCGTGCCCTCGTTATCTGGCGTGAGTGGATTGTGAATTGAATCGTGGCGGGTGGCTGTCCGCTAGACGGCTATCCAGGGGTTGTCGTCGTCGAGCGCGTCGGCGCGGGCAGTCTGGCCGAGCTGCGCCCACGGATTGCCCTCGGCAAGCGGGGGCGCGGTTCCGTTGCGCGCTGCAAGCGGGGCAGCCGGCGCCTTCATGTCTGCTGGCTGCGTCGGGCCGGTAGCAGGCGTGGTGGCTTGAGCAGGGCCGGCAGTGGTGGGTGGCCGGGCGACCTCAGTGGTGTTCGCACCGGCGGCGGTTGTGCCGTTTGTGGCCGGCGCTGCCGACGGTGACGATGCAGTGCCGCTGGCTGGGCTACTGGCTGACGCGGTCTTACCTGCGTTGGTCGGCACAGACGCATCGATCGTGATTGGCTGTATGGCGGTGCGCAGATCTGCGGCGTCTCGAATCTCTGTCAGGTCGCGGCGCAACTCGTCGGTGACCTCGCGCAGCACCTTGATCTCTTCCTCGAAAGGCGTCAATTCGGTGCGCAGGTCGGTGGCAAACCGAACATAGAAGTCGCGCAGCCGGCGGACGGTGCGGCCAGCCTGGCGCATCAGGATCGGCAGCCGTTCCGGCCCGAATACGAGCAGGACCAGAACGACGATGATAATGATCTCCAGCGGCCCGATGCCCAGAATAGTTCCGCTCATGCCATCAACTCGTCTGCCGCCGGCAGCTTTGCCACAGCCGCGCCCAACGCCCCGTTCACGAAGCGCGGTGACGTGTCGCTGCCGTATCGCTTGGCAATCTCCACAGCCTCATTGACCGCCACGCGCACCGGCGCGAGGTTGGCGCGCATTTCGTACACGGCCACGCGCAGAATGTTGCGGTCGATCGGCGAGAGGTTGCTCACCGGGAAGTCGGGGGCGCACGCTGCCAGAAAGTCGTCCAGCTCGGCCAGGTTCTTGACGATGCCGCTGATCAGGCGGATGGCATAGTCGCGCGTGGCGACGTCGTTGGCAGGATTGTCTGGATCGCCGGCGCAGTCGCGCAGGTGGCGTTGCAGCACCTCCCCGGCCTGGTGCTGGGCGGTGTCTGTCTCGTACAACACTTGCAGCGCCAGAATGCGCGCTTCACGTTTGGCTTTCACAGATGCACGCTCACGCGAATGTTCATGCCGCCGTCCGCACGTCCTCAACCGTCACATCGACCGCCGCGGTTTCGAGGCCCGCGATTTCCGCGATCGCGTTGGCGATGTTGGTCTGAATCTGGCGCGCCAGTCGCACCAGGGGGACGTTCGACGCGGCGATGATGTGCACACGGATATGCGCGGCGCCGTCTTCGATGGACGCCACGATGCCGCGCAGCGTATGCTTCATTGAGCTGCCGGCGCTCGCGCTCTGCCGGGACTCATCCTCCACCAGGCCAAGCACGCCGGGTGTGGCCAGCGTGGTGATGCGGGCCACTTGCAGCACGACCTCGGGAGAGATGGTTACTTTGCCGTTCATGGCTTTCTTCTGCGGGACAGGCGACCAGCTTGTCTTGACTATTGCATGACCAGGCCGCCATCCACTGACAACACGGCGCCGGTAATGAACGCGGCTTCCTCGCTCGCCAGGAATGATACCGCATACGCCACCTCTTCCGGCTTGCCAAAGCGGCCCAGCGGTGTGAGCTTGATGGCGGTTTCCTTCTGCTCTTCCGTGAGCACGTCGGTGAGCGCAGTCGGGATGAACCCCGGCGCCACGGCGTTGACGGTGATGTTGCGCGATCCCAGCTCTTTGGCCAGGGATTTGGTGAAGCCGATCACGCCGGCTTTGGCCGCGGCGTAGTTTGTCTGGCCGGCCTGCCCGGCCAACCCCACCACCGATGAAATGTTGATGATGCGCCCGCTGCGCTGGCGGATCATCTGGCGCGCCACAGCCTTGCAGCAATTGAACACGCTCTTTAAGTCTGTGTCGATGACGGTGTCCCAGTCTTCTTCCTTCATCGACATCAACAGCGTGTCGCGCGTCGTGCCGGCGTTGTTGACCAAAATGTCCACTTTGCCAAAGGTGTCGGTGGCGGCCTTTACCAGCGCCACAGCCTCTTCCATCTTGCTGATGTCGGCCTTGACGGCGATGGCTTTGCCGCCGGCGGCTTCGATTGTCTGAACCACTTCTTGCGCGGCGGCTTCGCTGGCGTTGTAGTTTACGACTACGGACGCCCCGCGCGCAGCCAGGTCGATGGCGATGGCGCGACCGATGCCGCGCGAGGCGCCTGTCACGATTGCGGATTTGCCGGTCAGACTCATGTCGATTTGGATTTTGGATTTTCGATTTTGGATTTTGGTTTCGCCGGTCAATCGCAAATCCAAAATCCAAAATAGAAATCGGTTCAGCCGATCGCGCGCGTGTCCGCGTCGCCGGCGATGCGTTTGATGAGATTGACGAGCACGTCTTTCGGCCCGATCTCCACGAACGACGTTACGCCCTGCGCGCGCATCCACTGTACGCTTTCGGTCCACCGCACGGGCGAAGTGAGTTGCGCGCGCAACTCGGCGCGGATGTCGTCGGGGTGGGCGATCGGTTGCGCGCTGGTGTTGGCTACCACTGGAATGCGCGCCGGCTGGAATGGCGTGCCGGCCACGACCTGCGCAAACTCCTCGGTGATACTGGCCATGAGCGGTGAGTGCGCGGCGATGCTGACGGCCAAAGGCACCACGCGCCTTGCGCCACGGCTTTTGGCGAGGGCGCCGGCCGCAGCCACGGCTTCTTTGTCGCCAGAGATGACTACCTGGCCGGGGCAATTGTCGTTAGCCACAACGACGCCCGGTGGATGCGCTTGACTGGCCTCGGCGCATACCGCGCGCAAAACGTCTGTGTCAAGCCCGATCACGGCGGCCATGCTGCCGGGTTGGCGCTCGCCGGCCAGTTTCATCAGCCGGCCACGCTCGCGCGCCAGACGGATGCCGTCCTCGAATGTCAACGCGCCGGCGGCGCACAACGCGCTCAACTCGCCCAGGCTGTGGCCGGCGACGAACGACGGCGCTTCCACTTCGCCCGACATCTCGACGGCAGCATGGGCGGCCAGGCTGTGGGCGAAGATGGCCGGCTGGGTGTTGAGTGTGTCGTTGAGTTCGGACTCCGGCCCTTCAAAGCACAGCGTTGAGAGGGCGAACCCCAGCGCGGCGTCGGCGCGCTGGAAAAAGCCTTTCACGACCGGGCGCAGGCGGGCCAGTTCGCTGCCCATGCCAACAAACTGCGATCCCTGGCCGGGGAAAACGTAGGCGGTGGTCACCGGGCTTATCTCACAACGTTACTTCTTGTCAGATTTGCCGGTGTCGATGGTGACGACTTCGCGGCCGCGATAGTGACCGCACGAGGGGCAAACCACGTGCGGTGGTTTCATCTCGCCGCAGTTGTCGCAAGCCACAAGTTGAATGGGCGTCAGCGCGTCATGCGCGCGGCGTCGGTGCGTGCGGCCGTGAGAAAACTTGCGTTTTGGCAGTGGACCCATGTTTGAACTACTCCTTAAGACATCAATCACGCGCCTTGTCGGCGCGCTCGGATCGAGTCAATCTTGAATTGAGCAAAGCGCAATTTTAGCCTAGTTGGGGGAGACGATCAAATGCGGAGCACCCAATGCCCCCAATTCTGCGCAGCGGATCAATCCAAAGGAAAAGTTGATCGTTGCCTGCCACCACGACTCACAGGGTGGATCGGTGGGCCCGGCAGGCAAGGATAATTGCCCTGCCCCTGGCAGCCTTTCACTGCCCGATATTGCGCACTCAAAGGCCGATACTCATGCTCGTGCTCGCATTCGCAGGTATGAGATATGTCGGCCTGGGGCATTCGGCGCGCTATGACGATCAACCGGTAAGCGACCCTGGAATTTGCGCTATATCTGTGCCGGCCCGATGATGTGCGCTGGAACAATTACTGCATACTATGTGCACTTGCTCCGACGTCTGGTTGAACACCAATTCTCTAAGGAGTCATGGGGACGCATGAACACCTTCACGCTTGAAAACCAAACCCTTCGCCTCGAATTCAGCCGTGACACTGGCGCGCTGGTCGGCCTGACCGCAACGCAGACCGGCTGGAACATCCTCGACCGGCCCGGCTTGGGCTTGTCATTCCGCTTGCTCGTCCCCATGCGCCCCGATGCCCAGTGGCGCTCGGCCGGTCAGCGCAACAACGTGGTGCATGGCGAGAAGCAATCGCTCTCTGCTCTGGAAGTTGCCGCCGACGGACGCTCGGCCACCTTTGTGTGGGACGGCCTTGTGTCCGAGCGCGCCGCCCGGCTCGACATCAAGCTCACCCTGCGCGTCACGCTCACCGACCGGCAGGCTGTGTATGCCATGACGGTCGAAAACCGCTCGCCCTGGGTGGTCGAGAATGTATACTGCCCTTACCTCGGCGACGTTCAACATCCCCCGCAGGAGGACTGGTTCAAGACGTTCGTCTATCAGTACGCGACGGCGGCGGAGTGGTCGTTGTGGCCGACCTATCAGAACATGCGTGGCTACTACGGCGTCGATCATCCCATCCAGTTCAGCGCACGGAGCGACGGCAGCGGCGCGCCCATGTCGCCCTACATCTTGCTGCGCGGGGAGAAGCAGGGCCTCTATGCCGGCGTGTGCGCCGCCAGCAGTGAACTGGTGGCCTGGCACACCGAGTTGCGCCCCGGCTACGGCAGCTCCATCGACGCCCGTGTGCCGGAGGAATCTGCCATCAGCGGCAAAGACGTGGCGACTCGCTTTGCGGCGGTGCATGTGCCGTATATTCAGCCGGGCGAGACGCGCGACCTCACGCCGGTTGCGCTGGAAGCGTATCAGGGTGGCTGGCAACAGGGCGTGGACATTTACAAAGCCTGGCGCGACACGTGGATGAAGCCGCCGGCCGTCCCGCAATGGGCGCGCGACCCGCACGCCTGGCAGCAGCTTCACATCAACTCACCGGAGGATGAACTGCGCCTGCGCTTTGCTGATCTGCCCACCGTGGCGGCCGAATGTGCGCGGCACGGCGTCAAGGCCATCCAACTGGTCGGCTGGAACGATGGCGGGCAGGATCAGGGCAATCCTTCGCACGACCCCGATCCGCGCCTGGGAACCTTCGGCGAACTCAAAGCGGCCATCGCGCAGTGTCAGGCGCTGGGCGTCAAGATCATCCTGTTTGCCAAGTTCACCTGGGCCGACCGGGGCACGGAGTGGTTCCGCAGGGAGCTGGTGCGCCACGCCATCAAAGACCCGTATGGCGACTTCTATCATTACCAGGGCTATCAGTATCAGACGGCGACCCAACTGCTCGACATCAACACGAAACGCTTGATCCCGATGTGTTTTCTCGATGAGGGCTATCTGGCGTTGTGCGACCGCGAGTTTCGCAAGATGGTCGAACTCGGCGCAGACGGCATTCTGTTCGACGAATGCCTGCACCACTCGCCGGCGCTGTTGTGCTTCGACGAAAGCCACGGCCACCGGCGTGGCGCGCCGGTGTACGCCAACGACCGCCGGCTGATCTGGAACTTCCACCGCATCTCAGACCCGGTCAACCCCGACTTCCTATTCGCCGGCGAGGCGTGCTACGACTGGGAACTGGAGGCGTACCATCTCTCCTATCACCGCAGCGAGAGCAAGACGCACATCCCCCTGTCGCGCTACATGTTGCCGTTTGCCCCGCTGATGACGGCCGTCACCGGCTTCAACGACCGCAACATGATCAACCAGTGCCTGATGTATCGCTACATCATCAGCTATGAGCCGTACAACTTCAAAAGCCATCTGGACGACTATCCGCTGACGCTGGCCTACGGCAAGCAGATGGATGCGTTGCGCGCCGAGTTGCGCGACTATTTCTGGGATGGCGAGTTTCGCCATGAGGTCGGCGCAACTGTCACCGCAGACGGAAAGCCGCATCACCCCTACGCTGTGTTTGTGAACCACCGCGCCGGCAAGCGCGGGATGGTCATCTGCAACTATGACGAGAAGAACGCCGTAACTGTCAAGGCGGAACTCGATGGTGGCAGGCTTGCCAAATACCGGCTGGTCGACGACTCGGCGTGGAAGTCGTGCGAAGCGGGTATCATCATCCCTCCCTGTTCGGCAGCAGTGGCGATTGAGACCTGACAGATCATGCGCCTCTGGAAGAGCAACCTCGAAGACGACGGCAGCATCCATTGTCTGGGTAACGGGCGGTTGTGCGTCTACGAGCAGGGGCCGAATATCACGCAGGTATTCGGCCCGCCGTACAGCTCGCCGTCGCTGTTCCGGCTGTCGGTCTGCGCCGATCAACCTGTCGAGGCGCGATCGCAGCGCGAGCCGGGCGCGGCGATCTGGACGCACATCCTCAGCGCGGCCGGCGAGCCGCTGGGAGAACTGCTGGACTACGTCGATGCCGAATTGCCGTGTCTGTGCCGGCGCATGCGGCTAAACGGGCCGATCCGCTTTCGCCTGACGCCCGGCGCAACGGCGCGTGTGATAGATAATGGCGCGCGGTGGGGCGAGGGTCGCGCCGGGTTGTTGCTCGAAGCGCCCGCCGGCGCGTATCTGTATCACACGTATCCGTTCCCGACGCCGATCTTTCAGCAGGTGGTCTGGCAAGGGCCGGTTTCAGTTTCGACGCTTGACGAACACGGCGTTGAACTGGTGTGCGGGCCGGGCGAGTGCGCCTTGTGCTGCGCAGGCGGCCCGGACTATCCAGGAGCCATTGGCGCCGCCGAGGCTGCGTTGAGCGCGCTACCCGCAACCATGTTGGCTCGGACGCGCCAATACTGGCAGACCTTCACCGGCAGACCCCATGACTGGGGCGCGAGGTTGCCGCGTAATCTGCCGCAGCGCGAACGCCTGCTGCGCGCTGTGGACGATGTGGCTGTGCTCATCAAAGCGCAACAGTCTGCCGAGGGCGCAGTGCTGGCCGGCCACAACTACCACATGGCCTACGTGCGCGACCAATACGGTGTGGCGCGTGGCCTGTTGGCGATGGGGCACGTGGCCGAGGCGCGGGCGATCCTTGAGTTCTACTGGCATGTTTGGCAGCGGCATGGCCGCATCCACAATGCGCAGGCGACCGGCGTGGACGGTGTCTTTCATGTCCACGAGAACGACGAAGTCGAGATCACCGGCTATCTCATTCGTCAGGCGTTCGACCTGCTGGCGGTTTCCCGTGATGACGCCTTCGCGCGCGCGATTGCGCCCATGCTGGCCTGGGCGTGGGAGGCGCAGACGAAGCACTTTGTGGATGGCATGTTGCCCTTCAATGGCGACGAAACCTATGTGGCCGGCGGCATTCTGCCCCGGCATACCCTGAACGATGGCTCTGCCGAGGCGACGTTGCTGTTTCTCGATGGCGGCGCGAAATGGCTTGACTGGGCCGAAGCCCATAAATGGCGCTCTCAATCGTCTCTGGCAGGTGACCGGTCCCTTCTTGCCGATGCGCGGGCCCGCTTTCGAGACAACTTCTGGCGTGATGGCCAGATCATCACCAACAACCCGCGCCGGGCGGCTCAAGCGGATCTGCCGCGTTTCCGGCATGGCGTGTGCGAGCGCTGCGCATCGGAGGGGCGCGCGCGGGGCATCGAATGGACTGAGCGCAACGAGGCCGGGCGATATGTCTGCCCGACCTGCCTGGCTCGGGGCGGTTTCCCGGCTGCCTTGCCACGCGCCTATGCCTTGCCGTCTGTCAGCCTGATGCCGCTATATCTGGGATCCTCGCTTTTCAAGCCGGGCGAGCTGGCGCCGCTAGTGCGGATGATTGCTGAACGCTATCGACGCATGAGGCAGTTGCCCTCAAGCCAGGATCATGCCCAGGCCGGCGCGCAGGCGGTCGGCTACGACTATGGCATGTTGTTATACGCACTGGCCAAGTTGGACGACCCGCTGGCGCCTATATTGTGCGAGGCAATGCTATCGTTGCTTGACGCTACCGGCGCGTGGGTCGAGTACTATGTAGATCAGCGTCCGATGGGCACACGCTGCCGGCCATGGGAAAGCGCGATTAACATCGAGGCCGCGCTGCGCTGGGCGCAGAGACAAACACCAGAAGACGAGCGCTGATAGGCGCTGGTGCAAGTAAGGTAAATGGACATGAACACACGACAGATTCGAGAAACATTCGAAAAGGGCGAGGGTATCTTTCGCATGGCGCCGGTTTTTGTGCCGCGCCGGTTCAGTCAGGCCGGCCAGCGGTTGCGCCTGCACCCTGACGATTACTACGCGCTGGGCACGCAGCGCGGCTCGATCAAAGAGCGCTGGTTCTCGTCCGTCATCCCGGCCATGAACGGGCCGCTCGCTCCGCCCGACGAAGGCATGAGCTACGTCGCGCCGTCGGATCGAATTGAAGACAAGTTTCTGTTCAAGGATGCCGTGGACGAGCTGGGCGCGGACCTGATCGGCGCGACGCTGAAGGACAAATACGGCGCCTGGCCGATGTACTCCAAGTTCTTCGACTATCGGCTGCCGTTGTTCCATCATCTCCATTTGAATGACGACGCAGCCGGGCGGATCGGGCGGCTGGGCAAGCCAGAGGCGTATTACTTCCCGCCGCAATTGAACAGCTATCTGGGCGAGTTCCCGGTGACTTACTTTGGCTTCGACCCCGACGTGACCAGGGAGCAGGTGCGGCAACGTCTGCTTGACTATGAATCGCGCGACACGCGCATCACGGAATTGTCGCGGGCGTATCGTATCGAGCTGGGCACCGGCTGGTACACCCCGCCCGGCGTGGTGCATGCGCCGGGGTCGGTGCTGACCTACGAGCCGCAATGGAACAGCGACGTGAACTCGGTGTACGAGAACATCACCTCCGGCGAAATCTACCCGCGCGAGTTCCTGGTCGAGAATGTGCCGGCCGACCGCAAGCAGGATGTGGACTATGTGCTCAGCCTGATGGACTGGGAGAAGAACGTCGATCCGCACTACAAGAAGCATTTCTATCGCCCGCCTATTGTGGCGCGCTGTGATGACGCCTGCGTCGAGAAGTGGGTCACGTATGCCAACGACTACGTGGGCGCGAAGGAACTGACGGTGCTGCCGGGGCAGACGGCGGTGGTGAAGGATGGCGCGGCGTACGGCTGCATCCTCGTGCAGGGGCACGGCGAGTTCGGCGTGTATGAAGCCGAGGCGGCCATCATGCTGCGCTATGGGCAGCTCAGCGCCGACGAGTATTTCGTCAGCGAGCCGGCGGCCAAAGAGGGCGTGCGCGTCACCAATCGCAGCCGGTGGGAGCCGCTGGTCATCCTGAAGCACTTCGGGCCGAATCACCCGGAGATGCCGAAGACAGTGCCAGCATAGGGTGCGGGTCGATCACGCATTACACCGAACACACGGAAAGTCACCAATGCAGCGGCTTTCCGTGTGTTCCGTGTTTTCAGTGGTTGGAGATGTGCAGCCGGCTGTGCCATGCCAGAGCGCGTTCATTGTGGCAGCGGTTGCCAAGCCAGCGACAGGGTGATTCCCAACAGCGCCAACAGCGCGCCCAACCCGGCAAACACGACGCTGACCTCGGTCGTCTCGTGTCTGGTGATCAGATGCGTCGGCAGTGACTCGAAAACCTGCTGCAATTCGCCGGCGCTCTCGGCAGAGTAGTACTGGGCGTCTGTCAGCGCCGCGACCTGCTTCAAGGTTTCTTCATCGATACCCCGGCGGAACCGGCCTCCGCCCCCCATACCGCCCATGCCCCCGCCAAAAAATGGTCCGCCGGGCATCGGTTCGCGGCCAACCAGTTGCGCCCCGCAATAGGGGAAAGAACTCGATCCGCGCTCGGTGCCGAACCCAATCGTGTACACCCGCAGGCCACGCTCGACGGCTTGTTGAGCGGCATCCAGCGGCAGCGGGCCGGCGTTGCTGGCGCCGTCGGTCAGCAGCACGATGATGGCCGGCGCAAATGCGCCGCGCGCCAGATCCCGCTCTGACAGACTCGGTGCCACGTTCGGGTCGATCTCGGCGATCGCGTCGATCGACTTCAGAATGCCGCTGCCGATGGCGGTGCGGTAGCCCACCAACAGCCCTTCGATGGCAGCCCGCAGGGCCTCTCGATCATTGGTGGGGGGCTGGATCACTTCAGCAAAGCCGGCGAATGCCACAATCCCGATCTGGGTGCCGCTTTGCTGGCGCTCGATAAACGACAGCGCTGCTTTTTGCGCAGCTTGCAACCGGTTTGGTTCAATATCGGTCGCGCACATACTGCGCGACACGTCGATGGCGAGCACGATCGTCGCCTGACCATAGGGTACGCTGGCAATGGCGACCGGCCGGGATAGCGCCATGACCAGGCTGGTGAGCGCCACGGCAAACAGCGCAAACGGGAGATGACGCCGCAGCCACGACCGACGCGGCGCCGCTGCGCGCACCAGTGACAGGCTGGAGTAGCGCACGGCAAACCGTCGCCGGCGTCGCAACATCCAAACGTACATACCAATTGCCAGGGGAATCAGGCCAAGCAAGACCAGAAATCCCGGCCACAAAACGTCCATCAACGCCCTCCGTTCTTCCTGTTGCGCATTTCGTGTCGCGTATTGCGCATTCCGTGTTTCGTATTTCGTAGTGTGCCGTCTGCGATCTGTTGTCTGCGATCTGTTGTCTGTGATCTGTCTTCTGACTACTGACTACTGACTACTGTCTTCTGACGACTCCCTACGGCAACCGGCCCAGCCACATGAACGAGAATGCGCTGCCGATCAACAGCGTGAGCAGGCCGGCTCCGGCGAGCAGAGACGTGATTTCCATCGTCTGCGGCCGGACCACCAGTTGCGGGTTGATGGTCTGATAGATCGCGCGCAATTCCTCTTCGTCCGTTGCATTGAAGTATTCGCCGCCGGTGAGTTGCGCGATCTGCTGCAATGTGGCCTCGTCGAGCCGCGAGCGGACTGAGAAACCTTCCACGTTCAGGATCGCCCCCTCCGCGCTGCCGATACCGACCGAGTAGACGCGCACCCCGCGATCGGCAGCCACCTGGGCAGCTTCCAGCGGATCGGGTGGCGCGGTGTTCTCGCCATCGGTCAACAACACGATGACTGCCGACTTGTGCGTTCCTTTGGGCACTGGAGTAGGGGCCGGCGTGGGGGTCAGGTCCTTATTGCTGTAGTAGTTGGTGGCCGGCGCTTCGCTGGCTGCAATGGTGTTCAGCGCCGCAAGGATGCCGCTGCCGAGCGACGTGCCGCGCTGTGGCGCCAGGCGATTAATCGCAGCCAGAATCGCCACCTGGTCATCGGTGGGCGCCTGCACCGATAGCCCGCCGTCGCTGAACGCAACGACGCCAACCAGGACGCCCGGCGGCTGACGTTCCACGAAGTCGCGCGCCGCAGTCTTGGCCGCCTCCATGCGCGTCGGCTCAAGATCGTCGGCCGCCATGCTGCCCGACACGTCGAAGGCCAGGATGACGATCCCTTCGACGCGGGGCATGCTGACCACGGCTTCTGGCCGGGCCATGGCCACGATCAGCATGGTCAGGGCAGACAGAAACAGCGCGGGCGGCAGGTGGCGTCTCGCGCCTGGCCGGCGGTTGCCGGCCTGCGCCAACCCAAAGTTGCCATAGCGCGCCAGCCACACATACAGGCCGGCCAATGCCGGCACGACTACCAGCAGCGACAGCAGCGCGGGCCAGATGAACGTCATCCGCTCACCTCCGCCCGCCGCCGGCGCGCTGCCGGCGCGCCGCCGCAAACTGTGCGATGGCGCGCACCAGATCGTCCTCAGTCGAAAGCGACATGACATCCACGCCGGCCCGCTTGAACGCCCCGGCCAGCATCGCCTCGCGCTCCCGGACCGCTTCGGCAAACCGCGCGCGGAATGCCCGGTCGTGCGTGTCCACGTACAGTTGCTCACCTGTTTCCGCGTCCTGCAAGATGACCGGGCCGATATCCGGCAACTCGGCTTCACTGCGATCCCACAGGCGCACGGCGATCACCTCGTGCCGCCGGTTGAGTTGATTGAGTATGCGTTCCCAGCCCGGCGCGCTGATGAAGTCCGAGATGACGAAGATCAGGGCGCGCCGGTGGATGCCATTCAACGCGGCCTGAAAGAGCGGCCCCAGATCGGTCAACGGAGCCTTGTCGAGTTGCGGTTGTCTGAGCAGATCGTTCACCAGTCGCAGCACCTGCATGCGCCCGCCCCGCGCCGGGATGGTGCGCTCCACGCGGCTGGCATAGAACATCGCGCCGACTCGATTGCCGTGGCGCGTCAACAAGCGGGCCAGGGTCGTCACGAAATCCACCAGCATCGTGCGCTTCAGACGCTGGTTCTGCGCGGCGCCAAAATCCACCGACGGGCTGAGGTCGAGCAGAAACCAGGCGGTGATCTCGCGGTCTTCGACATACTGCCGGACGTAGGGCGCGTCCATGCGCGCCGTCACGTTCCAGTCGATGTAGCGAATGTCGTCCTCCGGCTGGTACTCGCGCAAATCCGCGAAGTCCACGCCGTAGCCGTAGAACAGCGTGCGATAGTCGCCCTGCAGCAGGCCGTCGAGCCGGCGGATCACCTGCCAGTCGAGGCGCTGCAAAATGCGCTCCGGCGCGCGGCGGTCAATGGCCGGCGCATCAGGCGCTGACGCGGATGTTGGCGTGTTCATGCAGGGGCACCACGGGGATCGGAATCCGGCCGAGGATCTTGTTCAGCACGTCGTCGCTGGACACGTTGTCGGACAGCGCCTCGTACGACAGCACAACCCGGTGCCGCATCACGTCGAGCGCCATGTCCAGCACATCCTGAGGCAGCGCATACGCGCGACCGCGCACGAAGGCCAGCGCCTTGGCCGCCAGAATCAGGTTGATCGAAGCGCGCGGGCTTGCGCCGAACAGGATGTAGTGCTGCAAGTCCTTCATGCCGACTTCCTTTGGCTCGCGGGTGGCCGTCACCATGCGGATGGCGTATTCGATCAGCGCGGGGTCAACGTACACCTGGCCGGCCTGCTTCTGCAAGCCCAGCAACTGGTCGGTGGTCAGCACTTTTTGCACCGCGTCGATGGCGCCGGTCATGCGCTCGACGATGACGAACTCCTCGGTGGGGGTGGGATAAGTGACCAGCACCTTGAGCATGAAGCGATCGACTTGCGCTTCCGGCAGGGCGTATGTGCCTTCGGTCTCGATCGGGTTCTGTGTGGCCAGCACCAGAAACGGATTAGGAACCGGAAATGTTTCGCGCCCGATCGTCACCTGGCGCTCCTGCATCACCTCGAGCAGCGCGCTCTGCACTTTGGCCGGCGCGCGGTTGATCTCGTCGGCCAGCAGCAGATTGGTGAACACCGGGCCGAGCGACGTATTGAACTCGCCCGTCTTCTGGTTGTAGATGCGCGTGCCGACCAGATCCGCCGGCACCAGATCGGGCGTGAACTGGATGCGCTTGAACTCGCCGCCGATCGCTTCGGCCAGCGTCTTGATCGCCATCGTCTTGGCCAGCCCTGGCACGCCTTCGACCAGAATATGGCCGCGCGCCAGCAGCGCCACGATCAGCCGTTCCAGCAAATGATCCTGGCCGACGATCACCTTCTTGACTTCGTAGAGCAGCCGCTCCATGGGCAGCCCGTTGGCCGAATTTCCGTTGTTGCTCATTCTTCTGTGACCTGTCAGTAGGGCGGGGCGCCGGCGGCGCCGCCTGCCACGTTGATCGGCACGGCAAAGCCAATGCCGATAAAGACTTCCTGCTCGGTGGGATTGACCAGCCCGGCGACGATGCCGATCACCTCGCCGCGACGGTTCAACAATGGGCCGCCGGAATTGCCCGGGTTCACCGCTGCGTCGAACTGGATCAGCCCTCTCAGCCGCGGCCCGTCGTCCGACGGCCGGAACGTGCGGTCGAAGCCAGAGATCACGCCGGCGCTCATCGAGCCATACAGGCCGAGCGGATGACCGACGGCGAATGCCTCATCGCCGATACGCATGGCGCCGGGGCTGCCCAGCACTGCCGGCTTCAGCACCTCTGGCAGCCGGCTCGGCGCGAGAACGGCGATGTCGTTCTCCGGTTGCCGGACGGCCACTTCCGCGCTGGCTTCGGTGCCATCGGCAAACGTCAGCGCGATCTCGGTTGCATTGGTCACGACATGCAGGCTGGTGAGGATGGCGCCCCGGTCGTTGACGACGACACCGGTGCCCAGCCCGCTGCCGGGCTTGCCGTCCTTGTCCGTTGTCTTGACCTGGATCAGCACAAGTGATGGCTGGATGACCTGATACACACGCGCCGAAAACGGCGCCGGTGGCGTGGCCGACGCCATGGCCTGGGCCACAGCCTCGTTGATGTCGCGCGTCGTCAGCGGCGCAGGGGCAGGCGCGAGGGCGCTGTAGACCAGCAGCGCAGCCATTGCCGCCAGCACGCCAGACGCAAAGAGCAGCGCGCTGCGCGCTCGCGCGCGCCAGCGTCGGATCCGGTGTCGCCATTGCGCCAATCGCGTTTCAGACTGTTCGTTCATCTTTTCACACAACCGGATGCTGTGCCGGCCGGGCTGCGACAGCTATAGCAGCCCTCTCTGAGATGCCGCCAAGACTGGTATATTGCCGTGCGTGGGCCGGCGCCGGCCCCATCGAGCCTGTGGATGGATGTGAAAAGGAGACGTTCTGAAATGACCCGGCTGCAATTGACCTCGCAACAGAGCGCGTTCATGGACACGTTCGGCTACCTGGTATTTCCGGGTCTGCTGAGCGACAGGATCGACCGCATCATCGACGAATTCGAGGCAGTGTTTGCGGCACGCGGCGGGGGGCACGCCGGCAGACCGCACGATGGCACAGCGCGCTCGTGCATCCTGCCGTTCATCGACCAGAGCGAGTACCTGTCCGGCCTGCTCGACGATCCGCGCGTGGATGGCATCTTCACCAGCCTGCTGGGCGAGGACTATTGCTATCTGGGCAGCGATGGCAACTTCTACGTCGGCGACACCGGCTGGCATTCGGACACGGATTGGAGCGGCAAAATGCGCGGCAAGCCGCCGCGCGTGTTTTACAAGATGGCTTTCTATCTCGATCCGGTCGGGCGCGACTCGGGCGCATTGCGCGTCATCCCCGGCAGCCACCGCTACGGCGACCGCTTCGCCGAGGATTTGCAGGCCGTGTTGAGGCGCTCCGACGAATTACTTGGGCTGCATGGCCGCGACGTGCCGGCCATTGCGCTGGACAGCCGGCCTGGCGACGTGGTGGTGTTCAACCAGAACACCAAGCACAGCGCATGGGGCGGCAGCAATCGCCGGCGCATGTTCACGATCAACTGCACGGCGCGCTATGCGCAGGAGGAGATGCCACTGCTGCGCAATGAAGTGGCCGCCTTTGCCCGATTCTGGGTGGACTCGGTGTACGGCGAGGCGATGCTGCGCACGGCCGGGCCGGCGCGCATGATCCACCTGAAGCAGGCGCTGGAGCACGAGGATCATTTGGCTGAGGAAGTGCGCAAGGCCAAAGCCACGATGAGCGAGCCGGCCAGAGGCTGATGCCGCCCAATACGCACCTGTATCTGCAAGACACCGCTGACTCATTCACACCGTGGGTGCGGCATCGGCGCGACTATCAGTTCCTGGGGCCAATGCCGTGGCCGCCTCACGCCCTGCCGGAGATCGGCGAGCCGTATGACAAGGAAGCCATTCTGGAGTACCTGGCTTTCTGCCAGGATCAGGTTGCCGCGCGAGTCCCCTGGCTGGATCTGCAAGCACCCTCTGGAGTCGCGCGTGGGGATCGACGTGGACTGGACTGGCGCCGGGCGGGTTTCGCGCTTGCATGATTCGCGCGCCTTCTCTCTGCGCGCGATGCGGATTGTGGGTGCCGGCGCGGCTGCTCTTTGCGCTACACTACCGTCACTTCTTGCGCTGATGCCGTAGTCGCCGGCGCAAACCTTTGAAGCCAGCGACTGCGGCCAATCCACACCACAGGCAGGTTCATCCCATGAAAGCAACACACCACACGCCGATAACGACGCCCGAAGATATGTCGATCGTTCGCGCCTGGATGGCGCGCTATTTCTCTGCCGCCGATGCGCTGCCAATCTCTTTAAGGTTGGATGGGCGGGCCGTGCGCGGCATGCCGGCGGCGTGGCAGCCGGCCATTCACCGGCGGCGCATCGACGCCAACATCATCGAGACGGTCTTCGAAGGCGTTGACCCGGTCAGCGGCCTGAGGGTTCAGGTCGAGTGCGCGGAGTACCGCGATTACCCGGTGGTGGAGTGGGTGGCCTGGCTGAGCAACAATGGCTCCGCGCCAACGCCGATCCTCTCCGATATTCAGGCACTGGATGCCCGGTTTGACGGCGCAGCGCCGTCCGTGACACACTGCAACGGCGATTTCTACAGCGTGCAGGGCTACACCCCACAGACGACGCCGCTGCGCCCCGGCGACACGCTGGACTTTGCGCCGAATGGCGGACGTCCCTGTGATGGCGCATTTCCGTACTATCGCGTTGTATTCGAGGGATGGGGCGTGTCGATTGCCATCGGGTGGCCGGCGCAGTGGGCAGCGCGCTTCGTGGGTCAGGCCGCCGGCGCGCAGGTGACGGCCGGCCAGGAAAAGACGCATCTGCGCTTGATGCCGGGCGAGCGCATTCGCACGCCGCGCATCACGATCATGGCGTGGGCCGGCGACGAGACGCGCGCCATCAACCTCTGGCGGCGCTGGTACCTGGCGCACATTTTGCCCCGCCCCGATGGCCGGCCCATGCGCCCCCTACTGGCCTGCGCGGCCACCGATGAAGGCGAGGAGTTCACCGCCGCCACAGAGGAGAACCAGATTCGCTTCATCGACCGTTTTCTTCGTTACGGCATCCGCCCCGATGTGTGGTGGATCGATGCCGGCTGGTATCCCTGCTACAACGAAAACCACGAACGGCGCTGGTGGAACACCGGCACGTGGCAGCCCGATCCAGAGCGCTTTCCGAATGGTATGAAGCCCATCTCAGACCACGCGGCGCGCAACGGGGCGGATCTGCTGGTGTGGTTCGAGCCGGAGCGCGTGCGGCCCGGCACGGCGCTCGACGTTGAGCATCCCGAATGGCTGCTGCGCCATCCCGACAATGACAACAGCCTGCTCAATCTGGGCAATCCGACTTGCCGCCAATGGTTGACCGATCACGTGTGCCGGCTGATCCAGGATAACGGCATCAAGATTTACCGGCAGGATCACAACTTCCCGCCGCTGGAGCATTGGCGCAGGAACGAGGCCGACGACCGCCAGGGCATGAACGAGAACTTGCACGCGCAGGGCTATTTGCAGTTCTGGGACGATTTGCTGGCCCGCAACCCCGGCCTGTGGATCGATTCGTGCGCCAGCGGAGGTCGGCGCAACGACCTCGAAACCATGCGCCGCTCTGTGCCCCTGCATTACACGGACTATGGCTATGGCGATCACCCGGTCAAGCTGGCCTTTCACCGCACGTTGTTCGAGTGGATTCCTTATTTCAAGGAGTGCACCCTTGCGTGGGATCTGGCCGGCGAGTCGCGCTTCGATCACACCGTGGACAGCTACTCATTCCACTGCGGTATGGCGGCCATGCTGTTCGCAACGCTGGACATCCGCCGCGACGACTATGACTTTGAGACGGCGCGCAGGATGATCGAGGTGTGGCGCAGCGCGGCAGACCTGCTGCTCTCTGGCGACTTTTACGCGCACACGCCGTTTCACAAGGATGCCGGGCAATGGGTGGTCTGGCAATTCGACAGACCAGAGGCGGGACGCGGGTTCATTCAGGGCATTCGCTTGCCGGCTTCGCCCGATGAAACCCGGACGGCGCATCTGAAGGCGATCGATCCAGCGGCGCGTTACGTGTTCACGAATGCGGAGACCGGCGAGCGCCGCGAGATCGCCGGCGAGACGTTGGCGCGCGACGGCTTCACACTGGCGCTGCCGCCGCGCAGTGGCGTGATGTGGTTCTATCAGCAGATGGCCGGCTGGCGCGTTTAGTAGTGCTCGAACCGCTCGACATCCATGACGAAGACGATGCCGCGGCCGGTGGTGGCGGCAGTCTCCGGCGTGCTGTCTGAAGTGGCCGGCGCCGCGCGCACACCCAGGCGATGCAGCGCGGCCAGCATCTCCTCCACGCGCTCGTCTTCGACACCGGACAGGAGCGTCGTGTTTTCGCGTCGCAACCAGCCGCCGGTCGTGGCAATCCGCGTGACTCGGAAGCCTGCTTCGATCAGGGCTTCCGCGGTTTTGGCGGCTTCATCAGCCTGCACGACGGCCATAACGAGTTTCAAAGCTCACCTCCGGAAGCGCAGCATGAGAACTGCGAAGATCAGAACCTCAAGGATAACAGAAATGCCGGGCAGAGGCGGAGGGTCGTGCGTGCTTCACGTGTCACGCGCACGAATAGCCGGGTTCAGCCGCCGGGCGGACAAGCGTCTCTCGGGTGTGCGGTTAGAATCGTGAACTAAACGACGGAGGTTCGTCCCTCTTTCGATCCTCATTCGTGGATCGCGCGTGAAGTGCGCAGTGATTCACCACACGGGAGGTGCATATGAAGACCGTTGTGGCGGGGGCGCTGGGCGAGTGTGTGCATGTCGCCGGCGTGTCCCATTTCCTCCGGCTGGCCGAGGCAGCCGGCTGGCGCACAGTGTTTCTTGGCCCGGCTGTGTCGATCGAGAAAATGCTGGCCGCGGCGCGCGAAATGGGCGCCGACCTGGTCGGCGTTTCGTATCGCCTGACGCCGGAAACCGGCGAACGGCTGCTGGGCGAGTTTGCCGAGGCGGCCGATGACCTGCGCGCCGCCGGCGTGCGGTTTGCTTTTGCCGGCACCCCACCGGTCGCGGCGCGCGCCGAAGCGTTGGGCTTCTTCGAACGCATCTTTGCCGGCGGCGAACAAGACGCCGACGTGTTGGCGTATCTCAAGGGCCAGGCGGCGGGCGGAGTCAGTGAAACCGATTTTCCGCAGACCGCCGTCGAGCGCATCCGTTGGAAGGATCCGTTTCCGCTCATTCGACATCACTTCGGGCTGCCCACGATGCAGGCCACCCTCGACGGCATTGCGCAGATTGCCGAGGCGCGCGCGCTGGATGTGATCTCGTTAGGCACGGACCAGGACGCGCAGGAGAACTTCTTCCACCCAGAGCGACAGGATCCGCGCCGTAAGGGCGCCGGCGGTGTGCCGGTGCGCAGCGCCGACGACTATCGCGCGCTGTACGCGGCCAGCCGGCGCGGCAACTATCCTCTCCTGCGCACCTACTCTGGCACCGATGACTTCATCCGCCTGGCCGAGCTGTATGTCGATACCATCAACATCGCCTGGTGTGCCATTCCCCTGTTCTGGTTCAACCAGATGGATGGACGTGGAC
>DAOUDB010000334.1:0-6664 GCA_034431495.1 Thermoflexales bacterium
GACATGCGACCACAGGGCTTCCTCCTCCGGGAGGATGTCCTGCATTCCTTTTTGTTGCAGCACCTGAGCGAGTATGCCGAACTGAATCAGATCGGCATCGTCATTCCGGGTCCGTTTGCCATCCGCATGCCAGAGGAGATGCAGCGTGGCCGCGAGCCGGATCTGCTGTTCGTCCCGAACGCCTTTGTGGAGACCATTCAGGAGAACTACGTCAACAGCCACGGCGTCACCATTGCTGTCGAGATCGCCGACGCCCGCACGCGCTACCGCGATCGCGTCGACAAGTTCAACGACTATCAATCGGCCGGCATCCCGGAATACTGGATCATCGACGTGGACGCGCAAGAGGCCGTTTTCTTCCGGCTTCAGAAAGACAACCGGTATCACGAAGCCGATGTGTCGGAAGACGGCGCCTATCACTCCGCCGTGCTGAAGGGCTATGCGCTCGATCCGCGCCGGCTCTGGCAGGATTACCCCGACGAGCCGGCCTGACACCCAATACGCACGACGCAACACGCAATACGCAACACGCAACACGCAATACGCAACACGCAATACGCAACACGCAACACGCAATACGTCCCCCTCCCATGCCTAAATTCAAAAGTGTTAAAGGAATGCAGGACATCCTCCCGGAGGAGGAAGCCCTGTGGTCGCATGTCACCGGCACAGCCGTGTCCATCGCGCGGCGCTTTGGCTTTGCGAAGATCGACACCCCCGTTCTCGAGGCGACGGCTTTGTTCGCCCGCGGCGTGGGTGAAGACACAGATATCGTGTCGAAGGAGATGTACTCATTCATCGACCGTGGCCGCGAAGGCGAGCAGGGCGAGTCGCTTACCCTGCGCCCAGAGTTCACCGCCGGTGTGATGCGCGCCTACATCGAGAATGGGCTGTCTTCGCGCCCTCAGCCGCAGAAGCTGTACTCGCTCGGCTCCATCTTCCGCCGCGAGCGGCCCCAGAAGTTGCGCTATCGCCAGTTCAACCAGTTCAATGCCGAAATCATCGGCAGCGCCGATCCGGTCGCCGACCTCGAGATTTTGCTGCTGGCGTACACGCTGCACAAAGAGCTGGGTTTTAAGAATCTTAATTTTCAGATCAACAGCACCGGCGACCCGGAATGCAAGCCGCGCTATATCGAGGCTTTGAAAGCCTACCTTGCCCCGTATGCGGAAAAGCTTGCGCCGACCGACCGCGACCGGCTGCAACGCAATCCGCTGCGCGTGCTCGACAGCAAGGAGCGCGAGACGCAGCCTTATCTGGCCGACGCCCCGCACATGCTCGATTATCTGAACGACGAGTGCCGGGCGCACTTCAGCGAGTTGCTGGGTTATCTCGACGCCCTCGGCGTGCCGTACACCCTGAATCACCGGCTGGTGCGCGGCCTGGACTATTACACCAAAACCGTGTTCGAGTTGTGGGGCGAAGGATTGGGCGCGCAGGCCGCGCTGTGTGGCGGTGGGCGTTACGATGGCCTGATCGAATTGCTGGGCGGCCCCCCGACGCCTGGCGTGGGGTTCGCCGCCGGCATCGAGCGCATCGTGCATGTCATCCGCGAGCAGGGCGTCGCTGTGCCGGCTTTGCCACAGCCGCGCCTGTTTGTGGCCTATCAGGGCGACGCCGCCAAACAAGCGGCTGTCGCGCTGGCCTCGGATCTGCGCCTGCGCGGCATCGGCGCGCGCATCGCCTTCGATGGCCGCAGCCTGAAGGCCCAGTTCCGCGACGCGGATCGCTATGGATGCGCCTTCATCGCCGTGATTGGCCCTGACGAACTGGCCGCTGGTTCAGTGACTGTGCGCGATCTGGCTCGCAGCGCGCAACAGACCATGACCCGCGAGGCATTTAGCGCGTGGGTCGCCCAGACGTTGTCTACACAGGACGCCGCAGCCGTGGCGTAAACCCATGCGCAACGAGATGGATCAGCCGGCCATTCGGTCGGTGGCAGTTCTGGATCACCCCAAAATCGCCCGCACGGGCGAAGTTGCCGACGACATTCAGGCAGCCTTGCAGAGTTGGGGCGTGACGGTGCATCGCGCCAGCACCTGGGACACGCCGGCAGTGCAGGCCATTGCCGGCCAGGCTGCGTTGTTGGTGGTGCTGGGCGGCGATGGCAGCACCCTGCGCGCTGCGCGTGTGGCGGCCCCGCATGGCGCCATGGTGGCGTCGGTCAACATGGGCCGGCTGGGCTTTCTGTCCGAGATGCGGCCCGACAACTGGCGCGAGGCGCTGCCGCGCATCGTGCGCGGCGACTACTGGATCGAGGCGCGCATGATGCTGACGGCGCGCGTGAGCCGCAACGGACAGGCCGGCGAACCGGAAACGCTCGACCCGCGCGACGCGCTGAACGACATCGTCATCAGCCGGGGCACGCTGGCGCGTATGGTGCGCATTCGCACGCACGTGGACGGCGGCCTCTTGACAACCTATGCCTGCGATGGGTTGATCGTAGCCACGGCGACGGGCAGCACGGCTTATGCGCTGGCTGCCGGCGGGCCGATTCTTCCTCCTCAATTGAGGAATATTGTGCTGGTGCCGATTGCCCCGCACCTCAGCCTTGATCGCGCTGTGGTGCTCTCGCAAGGCTCGGTCGTCGAGATGGTCGTGCACACCGACCACCAGGCTATCCTGACTGCCGATGGTCAGAGCGAAATGGTGCTCAACGACGGCGACACAGTCACTGTCCGCGCCAGCGAGCATCTGGCGCGTTTTGCGCGCGTGCAGCCGGCCACGTACTTCTATCGCACCCTCATGTCGCGGCTGAAGCAAGAGCCGTGTGAGTGACGGGAGTGCGGAGTGGTGAGTGGTGAGTGCTGAGCGATGAGGGATGAGGGATGAGTGCGGAGGGATGAGGGATGCAGGAGTTGATGCCGTATCTCCAGGCGCAGTTGCCGGGCATGACGGCGCTGTTGTCTGATCTGGTCAACATCGAGTCGCACACCGAGGACAAGGCCGGCGTCGATGCGGTGGGGCGACTGATCGCCTCAGCCTTGCGCGACTTGGGCGCGGACGTCCGCATCGACAGGCAGACCGAGGCCGGCGACCATGTGGTGGGCGTCTTCAACGCGGGGGGTGGTGCGCCGATCAGTTTGTATCTGCACATGGACACGGTCTATCCGGCCGGCACGCTGGCGCAGCGCCCGGTGCGTGTCGTCGATGGCCGGTTGTATGGGCCGGGCGCCAACGATATGAAAGCCAGCCATGTGGTGGCGCTATATGCACTGCGCGCGTTGCGCGCAACCGGTTTGTGGCCGGCGCGCGAGATGCGCCTGGTCTTCACCTCAGACGAGGAGACGGGCAGCCACACCTCGCGCACGCTGATCGAAGACACCGCGCGCGACGCGGTGCTGGCGATGGTGATGGAGCCGGCCTTGCCCGATGGCGGTCTGAAGTCCTCGCGCAAGGGCACCGGCCTGTTCAAGGTAGCGGCGCGCGGCAAGGCATCGCACGCCGGCGCAGCCCACGCGCTGGGTATCAATGCCATTCAAGAGCTTGCGCATCAGGTGTTGAAGTTGCAGGCGCTGACAGACTACGAACGTGGCGTGACCTTCAGCGTCGGATCGATTCGAGGTGGGGGCGTGACAAATGTGGTGCCCGACTACGCAGAGCTGGAAGTGGATACACGGGTCGGCCGGGTCGAAGACGGAGAATGGGTGCGCAGCGTGATGATGGGATTGACGCCGGTGTTGGCCGGCTCGTCGCTGGAAGTGACCGGCGAGTTGAACCGTCCCCCGATGGAATGTGACGCTGGCCGCATGGCCACCTTCGAGCGTGTGCGAGACATCGGCCGCGCGATTGGTCTCGAACTGACGCATGGGCCGAGCGGTGGCGGCAGCGATGCCTCATTCACCGCTGCGCTGGGTGTGCCGACGCTGGACGGATTTGGCGCTGTGGGCGATGGCGCTCATGCGCTGCACGAGCATGTTGTCTTGAGCAGTCTGCCAGAGCGGGCAGCGTTGTGTGCCGCGGTGTTGTCGGCGTGGTGATATTGCGGCGGGTACAATCAAGCGCGCATGGCTGACGCCTCTGTGACTTCAAGTCCTCAGCCGGCAAAGCCGGGCCGGCGTGGTTGCGCGCGCTGGCTGGTGATCGCGCCGTTGTCGCTCCTCGTGTTGCTGGCTGCAACCCTCGCGGTCGTGTGGGTAGCCTTCGAGCAGCAGTACGCAAACCGCATCTATCCCGGCATCGTCATCGGCAACGTGGAGGTGGGCAACCTCACGCTGGCTGAAGCGGCCAGCCGCGTGCAGCGCCGCTACGAGTCGCAAAATCTTGCTACGTTCCAGTTCGGCGAGCAAAAATGGTTTGCGCCGTGGCGCGAGATCGGCATCCGCGTGAAAGCTGAAGATGCAACCCGGCAGGCTTTTGAGATTGGCCGGTTGGGCCGGCCCGATCAACGCTGGGCCGATTGGCAGAGTCGCCAGTCTGTGGCGGTGGCGTTTACGTTTGACCCACAGGCCGCGCGCGGGTTTTTGCAAAGCTACAAGGCGGATGTGTATCTCGCTCCGCGCGACGCGCGCGTGGAGATCGATGCAGCGCAGGGGATGGCGTATGCCATCCCGGCTGCGCCGGGCCGCCAGTTGGATGTGGATGCCACGTTGCGCAATGTGTTTGCGCTGGCGATGACGCAACAGCCGGTGCCGGTCATCACCCGCGAAGTTGCGCCGGCCATTTCCGATGTGTCGGGCGCCGTTAACCAGTTGAACGACTGGCTGCAACGCCCATTCGATCTGCATATCTGGTGGGCAGGGGGATGGATCACGCGCACGGTCACGCCGCAGGAGCGGGTGAGCTGGGTGCGCGCGGAGCTTGACTCTGGTCGATGGGTGGCGCGCTGGGACACGGCGGGGGTGCGCAGTTTTTTGGCCGGCTTGCCGGCCGAGTTGCCCGATGGCGCAGAAGCGCGCGCCGAATTGCGCCTGGACGAGGCAGCAGAGATGGTCCGTGTTGCATTCCAGCGCCGCGAGCCAGGGCTGTGGCTGATCGCGCTGCACGGCGAGCATCGCCACATCATCGAGCCGGGCGACACCTTTGAATCGCTGGGGGATCGTTTTGGTGTTCCGGTGGCGCGCTTGGTGTCGGCCAATCCCGGCATCTGGCAGGCCGGCTTCTCGGTTGGCCAGTCGATCACCATTCCTCACCAGGGCATGATGATGCCGCTGCCGATCACGCCGACCAACCTGAAACGTATCGAAGTCGATCTGACCACACAGAGGCTGTGGGCCTGGGACGGCGCGACGCTGGCGCTGTCGGCCACGATCTCGTCGGGCATTCCGAAGTGGCGCACACTGACCGGCGTGTTTCAGGTGTTGGAGCACGTGGATGAGGCGTACAACAAGCTGGCCCGTATCAAGATGCCAAACTGGTTGAGCATCTACGATATCGGCGAGCCGGGCGAAAGTCTGACGAATGGTATTCACGCGCTGCCGGTGCTGGGCAGTGGCAGGCGGTTGTGGGCCGGCTATCTGGGCACGCCGGTGTCTTTTGGCTGCGTGGTGCTGGGCATCGAGGATAGCGACTTCATCTACCGCTGGGCCGAGCTGGGCACGCCGGTGTTGATCTACGGCAAGACGCCGCCCAGCCCGTTTACCTATGATGATCTGATCGAGGCGCAGCAGAAAGCCGGCGGGGGGCCGTAGTTTCTCTGGGGGTGCTGCCGCTTACAGCGAATTCGATCAATTCCTTTTTGGAGTTGCGTTTTCTTAATGGGGTAACGGTAACGTTGACAAATCCCAGGCGCTCTAGAATTTGCGCGTAAATCGTCTCTACTGGGACCAGTGTGTCGTAGAACTTCGAGTTGCCCACCACATAGAAAATAGAAGCGCCCGGAGCCAGAGCATCGCGCGCGCTTCCAAGGTGCCGCGAGATGTCCACAAAGTATTTGTGCACATAGTTTGCCAGTATTGTGCTGTGACGCGCGATCCGCGCGATCATCTCGTCCAATCCATCAATATGTACAGCCTGTCCATTTGGTTTCCACGTTTGGAGCCGGCTGGTTGCGCTTCCCCACGTGCCCCCGATTGCTTGCCAGTCAAGATCGGATGCCTCATGTGCTTCGCTGAGGAATCCCATCCAGTACATATAGGGACGCAGTTCACGGACGTAGCTCATGCGGTTGGGATAGGGTGGGGAGGTAATGATGGCATCGTATGGTGCATCACCGGCTGGCGTCTGTCTTGCGTCTGCGCGCATAATTCTGGCGTGTCCGGGAATGTGCTCCTCAGCCGAAGCCACGATCTCGCTGACGATTTGTTCGTAACGTCGTGCCAGCGTGCTTGACTCCTGTGAATCGAATAAGCTGGCCTGTTCTGGCTTAAACGACATGCTCTGATGATTGAAGGCAGCGTTTGAGCATTCGATCAACAGCCGGCAGAATGCCACCATCAACAAGTCGTGCACTTTGGATTGAGTCTGGCAACGTTCCACAATCGACTGGCGCAGGCAAGCCAGGAAGATGAGTCTGTCCTTGCGCCACCATCGCTCAATGTTTGCTATTGGCGGCATCCATGCGCTGACATGCGGCATTGCTTCTGTAGAGCATGCCGCATCACCTGCGATGTTGCGCGTTGCCTCCAGTTCTGTGGTTGAGTAGTTTGCCGTCTTTGCGCGGGCAAGCCAAACCAGAAACGGATTTATCTCCAACGCGTCGCAGGCGATGCCTCGCTGAGCGCAG
>DAOUDB010000335.1:0-4672 GCA_034431495.1 Thermoflexales bacterium
TACCGGCGCCGGTCGGCCCGACCAGCGCAATCATCTGTCCCGGCTCGGCGCGCATGCTTACATGCTTCAGCACCGGCACGCCCGGCTCGTAGCCGAAACTGACATTGTCAAACACCACCTCGCCACGAATGCGGCCCAATGGCTGCGCGTCAGGGGCGTCGGGCAGATCGGGCGCCTCGTCCATGGTCTCGAACACGCGCTCGGCGCCGGCCAGCGCCGACTGGATGCTGTTGTACAGCTGGCCGAGCTGGTTCAGGGGCCAGCTAAACCGCTCGGTGTAGTTGATAAACGCGGCGATCGTGCCAACCGTCGCCACGCCCTGCACGGCCAGCCAGCCGCCGGCAATGATGACGATGATGCGGCCGGTGTTGTTGACAAAGTTCATCAGCGGCCCGCCCAGCCCCGCAAAGATCTGCGCGCGGATTGCGGCTTTGCGCAGTCTGGCGTTCGTCTCGTCGAACTCGCGTATAACCCGCTCCTCACGGCCATACGCCTTGACCACGCGCTGGCCGGTGATCGTCTCTTCGATCAGGCCGTTCAGAATGCCGAGGTGTTCCTGCTGCATGCGGAACCCCTGCCGCGTGCGCACCGACAGCCAGCGTGCCACCAGCGTAATCATCGGCAGAATGATGAGGGCAACCAGCGCCAGCCGGCCATTGACCACGAACATCATCGTCGTGACGAAAATCAGGCTGAGCACGCTGCCGATCAGATTCGTGATGCTCGACGAGAGCACCATGTTGATGTTGTCCACATCGTTGGTCAGCCGGCTCATCAACTCACCGTGCGAGCGCTGGTCGAAGAAGCGCAGCGAGAGGGTTTGCAGGCGGGCGAACAGATCGGCGCGGATGTCGCGCACGACGCGCTGAGACACGCCAACGACGGTGTACTCCTGAAGATACTGGCCCACGGAATTCGTGACAAACACTCCGACCATGAGCGCCAGCCATTGCGCCAGGCCGGCCAGATCGCCGGTGTTGATGTACAGATCGATGGCCTGTCCCATGAAGAAAGGCCCCAGCACGCCGAGGGCGGTATTCAGCGCGACCAGGCCGGTGACGGCCAGCAGAACCAGGCTGTGCCGGCGCAGATACAACCACAGCCGCAGAAGCGTGCCGCGCGTGTTACGGGCTTTCTCCGGCGCAAACATGCCATGCGGCCCTCCGCCGGGCGGCCGGCCAAAGCCGGTGCCGCGTGGTGAGGGGGATGATGATTGAGCAAGCCTAGCCACGTGTCATGCCTCCGTTGCCAAGTTGCGAATCGTAGATGTCCCGATAGATGGGGCTAGCCGCCAGCAGTTCGCTGTGCGCGCCTTCAGCGGCGATGCGACCATCGTCGAGCACCAGAATCTTGTCGGCGTTCAGCACCGTGCTGATGCGCTGCGCGATGACGAAACAGGTGCCCACCCGCGATGCGGCATCTTGATGCGCCCGGCTGCGCATCATGTCATCCAGCGCGGCCTGAATCTCAACTTCTGTCTCCACATCCACTGCGCTGGTGCTGTCGTCGAGAATGAGCACCGCCGGCTTGACCAGCAGCGCGCGCGCGATGGCGATGCGCTGCTTCTGCCCGCCGGACAAGTTGACGCCGCGCTGACCCAGCATGGTGTCGTAGCCATCCGGGAACCCCATGATGAACTCATGGGCCTGGGCCGCTTTGGCGGCCTCGACCACCTCTTCGTGCGTGGCATCAGGCCGGCCATAGCGAATGTTGTCGCGGATCGTGCCGGAGAAAAGCACCGCCTCCTGAAGCGCCACGCCGACATGCCGGCGCAACGTGGTTTGCTGCACCTCGCGCACGTCCACGCCATCGATGGTGACCCGGCCGCGCGTGACATCATAAAAGCGCGGAATGAGATGCACCAGCGTGGACTTGCCGGAGCCGGTGGCGCCCAGCAGAGCCACCGTCTGGCCCGGCTCGGCCACCAGATTGATGTCCTTGAGCACAGGATCGCCCGCGTTGCCGTCGTAGCTGAAGGTCACATTCTCGAACACCACTCTGCCGCGCGGGGCAAAGTCGGTCATCGCTTCGGGCGCGTCCAACACATCGGGCCGGCTGTCGAGCAATTCTTCAATGCGTTTGGCCGAGGCTGCCGCGCGCGACATCTGCAACACCAGCATGCTGACCATGAGTAGCGAGAACAGCGTCTGTTGCAGGTAGTTGATGAAGGCGATGATCTGACCAACTTGCATGTCACCCGCCGTCACCTGAACGCCGCCCAGCCACAGTACAGCGACCACGCCGGCGTTGACGAGAATCATCATGATCGGAAAGCCGACGATGGTGACACGCGCCACGCGAATCATCTGATCGGTCAGCGCGATGTTGGCCTTGCCAAAACGCTCGATCTCGCGGGCGGCGCGCACGAATGCCTTGACCACACGCACGCCGGCCAGATTCTCCTGCATGACCGTGTTGAGCGCGTCGAGCCGGGATTGCACCTCGCCGTACATCGGGTAGGCCCGGCGCACGATGAGCGTGACGGCGACCAGCACCAGCGCCATGAGTATCAACGGCACAAGGGCCAGTTGCGGCGCAGTGAGGATCGCCATGACGAGGCTGCCGATCATCATCAACGGCGCGCGCACCAGGATGCGCAGCAGCATGGCAACCGCTTCCTGCATTTGCGTCACGTCATTGGTCAGCCGAGTGATGAGATGGCCGGTGCCCAGCTTGTCGAGGTTGCCGAAGGACAGCGACTGCACCGCGCGAAAGAGCGCCGCGCGCAGGTCGGCGCCAAACGATTGAGAAGCGTTGATGGCGTAGTAGGTGCAGCCAATCCCGCCCACGGCGCCGATCAGCGCAAGGACGACCATCAGGCCGCCGGTCTGCAACACAAATGGCAAATCCCGGTGAGCGATGCCCTGATCGACGATGCGTTGAACATTCCACGGCAGGGTCAGGTCCATGGCAACCTCCAGCAACATTGCCAGAGGGGCCAGAATTGCCCACCGCCAGTACGGACGCAAAAAGCGCGCCAGTCTGCGAACTGATGTCATGCCTGAATCCATCCTTTCATGAATCACGACGGTTTTACTTAGCCGCCTAAATAAAAAGGCGCGCAAATCGAGCGCGCGGCGGCACGACCTACTCCAGGGGTTCGGTGCCCACAACGCGGATGAGGTTGTCCCGCACTTGTTGCAGGAACCGGCGCAACAGAACGCGCTCCTCGACGGTGAAGCCTTCGAACGTGTCGGCTTCGATGGTGCGAATGGCCTGCGCGATCGCCGAGCGGATGTCGCGGCCGGCTTGCGTGAGATACACGCGCGACACGCGCCGATCGGCCGGATCGGGTTTTCGCACGACAAATCCGGCCTTCTCCATGCGCTGAATCATGCGGCTCATGGTGGCCGGCGTCACGTGCAAATGGGCAGCCAGATCCGAGTGGGTCTGGCCGTCGCGCTCCCACAACGCCTCGAGCAGCGGCGGCTGCCCCCGGTAGACGCCGAGCGCGTCAAACAAGTGATGGGCGCGGGCGTGGTTCAGCCGGCAGACCTGCCACAATAAATGATTGAGTGAATCGGGATCGATTGCTTTGCGCATGATTGACAGGCCGGCGGCGCTGCGTCAGGCCAGATAGTTAGCCGGCTAATATATACATTGGCACAGGGCGCATGTCAAGCACTGTGCCACCTGCGACTTGTGGCATGATTTATCCGATGGGCAAACTCATGAGCCGCGCCGAGACGTACACTCGCTGGTGGCGGCGAATCATCTCCGAGTATGAATTGTTGCTGGCGCGGGTGGATCAGGAAATGGCGCGCGCGACCACCGAAGAGGAGCTGGCCGCTTTACGAGACCGCCGGGCGTCGATCATCCAAGAGCTGGAGGAGGCCCGGCGAGCGTTGAGCCGGCTGCTCGACAAGCCGGCCAGCTAAGCAGCCGACACCTCTATAATCCATACGCAAACAGCGCGAAGTGCGCGCCGTCCGATCAAACACCTTCAAGACAGGAGACAACTGACCTATGTCCGCCGCTCTAAACAGCGCTGCGCTGAATAGCGCCACGATCACTTACGAACAACTTGCCAAAGCCATCGACCATTCACTTTTGAAGCCCGAAATGACCGAGGCTGAGGTCATTGCCGGCTGCGAGCTGGCCCTGCGCTACAACGTGGCGTCTGTGTGTGTGCGCCCGTGCGATGTCGCGCTGGCCGCGCGGCTGCTGGCCGGCAGCGATGTGCGCGTCGGCACGGTCATCGGCTTCCCGCACGGCAGCACCACCACAGCAGTGAAAGTGTTCGAGGCCAACGAGGCCATGACCAACGGCGCTGTAGAACTGGACATGGTGTTGAACATTGCCGCCCTGCGCTCCGGCAAGGCAGACTTCGTGCGCGCCGATATTGCCGCCGTCGTCGAAGCTGCCAGAGACCGCGCCATCGTCAAGGTCATTCTGGAGAACGCCTATCTGGATCACGATCAGAAGGTGCTGGGCTGCCGGTTATGCGAGCAGGCCGGCGCGCACTTTGTTAAAACATCCACCGGCTTTGCGCCCAGCGGCGCGACGATCGAGGATTTGAAGCTGATGCGGGCGAGTGTCGGTCCGCGCGTGCAGGTTAAAGCAGCCGGCGGCGTGCGCACACTCGACATGGCGTTGGCGGTCATCGACGCCGGCTGCGCGCGTTTTGGCGCAACGGCCACCGCCGCCATCCTCGACGAGTTCAAACAGCGGC
>DAOUDB010000336.1:0-6225 GCA_034431495.1 Thermoflexales bacterium
CACGGTGTTCAATATTCAGCGCTTCTCGATCCATGACGGCCCGGGCATCCGCACAACTGTTTTTCTGAAAGGGTGCACACTGCGGTGCTTCTGGTGCCACAACCCGGAAGGCATCCGCCCCCGGCAGGAAATCCAGTTCTTCCCCGATCGCTGCATCGGCTGCGATGCCTGCATCAGCGCCTGCGAGCACGGCGCAAACACGGTCGAAGACGGCGTCCGGCGCTACGATCGGTCGCTGTGCGTGGTGTGCGGCAAGTGCGTCGACACCTGCTATGCCGGCGCCCGCGTGCTCACCGGCAGTGAGATGACCGTCGAGCAGGTGGTCGAGGAATCGCTGCGCGACCGCGCCTTCTACGAGACCTCGCAGGGCGGGGTGACCCTGTCCGGCGGCGAGCCGGCGCTACAACACGAGTTCAGCCGCGAAGTGCTGAAGCAGTTGAAGGCAGCCGGCGTCCACACCGCGATCGAGACGTGCGCCCATGTGCCCTGGGAGCACTTGGCGGCGTTGCTGCCCTACACCGACCTGGTGATGATGGATCTCAAGCAGATGGATTCGGAGCGTCATCGCGCGGCCACCGGCGCGCCGAACGAGCGCATCCTCGCCAATGCGCGCCGGCTGGCTCAGACCGGCAAGCCCATCCTCTTTCGCACGCCCGTCATCCCCACCGTCAATGATGCGCCGGAGGACATCGCCGCCATCGCGGGCTTTGTGGCCGAGCTGAACGCATTGCGTGACGGCGAGCCGTTTGGTCTGGAGTTGCTGGCGTTTCATCGACTGGCCGGCGACAAGTACCGCAGCCTGGGTTTGGAGTACAAAGCCCGCGACCTTGAGCCGCCGAAGAAGGATCACATGGCCGCGCTGGCAGAGGCCGGCCGCGCGCGCGGGATCGCGGTGGTGAGCCGGTGAAGGTTGGTAAGGTTGATAAGGTCGATAAGGTTGAGGGTTGAGTCCCGTTCACTCAGATTTGCAGAAACAGAGTTTCGCCAGGAGTTGCGCGGAGGAAAGCGCCATGATGCCGACAGTAGAACTGACACAGACATTGACCTTTGACGAACGGCTGCGCGCGTTGCGCGAGACGAAGATGCGCCACACGCGCGAGAAGCAGGATATCCAGGGTTCCATGAACTTTGACGATTGGGCGGTGATCCTGCCGCCGCCAGACCGGCGCAAGCTGGTCGAGACGGTCAGCGGATCGGGCGTCAAGATGGTCGACGTGCTGCTGGATGGCGTCGAGATCAAGAGCAACGACCCGAACGGCAGCTTCTACGGCCCAAAGGCGTGCGGTGAGAATTACGCCGCACTCATCGACGCCCATCCGGCCTATATTGATCCGATGTCGTCGCTGGCCGGCGCATACATGGCCAACTTCTTTGGCTATCGCAAGGGCGGTGTGCCCAGCCATCTGGATATGCGCGAGGTCGAGGCATTGCGCGAGGTGTACGACTTGTACAAAAGCCCGGCTCCCATTTTTGGCTCGCAGCACTTTTGCCAGGACCTGCAAATCGGGCTTGATCTGGGGTGGGGCGGATTGCTGGACAAGATTCGCCACTATCGCCAGGTGAACGCCGGCGCGCCGGAGAAAGCCGACTTCTATGACGGTCTGGAGGCCATCGTGCTGGCGGCGCAGCGTTGGACACAACGGCACGCCGAGGCCGCGCGCGCGCTGGCCGAGCAAGCGAAAGCGACCGGCGTTGTGCGCGGCGTGGATGGGCAGCCCCTGCCGGCGGAGCATCTGCCGGCCTTCATCGAGAACTTCGAGCGCATGGCGGAGGTCAATGCCAAACTGGTCAACGACCCGCCCGAAACGTTCCTCGAAGCTTGCCAGTGGATTGCGTGGTACCAGATGCTGGCGCGCATGTACAACGGCAGCGGCTCGCTGGGCCGGCTCGACATGCTGTTGCAGCCGTTCTATGAGCGGGATGTCGCCGCCGGCCGCCTGACCGCCGAGGAAGCGATCTTTCACATTGCCTGCATCTACCTGAAGGAAACCGGTTACATCCAGATCGGCGGCCCTGACGAAAGCGGGCGCGAAGTGACCAGTCGCGTGTCCTATCTCATTCTCGAAGCGGCCCGCCGGCTCAACATTCCGGTCAATCTGGGCGTGGCGGTGGGCGAGACGGTGCCCGACGAGTTGATTCGCAAGGCCGTGGAGGTGCAGTTCGAAAACAAGAACGGCGTGCCCAAGTTCCTCGGCGTGGATGTGTGCGCGCGCGACTTTGCGAAAAATGGCTATCCGCTCAGCCTGGGATATGCGCGCGCGTATGCCGGCTGCCACTGGAACGGCATCCCCGGCCGCGAGTTCACGCTCAACGATTGCTGCAAAGTGAACATGGTGGCCGTGTTCGAGGTGGCGCTCAAAGAGATGATGGCCGCGGCCGCGCGCGGCGAGGTCGCGCCTGGCACGGCAGAGTTGTATCGCCGGTTCGAGCAACACGTGCGCCGCAGCGTGGAGGCCATCGCCGCCGGCTACGACTTTCACTACGACCACATGACCGAAGTGTTCCCGGAGCTTGCGCTGGATCTGTGCTGCTATGGCACGATCGAGAAGGGTCTGGATGCTTCTGGTGGCGGCGTCGAGTTCTACAACTGGTGCGTCGATGGGGCCGGCCTGGCGACCGTCGCGGACTCCTTCGCCGCGCTCGAGCAGCGCGTGGAGCGCGAGGGGCGGCTCACCTGGGAGGAGATGTGGCGCCATGTGGAGAACGACTACGCCGGGCCGGAGGGCGAGCGCGTCCGGCTCATGATGCGCAACATCCCGCGCTATGGCAGCGGCGGCTCGCTGGCCGATGACTATGCGACGCGTCTGTCGCAGATGTTCACGCGCGTCGTCAAGTCCATTCGCACGCCCAAACACGGGCACCCGCTCATCCCGGGCCTGTTCTCGTGGGCGTCGCAGATCATCATGGGGCAGGGCATCGGCGCGACGCCGAATGGCCGGCGGGCGAATGGGCCGATCTCACATGGCTGCAACCCCGACCCCGGCTTTCGCAAGGATGGCGCGCCTACAGCCCTGGCCGTGGCGACCGCGCTTGTCCAGTCGGGATATGGCAACACGGCTCCGCTCCAACTCGACATGGACCCGATGATCTCGAAGGAAGAGGGTGGCGTTGACAAGGTGATGACGCTCATCAAGACGCACTTTGCGCTGGGCGGCACGCAGATCAATCTGAACGTGATGGATAGAAACAAGGTGCTGGAAGCGCATCAGGATCCGCGCAAGTACCCGGATCTGGTCGTGCGTGTGACCGGCTTCAGCGCCTACTTCGCCAGTCTGTCGCCCGAATTCCGGCAGCAGGTGGTCGATCGCATCGTGTCGGAGGGGTGATCGACCGGCAACTTGCAACAGAAGATGATGGAAGAAGGACGGCCGCGCGCCGTCCTTTTTTTGTTCGGGTATACTTGCCGGCGTCAAGGAGACGCAACATGGCTGATCAAGACTTCGAGCGCGATAGATGCCTTGCCTTCATGGGGCGCGCGCCCCGCCGCATCCCGCACTGGGAACACTGGTCCAATCCCGATGCGGAAACCTACCTCACCGGCATCGATTACTATGAGCACCCGCGCCTGTGCCGCCTCAGGATGCGCGAGTTGTACCCCGAACTGGACCTGGCTATTCCCGAAACCGACGCCCCCCGGCCGCGGCCTCAACTCAACCTGACCGGAGACAGCTCGGCCACTGACGAGCGCGGCCGGCATCGCGTGCGTTGGGGTGACAGCACGACCGAGCACTGGGACTGGGGCGACCACTTCAAGACGCCCGAGGATGTGTTTGCGTTTTCGCCGCTGGCGCAAGGTGACTTCACCGACATTCCGGTCGTGGAGTCGCGCGATTATCGAGACGAGGAGAAGCTGTATCGGGAATACCGCGCGCACTATCCGGCGGAGTGGGGCGACCATGCGCCGGAGGGTTCGACGGCGTCCGTAGGCTTTTACAACACGATGTTCATGTGGCCGCTGTTGACGTTCGGTTGGACTCTTTTTCTGGAGACATGCCTCGACCCGCGCTTCGAGCGGATCATGGATGAGTTCGCAGAAATCAACCGGCGTGTGTTTCGCGTGTTTGCGCGGTTGCCGGTGAACTTCGTCATCTGTCACGACGACATCGTGACATCGCGCGGGCCGGTGTGTTCGCCGGCCTGGATGCGCAAATACGTCTTCCCGAGCTATGAAGAATACTGGGGCATGGTGAGGGCGGCCGGCAAAGAAGTGATCTTCATGTCGGACGGGCGCATGGACGCCTATGCGGACGATGTGATGGCCTGCGGCGCGCGGGGCATCATCTCCGAGCCGTACACCGACTACCGCGCCATCGCCCGGAGACACAAGGACTGCTTTGTGGCCGGCGAAGGCGACAACCGCATTTTGTCGCGCAACCGCCCGGACGAGATTGAGGCCATGGTGCGGCGGATGGTCGAGACGGCTCAGCTCACCGGCGGGTACATGTTCTGCATCGGCAATCACATCCCGTGGAACGTGCCGGGCGAAGCGATCAAGCGGTATTTCGACCTGACGCGCGATCTGGGCCGGCGTTAGTGTGCGCGAATTGCCATGAAGCCGGTCTTTCGCTGTTGACACTGACAGTCGCTATGCTAAACTGACAACGCTTCCATATCCACGGCTGAGATATGGATGGCCGGACGGCCAGTCCACAATGACAGAAGATGTGCGCGCTGGCTTGCTCCAGGGCAGGCAGCGAGATGCGCCGAATAGAGAGGCCATCTGCCTGCCCGGGCCGGAGGCGCCGCGCTTGCCAGGAGTGAGGAGACAGAAATATGCTGAGCTATATTGGCCGCAGATTCCTCTTCATGCTGATCTCGCTACTTGTCCTCTCCTTCGTGTCCTTCGTCATCATCGAGCTTCCACCAGGGGACTACGTCGAGATGTACGTCAGGCGGCTGGAGACGACCGGCAGCAAGGTGGAAGAGAACCTCATCACGACCATGAAGCGCATGTACGGACTGGACAAGCCGTTCCTGGAGCGCTACTACAACTGGATCAGCAACATCGTGCTGCGCGGTGATTTCGGCGTTTCGATCAACTGGCGGGTGCCGGTGTGGGACTTAATAGCCGCGCGTCTCCCTTTCACCGTTGCATTGTCGGTGATGACATTGCTCTTCACCTATGCCGTGGCGTTGCCGATCGGCATCTATTCGGCGACGCATCAATACTCGCCTGGCGACTACATTGCCATCATCATCGGCTTCATTGGCGTGGCTGTGCCGGATTTCCTGCTGGCCCTGGTGTTGATGTATGTCTTGTTAACGCAATTCGGCATTTCGCCGGGCGGGCTGTTTTCCCCCGAGTTCGAGAATGCGCCCTGGAGCCTGGCCCGGCTGTGGGACTTGGCGCAGCATCTGATCGTGCCGGTGGCGATCATCGGCCTGGCCGGCACAGCCGGCCTGATCCGCACCATGCGCGCCACCCTGCTGGATGAGTTGGGCAAGGACTATGTGGACACAGCGCGCATGAAGGGTGTGCCCTACTGGCGGGCGATCTTCAAGTATCCGGTGCGGATCGCCATCAACCCGATTTTGTCCACTGTAGGATGGTTGCTGCCGGCTATCGTGTCCGGCTCGACCATTGTGGCGATGGTGCTCAACTTGCCGACGGTGGGGCCGTTGCTGGTCGGCGCGTTGCTGGCCGAAGACATGTTCGTCGCCGGCGGCATCATCTTCATACTCACGGCACTAACGCTGATAGGCACATTCCTGTCCGACATGATTCTGGCTGTGGCCGACCCGCGCATCCGGTACGAGTAGAAAAGGAGAAAGCTGGCATGGTCAATGGCAACATCCTGGGCCGGCTGCTGCGGCCACGGCGCAAGGATACCGAGGCGCTTCAGGAGCAGTTCTACACCGCCTCCCAGTGGAAGCTGATCTGGCGCAAGTTTCGCCGGCACAAGCTGGCCGTCATCGGCGGCATCGTGCTGGCCATCTTGTATCTGCTTGCGATTTTCGCCCCCTTTGTCAGCCCCTATGACCCGGTGCGCAAGTTCAAGGAGAACCTGAATACGCCGCCTTCGCAGATTCTGTTCACAGATGAGAACGGCAACTTCGCGCTCAGACCCTATGTCCTGGGCCTGAAGCGCGAGACCGATCCGCGCACGCTGGCGCGCCGATACGTCCCCGACCCGACCCAGCGGTATTACATCGAATTCTTCGCGCAGGGCGATCCCTACCAGTTGCTGGGCTTCATTCCTCTGGACATTCATCTGTTCACGGTGA
>DAOUDB010000337.1:0-9010 GCA_034431495.1 Thermoflexales bacterium
GGGATCCAACATGTTCAAGCCAGCAGATTTGTTTGTGTCGCCGAACGGAAACGACCGCTGGTCGGGCCGGCTGGCCGAGCCGAACGCCGCCGGCGCCGATGGCCCCTTCGCCACACTGGCCCGTGCCCGCGATGCGGTGCGCCAGCGCAAGCAGAACGGTGAACTGGCCGGCTCCATCACCGTGTGGGTGCGCGGCGGGCGCTATGCGCTGACGGCTCCGCTCACCTTCACGCCGGAGGATTCTGCGCCGGTCACGTATGCCGCGTATCCGGGCGAGCACCCTGTGCTCGACGGCGGCCGGCGCATCGCCGGCTGGCGCGTCGAGCCGCATCCCATCGACCCCGCGCGCGGCGCGGTGTGGGTGGCCGATCTGCCCGATGTGGCAGAGGGCAAATGGTATTTCCGCCAGTTGTTTGTGAACGGCCAGCGCCGCAGCCGGCCCCGGCTGCCCAAGATCACACCGGGCACGGATGGGCGCAACGACTTCTATCGCATGGAGTCTGTTCCCAACATTCAGTTCGACGCTACCTCTACCGTCGATCTGTTTCATGGCTACGACCGCTTCACCGCTGCGCCCGGCCAGTTCGACGCCTGGCAGAAGCTGAGCGATGTCGAAGTGGTTGTGCTGCACTATTGGATCGAGGAGCGCATGCCGGTTGCCTCGTTCGATCCGCAGACGCGCCAGGTGGTTTCGACGCGCTATAGCATGTTCGCGCTGAAGGATGACTTCGTGGCGCGCTATGCCAAGTACTACGTGGACAATGTGTTCGAGGCGCTGACTGAACCGGGTGAATGGTATCTCGATCGCGCAGCCGGCAAGCTGTACTACATCCCCCTGCCCGGCGAGACGCCCGACAACACAGAAGTCTACGCGCCGGTGGCGGATCAGTTGTTGAAGCTGGCTGGCGACCCCGATCACAATCGCTATGTCGAATTCCTGCGCTTCGAAGGATTGACATTCGAGCACGCAGACTGGCGCGAGCTGGATGTGCCGGTGGAAGCTGACACCGGCATGCCGACCCTGCGCAAATACGCCGCCTCGCCGCAGGCAGCCAGCCACGTGCCGGGCGCGATCGCGCTGGCCGGCGCGCGTTTTTGCGCCATCGAAGACTGTGTCATCCGTCATGTCGGCTACTACGGCATTGAGCTGGGCGACGGCTGCCAGGGCATACGGATCGTCGGCAACGAGATCGGCGACCTGGGCGCCGGCGGGATCAAGATCAACGGCTCTGACGCGCGCGGCCCGTTAAGCCGGCGCACCGGCAACAACCGCATCACCGACAACCACATTCACGACGGCGGCCAGGTGTATCACAGCGGCATCGGTGTGTTTGCCAAGCACACCTTCGGCAACGTGGTGGCGCACAACCATATCCACGACTTCTACTACAGCGGCATTTCGTCGGGGTGGGTGTGGGGCTACACCGACAGCGTGTCGGGCAACAATCGTTTCGAGAAGAATCACATCCACAGTCTGGGCAAAGCCTGGTTGAGCGATATGGGCGGCATCTATACGCTGAGCGTGCAGCCGGGCACGGTCATTCGCGGCAACCTGATCCACGATGTGGAAAAGGCCAACTATGGCGGCTGGGCGATCTACCTCGATGAGGGCAGCTCGCACATCCTTGTGGAGGACAATATCTGCTACAACACAAGCAGCCAGCCGCACCACACACATTACGGGCGCGAGAACATCCTGCGCAACAACATCTGGGCGTTCGGGCGCGAGGGGATGATCGCGCTCAGCCGGGCCGAGGATCACGTGTCGTACACCTTCGAGCGCAACATCGTCATCACCGACGGCCAGCCGATCTTCATCGGCGGCTACGCGAACGACTTCTCCAAACGCAACATCCTGAGCGATCTCAACCTGTTCTGGGATGTGTCTGGCGAGGTGGTGTTGACCGGCCCGCGTGTCAGCGGACGCTCCAGCCCGGTGGAAAGGAAGAACCTGGAGCAGTGGCGCGCGAGCACCGGCAACGACCTGCATTCCGTTGTGGCCGACCCGCGCTTCAAGGATGTTAAGACGTTCGACTTTGCGCTGGCGCCTGATTCGCCGGCCCTGGCGCTGGGCTTCCGGCCGATCGACCTGTCGGATGTGGGGCCGAGGCCCCCGCACCGCCGCGCATGACAGCATGAGCGTCACAGACTGTGTGTCGATGCCGCATGCGCGGCCGCATGCGTGGGCATGATGGGCAGGGCGCGCAACTGCCGACGCGCGAACCATGGCGAAGCCGGCCTTGCACCGGCTTCGCCTCGCCTGGCCGGGCGCATGTGTGGCAGATGCAGCGACCTGTTGCTATCCGCAATCCCGCAATGAGGGCATGCTGGTATAGTCTTAGTGCGCACGAATGCGCGCTTGCCCCTGGTGCTCCCAGGCTACCCGGGTCAAAGGCATATCTGCCGCTGGTGCTCCGTACCCCTTGACATGCAGAGGGCGGTACGCCGACGGGGTGATCGGTTCGTGAGGTGAGATATGACCGATCTGGTGGGCGAAAAGCTGAACCGCTATGAGATTATCGCCCGCGTGGCTGGCAGCGCACTGGCCGAGGTGTACCGCGCCTATAGCCCAGCCCTGGGCCGTGAGGTGGCGATCAAGGTGTATCGGCCTGCGCCCACCGCCGACCCGCATCTACTCGAACGCCTGCGTGTGGAGGCGCAACGGATGGCAGCATTGCGCCACCCTCACATTGCTCCGATCTACGATTGCGATGTGGCGGTGGTGGATGGCCGGCCATTGCTTTACGTGGTGAGCGCGTTCGCCGAGGGCGCCACGTTGAAGGAGCGGCTGGCGGCGCTGAAAGCCGGCAACCAGCGCATGGCACTGTCAGAAGTGCTGGCACTGGCGCGAGCGGTTGCTGCTGCGTTGGATTACGCCCACAGCCGTGGGATGATCCACGGCGGCCTGAAGCCGGCCAATATCCTCTTCACGGCTGAGGGCGATCTGCTGGTGGCCGATTTTGGGGTGGCGCAGGTGGCCAGCAGCTCTGCGCCGGCCTTGCCAGATGACCCAACCGGCGCGCTGCCCTATCTGGCTCCCGAGCAGAGACGGGGTGATCTGGTCGATGGCCGCGCCGATGTCTATGCGCTGGGGGCGCTGCTGTACACGCTATGCTCCGGCGCGAGCGCGCCGCCTGTCACGCCCGCCCATGCAGGATCGGCAACTCACGATCTGCGCCCTGCTGTCATTGCGCCGGTCATCCTCAAGGCGCTGAGTCTGGCGCCGGCCGATCGCTATGCCAGCGCCGGCGCGCTGGTGGCCGCGCTGGAAACCGCTGCGTCCGCCTCGTCGGCAGAAACGCGCACGAAGGCCGCGCCGCTTGAAGAGGCCGCCAAGACGGATCGGGCTGACCAGGCCGGCACAGGTCGGCGCGAAGGCATCCGTAGTTTGTTGATCGGTTTGATGGCGCTGTTCACGGCAGCCCTGACAGTGATCGAGAAATTCTTGCAGGCGGTGGATATTCTGCGCAATCCGCTGGTCGGGCTGATCGTGTTGGGTGTTGCGGTGGGAGTGATGGTGATCAGCGCCGGCTATGTGCTCGCACGCCCGCAGCTCTACCGGCCCTGGCAACGCCGGCTCGCTGCGGTTGGGTTGATCCTGACTGTGTTGGTCGCGGCCGGCTGGGGTGTCTGGACGATCTATGACTTGCAACGACCGCCCAGAGGCTTGATCGTTCTCATTGCCGACTTCGAGCAGGATTCTGGCGCGCGCGCCATCAACTACGCCCGGCGCATCGAGGCCGGCCTCAACGAAGCATTGAGCCAACTCAAAGTGGAGGGGGTTTACGTCGAGCGCGCTTATGAAGTCTACACCGAGCAGGATGCCCGCGCCAAAGCCGCCGCGCGCAAAGCGGCAGTGGTCATCTATGGTTGGTACGATGATGCAGGTGTCAATCCGCGCTTTGAGCTGGTGCGCGCGCCGCAGCAATACCTGCCGCTGCTGAAACAAACCGCCATCGGTTTGACCGACCTCAACACGCTGGAGCTGCGGGTGGGCCGCGAGCTTCAGGAAATGAACTACATCGCTGCGGCGGCAATCGGCCTGGCCTATTATGCCGATGGGCAGTATGAGGAGGCGCTCTCGCTTTTCGATCTGGCGTTGCGTTCTGCGCCCACAGATACGTATCTGATGGGCCGCGAGGCGGCTTACTTCTACAAAGGCTCGGCCCATTTTGCGCTGCGCCAGTTTCCACAGGCCCTTGCCGCGCTGCAAGAAGCGGTGCGCCTGAACCCCGATCTGTATGCCGCCCGGCGCAATCTGGCGGTGGCTTACAGCGCCAACTGCGATGTGACCGCTGCGCTGCGCGAGGTGGATGAGGCGTTGCGCCTGAAACCGAACAGCAGCGACGCTTACTACTTTCGTGGGACGCTGCTCATGTCGCGCAACCGATGGGACGAAGCGGCGGCGGCGCTGGCGCAGGCGGCGGCGCTCGCGCCGAATGACCCGGCCATTCATGCCGCTCTGGGCCAGACATACAAGGAGATCGGCCGGCTGGCCGACGCTGAAGCCGCCTTTCAGAAGGCGGCTGCTTTGAGCGAATCTGCGTTGAAGGAGCCGACGCAGGCCGACGATCCACAGGCCATTGCTGCGCACGCCGACGCGCTGCGCGGTCAAGGCCGGCTGACCGAAGCAGTCGCCGAATATCAACGTGCCATTGTGGCCGCAGAAGGCAGCCGTCTCTCTCTGCGGCCTGAACGGTTAGCCTGGCTGTATCGTTCCCTGGGTGGGACGTATTGGGATTTGGAACGTTGGCCGGAGATGGTTGATGCCTATCAGCGCGCGATTGCGCTTGACCCCGGTCTCGCTACCGACCATACCGCGCTGGCCGCAGCATATCAGGGCATGGGACGGCCCGAACAGGCCGTCGCGGCCTATCGGCAGGCGCTGACGTTTCTGCCCTGCGATGCAAATGCGCGTGTGTTGCTGGCCGGCCTCTATCGTGATTTGGGTCGCATCGATGACGCGCTGGTCGAGTATCGCCTGGCCGTCCAATATGCCCCTGACGACTTCACCGCCTGGCACGCCATCGGCGAGATTCTGGAAGCGCGCGGCACACTTGATGAAGCACAGACCGCCTACGACACAGCCATCGCCCAGGCGGCAGATCATCTGAAGCGCAATCCACATGACGCCGCGACAGCATCCATGCTTGGTCTGATGTATCTGTTGCGGGGCGATAACGAACAGGCGATTTCTGCCCTGCAACAGGCTGTGGCGCTCCGGCCCGACGCCGACACGCACTATGCGTTGGGCAACGCTTACTATGAGGCCGGCCAATACGACAAGGCTCTGGCCGAGTATCAGCTCGCGCTGGAGGCCGACCCACAGCATTTCTCCGCTGCCGTGCGTCTGGGCGATGCCTGGGACAAATTGGGCCGGCCCGATGACGCCCTGGCTGCCTATCGCCAGGCGCTGGCCATCACAGAGGATGCGGATGTCTATGCTTACGTGGGCATGCTGTTGGCGCGCCAGGATCGGGCGCAAGAGGCTGAAGCGGCGTATCGCGCTTCGTTGCGGCTGAGAGACAACTCGCTGGCGCATCTGGGGTTGGCGGATCTCTATCAGCGCGCCGGCAAGATCGATCAGGCGATTGGCGAGTATGAGGCTGCGCTGCGCGCGCAGGAGGATGCGCACACGCGCGTTGCGCTGGCCCGGTTGTATGAGGCACAAGGCCGGCTGGAAGAGGCAGCCGAACAATATCGCGCGGCCATCCGGCTGCCGGGCGCGCAAGACTCCAGCCAGGAGGGTGGCCGGGTTGGGTTGGCCCGCGTGCTGCTGCAACAGTGCCGGCCTGATGAGGCGATGGAGGTTTTGCAGCCGGCCTTGCAAAACAGCGCCCCCGCTCTGTCGATGGATCTGCTGTCGGCCCTGGCGGCCGTTGAGGAGGCGCAAGGGAAAACTGCCGCAGCGGATGCGCATTACACACAACTTGTGCAGGCGTATCCGAACCTGGCGTTTGCGCATTATCTGGCCGGCTGGTTTGCCTATCGCCAGGAACGTATGGACGATGCGCTGAAGGAGATGCAGCAGGTGACCCAGCTTGCGCCGGCTTTCTCGCTGGGGTGGAGCAGTTTGGGCTATCTGCGTGATGTTTCAGGCGATCTGGGCGCCGGCCAGGCTGCGCACGAGCAAGCCCTGACCCTCATGCCGGCCAATGTCAATGCGCTGCTTGGCCTGGGGGATATCGCTCTGCAACAGGGCAAGCCGGATGAAGCGTTGCGTCAATATCAAGAGGCGCTGCGCCAACAACCGGAGTATGCGAGAGCGATGCCGGACGCAACGCAGGGTGCGTTGATCCTGATTGATCTGAGACTGGCACTGACCTATGAACGCCTGGGTCAGGCCAGGGAAGCTGGCCAGGCGCTGGCTGCGGCGCGGCAACTGGCTGAGACAACTGCGGCCGCCCTGCCGATGCATCCGCAGCCGCGTTTCTACCTGGGCATGCTCTATTGGTTTGCCGGCGAATCGGAGCTGGCCGATAACGCCTTTGCCCAAGCCGCGCGTTGCGATGTCGCGCTGGCCGCAGAGCGCGCGCGAATGGTGCACAGGATCGAGCGATTGCGTAAGTGACGAGTGCCGATTGGCAAGGAGGCGCCGTGAACAGGCGAATGGCTAGTTCTGAAGGCGGGGTGGGGATGGGGTGGCGCCTTGTTGGGCATCTGATGTGGATTGCTGGCCTGGCACTGGCCGGATGTGTTGTGACGCAACGCGCGCCGGCCCCGACTGTTGTCGCGCCGGCGGTCGAAGTGCAACACAGAGCGCAGAGCGACGCGCCGGCACCTTCGTCGCTGGTTTCGTCGCTGGCGCAGGGCGGTGACTGGACCGGGGACGGCCATGTGATCACTTCGCCGCTTGCGCTGTTGTCTGCGCGGCCGGTGAAGGAGTCGAAGCCGGCCCTGGCTGCGTCGACCAAAGCGTGGGTCGAACGCGCTGCCGCGCTCAAGCAGGAGCCGGCAGCCTCTCGTTCGGCCACGCTCACTGTGCAGAATCAATCTTCTCGCGCGGTATGCTATCTGTTTATCGCGCCGGCCCACAAAGACGATTGGGGCGAAGATTGGCTGGGTGAGAATGAGTTGTTGCGGCCCGGCGCATCGCGCGCGTTCACCCTGACTGCCGGGAAGTACGACATGCAAGCTCTGGACTGTGACGGTCAGGTCATTGCAGAGATTCGCGGGCGTACCCTGTCGGGTCGCGCTGTCTGGAAGATTACAGACACGGAGCCTGGGCAAAATCCTGGGCAAAAGCCGGGGCAGAAGCCGGGGCAGAAGCCGACTGGGCGTGTGGCCCCGGTCACACTCGATCAGTTTCTGTGCTGTGGCCGCACAGCCGGCGAGACGCGCATCTGGGGCATCAGCTATCCACACGGCTGGCGAGTAACGCTTGTCCCTGAAAACGCCGAGTCCTTCGTGGGCGCGCTGTTCGCCGATCCATCCAGCACGATGCGCATTTTGCTCATTCCTTCGAGCTGGACGCCGCAGGGCACGCCGATGGACACGGGCGATGTTGATGAATATCTGAATGGACTGACGGCTATGCGGGCGCAACGGTTTCCCGGCTTCCGCGAATTCTATCGTCGGCCATTGCCGGGCGTGCCGGGGCGGGTGTGGGCCGGAACGTGGAAAGAGCGCGGCAAACAGTACTGGGAGAGTTTCACGGTGATGGTCACGCCAATGCCCTACGTGGAAGGCATGCCGCGCGGGGGATTGACGCTGATGGGACTGAGCGCCACGTCGTCTGAATGGGCGCAGGCCAGCGCCGTCTACGAGGCGATGATGGGCACAATGCAAATCCAGATCATCCGCGCCGGCCCGGCCTATCAGCCGCTGCGCCCCGGCCCTTCCGATGATCCGGTAGAGCAAAGCACGGGCGAGATCGGCAAATCGTCCACCACGTTCTGGGAGCTGGTTTTCTGCGCGAAGAAGTGCGATTGGGAATGGATCGATGTGGCGAATCAGCCGGCCGGCCAGGTGTGGGAGTGTTCGGATGGCTGCATTGGCCAGTTGTCACAGGTGCCGTGCACGGTGGACTATTGCCGGTGAGTGAACGAGTGTGGCAGGGCGAGTGAGTGACAGCCTGTCTACACGCTCTCGCTGAAATGCCATTTGCCATACCCGCTGCGCAGTAAGTGCAGATGCTCTGCCCACTGCGCAGCGTCCGTGATGCGCAGCGGTTCGATCTCGACCCGGCGCTGGCCTTCGTGATTGTATTCGCGGTATCCCCAGCTGAAGCCGGCCACCCGCGAGATGATGTAGTTGTTTGCCCGGCCCGGCAGGATCACGAGAAAGGTGTCGGCAAGCCACTCCAGCCTGCCCAGGTTGCCGAGATTGTCACAGGGGGCGTCGTAGATTTCGGCCGGGAAGCCCATTGCAAAAAACGGAACGCCCAGTTCTGCAAGGGTGGGATGTGTGTCTACATCGGCAACGACGGCCAGCGGCTCGATGGACGCGACGGTGGCAAATTCGCGCCGGGTGACGATCTGAATCCAGGCGCAGCCGGTGGCATACCCCGCGCCGGCATAAGAGCGCACCGCCGCGCGCAGGGTTGGATAGCCGACGCAGATATCCACGTCGAAGCCGCTTCCGGCCAACAGGTCGAAGCCGGCTTCGACGATGTCACGAATGGGCTGGTAACGAATCTCTAGCAGACCCGGCTTGCAATTCAACTCAAAGGGTATGGTCGTTGTCGTCATGGCGTTGTCTGTTCAGCGTGGCTCGCTTGGGCCGGCTGAGGGGGTGGATAGCGCCGGGCAATCTGAAGCGTCCCCCACAGCGCAAACAGACCGAACGCGGCAATCACGGCTTCCAACGCCCAGATTCTGTCAGGGGTGCCTGTGCCCCAGAAGCTGCCAAAGCCGGCCGGGGCGTCGAGCAGCGTCTTATAGAGGATGGCCAGCCAGCCCCATCTGGATTGGCCGCTGGCGATGGCATAGAAGATCAGGACGCAGGAGAAGATGTGCGCCAGAACGACAAACAATCGCTCGACCACTGGGGCCAACCCCATTACAAGTGT
>DAOUDB010000338.1:0-5094 GCA_034431495.1 Thermoflexales bacterium
TCGGATTGCAGACTCACCGGCCGCTGTAGCGTCTGGCCACATCCAGGCGTAGCCACAGCACCCAGCGCGCAACATCCTGGGGCGCTGTTGCCGCGCTGTCCAGCGTCCGCAGTGCCATCCAGCGCGCCAGTGGGTGGCAACTGAACTGGCCGGATCGGTCGTCGCATCCCGCCGAGCGGATGGAAGCGGTGGATGCGATGCGAAACTCGCTGCCGATGTAGGTGTAGTCGGTTTCAATGGTTGCGCTCATTGGCGTCAACAATGTTTCTGCTGCGCCTGGCTGCGATGTGATGGTTGCTCGCTGCCAGTCACGCACCGCCCACCTCAGACTGGGCGGCGCCGATTCGGACAACTCAATCGAGATTGCCAGCGGCTCGCCGGATGCTCGCGCGCTGATATCCGCCAGCGCGTCGCGCAGGTCATGCACGCCGGGCAAGGTCGCCCGGATGTTGTACGGCTCGGCGGGGTTATCCGGGCGGGTCTGGGTGAGTTGGACGCCGGCGCTGAGCGTATAGAGCAGCAGGCAGGTGCCGGCCGCGATGCTCACACCGGCCAGCGCCGATTGTGCATTCAGCGTCATGCCTGCCACAATTGCAATGCCGCCCACCATCACCAGCGCAATCAGGCCGGTCAACAGCCAGGTGACCGCGCCCTGCCCGGCGTAGAACAGCGCGCCAATGAACCCATACACGAGCATGATGGCAGAAATGCCGGCCACAGCAGCGATGGACGCCCATTGCCGGCGGTCAGCCAGTTCGGTCAGGATGCGTTCAACGGCGATGGCTGCCAGGGCCGCGCAGCCAATTGCCACCGGCACAAACCCATCTGCTGTGCGTGACTGTGTGAGCAACCACAGGCCAAAGCCTGCCCCGGCCCACGCCAGCCAGGGCGTTGCGCTGCGCAGCACACGCGCCTCACGCGATGCCGGATCGTTCGATGAACCATGTTGCCCGCTCTGTCTCAAGACAAGCACTGCCCCGCCTGCGATCGCGCCAATCCAGATCAACGGCTCGTAGAGTACAAAGCCGGCTGTGCCGCGCAAGGCCGGCAAGGTCCACAGGCCGGCGCCTGGCTCTGGCAACGGTGCGCCGGTCAGTTCGGCGAACCATATGGCATAGCCGTTGAACATATCGCCCAGTCCCGGCAATCGCAGGCCCAAAGCTGTTGCGCCGATCACACACGCGCTGGCGGCAATCAGGCTGGCGCGGGCGTCGATCCGCAGCCGGCTCAACTGATTGCCAGCCGCCAGAACGGCCACGACAGTCAGGGCCGGTGTTATCGCATCCGCGCCGCACGCCAGCAACAGGCCGGCCAGCAGCCAGCCCATCTCGGCGCGCCTGTTTGTGCTCCATACACACCACATGCCAAATGCCAGCGTCCACGCCAGCAGTGCGCCGTCTGATTGGCGCGCGATGAACCACAGGGTGGGTGAGAGCGCCAGCAGTCCGCCAAATGCCAGCGCGCGGGCCGGCCCGATCTCGCGGCGCAGCAGGGCTGGCAGCAGGCACAGTGCAATGCCGGCCAGCGCCGATAGCCAGCGCGCTGTGGCATCTGTTGCGCCGAAGATGGACATCCAGATGGCTTGTGTTGCGCTAAAGAGCGGATTAGCAGGCGAGGCAGATGCAAACGCGCTTGCCATTGAGCTGGCATGGCCGGCCAGCGCCAGAGATTGCAGCGCCAGCGCGGCCTCGGCATCGTTGAGCGGCGCGTTGCCCAGCGCCCAGACGCGCGCAAACACGGCGACTGCCCCGATGCCCACCCACAGCGCCGTCTCGTAGGTGAGAGCACTGAGGGCTGAGTGCTGAGTGCTGAGTGGTGAGTGGCGAGTGCTGAGCGCCGAGTGCCGGAGTCTGTGTTCTGTGTTCTGTGTTTTGTGTTCTGAATGTGGCGTGCTGTCGATCATGGTTGATTGTCGGCCAGTCTGGATCTGACCTGGTAGATGACCGTGCTGCCCGACTGGAAGACGGGCTGCCCCAGCCGTTCGAATTTAGCCAGCCCCTCGGCTGAATATCGGTTGCGCTCGGGCGGCCCAACGATAACATATCGCACGTTGAATTCGTCGAGCACGGCGCGGGCGGCGCGCTCATCTGTGCTGTTGAACAGTGTTTCGATCAATGGTTCGCGGCGCGCCGGCTCGATGTAGTTGCCGCGCCACTGGTGCTGGTGCCCGCCCCAGCCGAGCAGGGTGGGCAGGCCGGTAAAGGCGGAGATGCGCCCATAATAGGAATAAGCGGCATAGCGGTCGGCGGGCGCTTCGGCGATGACCGGCGCGCCGCTCGCGTTGTCGTTCAACCAGGCGATGGCCGCTGCGTCGTCGGGCCGGGTTGTATTAAGGTAAGCAGCGCCGTCGAGGGTGGGCTGACGCGAGAAGCCGTCTGTCCGGCTTTGCGCGGTGAAGATGGGATACAGCAGCCCGCCGGCGACCAGCAGCGCGGCTGCAACGCCGGCCAGCTTTGGCCACAGACTGCGCGCAGCCAGCAAGCTGCTTAGCGCAAAGCCGCCGGCAATCGCCCACACCGTCCACGCCTGATAGTAGAACTTGAACACCGTGTTCATGCGCGTGCCGAACATGTCGCGCACGAAAACGAACTCCACTGCCGCCGTCAGCAAAGCCCCGCCCAGCAAGAGCAGCAGCACGAACAGATCGGGCCGGCCAGTGTGTGGGTGGGCCTCAGAGGCAGCCGGCGATGCGCCCAGCGCGGTCAAGATCAGCGTCACACACAGCGCCGCGCAGGCAAGCAGTGCCAGCGGAACCCAGGGGTCGGTCAGACGAAGCGCCAGGCGTTGCAGGGCAATCTCGCGCGTGACGCCAAACACGCTGCCCCCTTCTTGCATGACCTGGGTGAATATCTCGCGCAGTTGGGGGGAGATCAACCCGATGACGGCAAGGCCGGCCAATGCGCCGAGCAGGGCGAGCAGTGTCAGGCCGGCGGCGCGGCCCAGTAACACTACAACGGATGTCTGCGTCGCGCGACTGACGCGATATGTTGTCAGCGCGATGAAGGCGAGGCCGATCATCAGGAATGGCGCAAACATCAAGACGAACTGCGGCCAGCGTGTGCCGTTGAATAGATTGATGCCGATGCCGGCTGCCTGTGAAGCAAATGTGGCGTAGAACGGCAGATATGCCCCATAACCCAGCGCCAGCATTGCTGCACTGAACAGGAGCGCCGGCGCCAATGTTTCACGCCGCAAAAGCCGGCCCAGCAGCAGCCCGCCGATTACCAGCGCCCCGTACACCGGCAAATCCCATGTGTTCATGAAGGCCAGTCCACCCACAACGATAGCCGACAGCGCCAGAGCGGGCAGCGCGTCGGGCAAGCCGAAGCGCAGGGTGGCCGATGGGCGATGGTGCAGGCTGAGGGCGAGCGCAATGGCCACCAGCGCGAAAGGCAGCCCCATCACGTGTGGGTGATTGTCACCCAGCAGGAAGCTGAAAGCCGGCGATTCGGTGATCACTTCCTGGTCGCGGCCATCGGGGGTGTAGTCGTGCACCACGCGCGACCAGTCCCACCACCAGTAGTAGCGCATCGGGGCCAGTCCGTTGCACGTGACCTGTTGCGCGGCGATCTGGCGCACATCCAGCCATGTCCAGAACTCATCCGGCGTCACGCCTGCGCATCGCGCCGCTTCCATGAATCCGCCCATGTTTCCCATCACGGCCAGCATAATGGCGGTGAGCAGGCCGGCGAGGAGCGGGTTGGGCAGGTTTTTAAGGTTGGTAAGCTTGGTAAGGTTCTTAAGGTTGTCAGGTTGAGCGCGCTGTGTTCCGCCTTCTGTGTTCTGTGCTCTGTGCTCTGTGCTCTGTGTTCTGCGCTCTGTGCTCTGGCTGCTCGCCACCAGATTCCAGCCCAGGCTAAATGCGCCGGCCAGCGTCAGGGCGAAGAAAGTGGCGTTGCCGAGGTTAAAAGCAATGGCGGGGGCCAGCCCGCTCAGGCGCGTCAGCATTGCTAGGATAACGTAGCCGAAGTAGTAGTAGCTGATGCTGAAGCCGGCCAGCCAGGCGTCGTTGGGCGGGAAGGCCGGGCTGCGCAGGATGGCGTTCAGCATCATGATCTCCATGAACTTTTCGCCGCCGGCTTCCAGGATGTCGGGGTTGTATGCGCGGTAGACGGCCCACAGAAACAGGCCGGCTGCAAACAGCGCCTCGGTGACGATGACGCACGAGCGGGCCGGCCACAGCACAAGTGGCGCGCGGGGCTGATCGGTGTCGCGCCGGCCATCCAGCCGCCACAGCGCGACGCCGACGGCGAACACGACGGCCAGCGCCATCAGCGCCGCGCCGGTGTTGTTGGCCGATAGCCGGGCTGTGACGATCCACCAGTAGGCAAACCCGCCCAGCAGCAGACCGAGCGCCTTGCTCACGCCATAGCCGCGATCTGGCAGTCCGCGCAGCCAGCGCGAGGCGATCAGCCAGCCGCCCAGGCTGAACGCTTGTAGCCACACGTACCACACAAGAAGTTCGAGCATGGTGCTGGTCAGCAGTCAGAGCGGCGCTTACCGCTCGACTCGATAGATCGTCGTGCCCTGATTCTGATAGGCGATGCTGAGATAGCCGAGCCTCACCATCTCATCGAACTTGCCGAAGCCGGCCTCGTTGTAGTACACACGCTCCAGGTCGCCCAGGATGATGTAGGCCGCGTTGTAGCGCCGGATCAAAGTCAGCGCGCGGCCGATGTCCGGCGTGTTGTAGAACTCGGTCAGGTCGTCGTCGCGGTCGTACACGATGCGGTCGCTCAGCGCGGCGCGCTGTTGGCGCTGATGCCATTGCCAGCCCACCACCGCCGGCAGGCCGGTGTAAATCGAGAAGCGGTTGCCCCAGCGGTACATGTTCCCGCCGGTGGTGCCTTCGATGATGACCGGCGAGCCGGCCACATGATCCTGCATCCAGCGTATGGCGTCGTAGTCATAGCGCAGCGGGAACGCGCGCTCCTTTCCGCCGATGCCCTCGAAACGCTCGGCATAGCGCGTGTAAGCCATACCGTCCAGTCCCCGCGGCGCGGCGCGGGTGTAGCGGTCGTTGATCTTGGCCGGGATGGCAAAGGCCGGGTACAGCGCGGCGACGAACAACGACACAGTCATGCCGGCCACAAA
>DAOUDB010000339.1:0-3664 GCA_034431495.1 Thermoflexales bacterium
CGCCTGCGCCATCGATGGCGGCTGCGTCAAAGATCTCGCGGTTAATGTTGAGCAGGCCGCCGAAATAAATGAGGAAGGCAAAGATACCCACCCAGGGGAAACCGGCGAAAATGATGGCCCAGATGGCTGTTCCTGCGTCGGACAGCCAGGCCCGCGTGAGGTGATTCAAGCTGAGAGCCTTGAGAACTTCGTTGAGCAGGCCGATCTGCGGATCGTAGATCTGTTTCCACAGCAGCACACCCACCACACCCGGCACAATGCTGGGGATGATGAACGCCACACGCAGCCAGTATTTCACCCGCGCCCAGCGCAGCCAGAACACCAGTTCCGCTACCAGGAGCGGGACCGTCAGCGATTTGATGAGGCCGGTGATCAGCAACAACAACATGTTGCCGACGCCGACCCAGAAGAATTGATCTCTGGTCAGGACTTTGACGAAGTTGTCGAGGCCGATGAACTTGATCGGCTCGGCCAGATTGAAGTTGGTGAACGAGTAGTACAGGCCCATGGCCGTCGGCACATAGGCAAAGATGATGATCAGAAGCAGCGACGGCGCGATGAGCAGATAAGCGACCCGCGATTGCTTGATCTCATGCGCGATGCGGAAGGCCGGCGCACGCAGCCGGGGAACCGTCAGCGTTAGCGTTGTCGCCGCGCCGATCAGCAACAACAGGTTACCGACGAGCCAGCCCGTGCTGATCGCCTGCTGACGCTGCGAGCCGAGGGCCAGGCCCAGGTCGATCTTGATCCATTCACCCTTGCCGGTGACAGCAAAAAGATCATCCTGAACTGCGTGAATGAAGCTGCGCAGCGGGCTGTCAGACGCTTTGGCCTGATAGAACAGCTTGCCATCCATGTCGAGCATGAACAGCTTGCCGTCTTCGTCGCCGGCAACCACCTTGTCGGACAGCGTGTCATAGGCAACCATGCGCATCTTGTAGTCCGACAGTTTTTGATTCCAGACGGTCTTGCCGGTGGCCGGGTCAATAAGATACACCACACCGCGCTCGTCCGCGCCGATCAGGCGGCCATCGGTGGTGACATCCAGTTGGAGCAACGGCTTGATGGTTTTTGCGCGCCAGGCGTGCTCGCCATCCGGCTTTAGCGCGCCGATGTCGCCGCTGACGTTCGCATACACGCTCAGGTCGCCTGACGCGGCCACAGCGCTGACATCCTGGCCGACTTGCTTGCGGAACACCGGGTTGCCCTGTTGGTCGAACTTGCCAACATTGAAACGGCCCGTGAAACGGCCTGTGCCAAAGGCAATTACAATCGTTCCGTCCTCGGCGACCTTGAGACCGGTCACCCGCCCATTCACTTGAAACCGGCTCAACTCGTTCAGGTCGGTGTCCCAAATGATGACATCTCGATCGCTGGTGCCGCCCACGATGCGCGTCATGTCGGGCGTGGTGTCCATGGCAGTCACGGTCTTATCCAGTTGCTTCTCGCCGGCGACTGCGCCGTTCTCGACCACCACGAAGCGGTTGTCTGAAGTGAGCGCGACCACGCGCGTGTCGCTCACTGCAATGGCCTCCAGGACGCGCCCGCCGGGCACAGCCTGAATGATCTCGATCGTCTTGCCAGTTGGGCGCAGGAATGCGAAGTAGACGACGTTGAGCAAGACAAGCAACACCGCCACAACAGGCAGGATGAACTTGCCGCTCCTGGCAATTGACAGCGGCGGAGGGCCAGATACGGTGGCAGGGGTCGTTGTGGACGGCGCGGACTCGGTCCGTGTTGCCATGGCATTACCTCTCGGCTGAAATCAGTTTCCGCCGCAGCCTGACAGCGCCGGGGTCATTGTGGCAAAGCGGGCTGCGCGGCTGCGGCAGAAATCACTCTCATGATAGCGAGTCGCGCAGCGCATCTTGCCACGCGACTCGCAACGGACAACGTTAGTTCGCGGCGGGGTCGCGCGCGGGGTTGTCCAGGTCTTCCTGGGTCAGGCCGGCCTTCTTGATGATCTCATCGAAGTTATCCATCCAGGCCTTCTGCAACCAGGCGGCATAGTCCTCGGGCGTGATCTTGCCTTCCAGGGCATCCTTGAGCTTGTTCATCGCCTCTTTGTCGAGGTTCTCGATGGGGAAGCGATGCGGCAGGAACAAGCCGTTCTCGACGTTGCCCATCATCTGGACGTTATCCATCAGCTTCTGATACTCTTCCGGAATCTGCACGCCTTTGACCATGACCGGGCCGGAGGGGCTGTATCCACCAGGCGTCACCGGGTCGCGCAGGTCGCCGTCGACGTAGGCCTGATAGCCGGGTTGCGAGAACCAGAACATCAGGAAGTCGAGCACCATCTCGGTCTGCTCGGCGCTCTTGTCGATGATGCTGGCATACACGCCGGTGGCCGATTCGATGCTGCGCACGTTGGGGAAGCGCACCAGCGGGCCGGTCATGGCCGGATTCTCGAACGTGCCCCAGGCAAACGGCTGCAGTTTGGTCGTCTCGCTGATGCCAAGCTGCTTCATGCGCTCGGCCGTCAGATTGGTCAGGCTGCGCATGTCGCGGGTCAGGCCGCCCAGCGACCACGTGCCGTCGATGATCATCGCCACCTGTTGCTGCAGGAACTGCGAGTACTCGGTGGAGTCCACGAACAGCGTCGGAGAGGCGTACTTCGGATAAATCCTGGCCAGGTTGCGCACCATGTCGGCCATTTCGGGGCTGTCGAACTTGATCTGGCCGTCGCGGATTGCGGCATAGTAGCGCGAGAAGTTCTTGTTGTACGTGCCCTCAACCATCACGTTGTTCGGGTCGAACACGAACTTGCCGTCGACTTCCTCATCGTAGCAGTAATCGCCGGCCTTGCAGCGCGCGATGTCGATGATGTCGCGGGCATACTGATCCCAGTAAATCTCCAGGATCCACTGGTTCAGCTTCCAGATGTAGTTGGCGCCCACGCAACTGATCTCGGGCATGGCCGCTTCGATCTTTTCGCAGGCGGCTTCCAGCTCATCCCACGTCTTGGGCGGTTCGACGCCGGCCTTGTCGAGGATGTCCTTGTTATAGAACCACAGAATGTGCACGGCCTCGGTGGGGAGCATGTTGCGCTCGCCGCGCGCGTTGCGCTCCTGCCAGAAGCTCCAGTCCACATCCTCGTTCCAGATGCGGCCGGTGTACGGGTTGGTCTGGAACACGTACTTGTCCAGGTTGACGTAGTTGGCGTAGGTGGGCTGGTAGTTGCCGGAAACGATGTCGGGGCGGACCTGGGACGGCTCGCCGGCAGCCAGTTGCGTGCCCAGCCATTCGGGATAACCCACGCCGGCTGGCGTGCCTTCGAAGATCACTTCGACATCGGGCTGCACCAGCTTGTAGGCTTCGGCCAGCGACTTGAATCGCTCACGGTCGGGGTTGGTGCCGTTCGTCGAGACAACAATCGTGCCCTTGTACAACTTGCGATCCGGCACCAGGTTCAAGCCGGCCAGATCGGGCGCTGGCGCAGCGGGAGCGGCCGGTTGTTCCACCGTGGCTTCCGTGGCCTCGGGCACAGCCGTCGGTTCAGGGGCTGTGGTGGCTTCGGGGGCGGCCGGCGCTGCCGGCTGTTCAGGGGCTGCCGTGGGCGCTGGGCCGCCGGCGCACCCGGCGATCATCGCCGCCAGAACAGCCAATCCGACCATACGCGTTACCAGGGTCTTCTTGCGAGACATAAAACCTCTCCTTTCTT
>DAOUDB010000340.1:0-2610 GCA_034431495.1 Thermoflexales bacterium
GGCTGCTCCAGCTGCGTTGCATCGCCAGCGCGCGCTCGCCCGATGGCAGTATCTGCACCCACACGATGGTCGGCTGGCCGGCAGTGTCGAAGGCGATGCGTGGACTGGTGTCCTCCAAGCTGTTTGTGGTCAGGCGCATCGCCGGTTGCCAGGTGTTGCTCACGAGTCGTTGCGCCCAGATCTCGGTGTCCATGGTGGTGGTGGCGACGCGATCTGCGTCGATGGCGTACACGATGGCGGCTTCGGTTGGGCCATAGGCAGCGTCCAGGTCCACCAGGCCCGGCGCAGTTGTGAGCACCTGCGGCGCGCTCCAGGTCTGCGTGACCGCATGGAAGATGCTGGCTTTCACCGCATCAGGTGTGTCGCCGAAGCCGGCGATTTGCCCGGCCGGGTTGGAGCGCCATACCACCAAGGCGCGATCGATGCCGTTGCCGGCAGCGACTGGCGCATAGTCCAGCACCCCCGGCGTGCCGAGTGTGATTGGCGTTGTCCACGCGTCGGTGATCGAGCCGACGCTGGCCATGATTTCGCCGTGCTGCAAGTAGTTCGTGTCGAACGTGACGCTGATGGGCAGGGTGGGGTCGTCGTGCCGCCACCAAGCCACGACCGGCGTTGCCGGGGCGGCCATCGCCACAGAGGGCAGCGTGTCGGCATACACATCATTGGTGACGGTCACCGGCGCGTTGAAGACCGGCGTGTTGCCGGTGGCGCAGGCAATCTCGGTGTTGCGGCTGGCCGGCAACCCCGTACGCTGAGTCACCCAGCAGATTGTCTTGCCAGCCGGGTCCATCGTCGGCGCTGCGTAGGGATAGGCGCGCGTCACGAGCACGGTCGATGTGATCGCGGCAGCCGACAGGTTGCCGGAAGGTGCGGCGCTGACCGGGGCGCCGATCCAGACTTCATCGCCGCGATAGTCCGGCGCGGCGTGGCCGGACAGGGCCGGCGATTCCAGCGTGTCGGCGGCGTTCATCACGCGCGTGATCGAGAAGGGATACTTTTTCTCGTAGGAAAACTTGTTGCTGAAGACGACCAGCGAGGCTGTGAACGACACTTCGCCATCGGCGCCGCCGAAGAAGGGGTTGGCCGGATCGTTGATGTGGAAATTCAGCCGGCCTTCGCCTTTGGCCTCGACCTCTGCGCCAAGCTTGGCTTCTTCGTTGCCGGCCACGCCCTTGGCGGTGACGCGGGCGCCGGGTTGCACTTGCGCCTTCCAGGTCAGACCGTCCTGGCCCTGAAACACGCTGACGTTGCCGACGGTGATGGCATACAGGCCGGCTTCGACGCTCAGGTTGCGCTCCAGCCATGACTCAATGGCGGTGCCGGCCACGGCCAGCTTCAGCTTCGGCACCAGGTCGAACGGCGTGTAGGTCTCCTTATCGGGAAGGGTAGCTCCGGCACTTTGGTCAGGCTGATCCCGATTGTGAACGTGGCTTCGTGATGCCTCGGCACGATCTGCACGTTGTTCAGGGGGAACAGGTCAGTGACGGCGTTGACCTGCACGGTCAGGTAGCCATCGACTGGATCGGTCTGGCCTCAGATGCGCGCAGCCAGCCGGCTGCGCGCATCGTCTTGTTTCGGTGTGCTTGTTTGGATGGTGGAACAGGACACCCGGCCCTCACGCTGGACATCCTGCGATCATCGTTGGCCGGCGATTGGGAGGTAGATGCGAAAGCCGGCCTGCCACACTGCGGCGATGCCCACGCTGGCGCCCCGGCCGGCGCTCACGACAGCTGGCGCGATGGTTGCCGCCAGGCCGTGCGGTAGCGTGACCGATACTGTGTATGTCCCAGGGGGGAGGCCGAAGAAGGCATAGCGGCCGTGCGCGTCGGTGGTGGCAGTCTGGCCGGCTACCGTGATGGCGATGCCGGCGAGTGGAGATTCCCAGGACTGTCGCGCGCCGTCGCGGTTGCTATCGAACCAGGCCGTGCCGCGCGCCTCGCCCGCCCCAACTGCAGGCAGCGCTGCGCCCAGGCCCTCACCGGCGGCGAGGGTGACGGGCTGTCCCTGCACGGCTTGCGTGGTCGCTGCCAGAGTGTAGCTGCCCGCCGTCGTTCCCAGGAACAAGCCACGCCCGCCCTGCGCCGTCGCCTGTTCCGTACCCAAAGTCAACGTGATTGGCAGGCGGAAGGGCAACTCGTCTGGCTGCTGCCGGCCGTCGCCGTCCCAATCCGCATACACCACGCCACTGACCAGCCCTGGCAGGTGCAGCCCAATCTGAATGACGCCGCCCTGTGCCAGGGTGACGGTGCGGGCCGGGATTGCTGCATAGCCGTTGGGTGCAACAGCCGTTACCGTATAAATCCCATCAGGTGAATTGGCGAAGTGGAAACGGCCGTTGCTCGTCGTCATCCCGTTAACAGCCATTGGCCCGCTCAGTGTCACGCTGACCCCGCCCACGCCTGTCTCGCCTTGGTCCTGCTCGCCGTCGCCGTCCAGGTCCACGAAGGCCTGGACGATGGTCAGCCCCGCCGGGCGCAGGGGGATGGCGGGCAGCGTCACGTCCGCACCCTGCATGGCAACCTGGCGCGTCGCTGGCCCGTTGACCACGTAGCCCGCAGGCGGCGCGATGGTCAGCGTGTGCAGCCCATGGCCCAGGCTGAGGGGTTGCCC
>DAOUDB010000341.1:0-5959 GCA_034431495.1 Thermoflexales bacterium
GCGCTCGCGCGACGCGGATGCGACAAGCATAGCAGACCGGAATGAAGCCTGCCTGAGAGTCAGCCTGCGCGCAACACGCAATACGCACTACGCAATACGCACTACGCTCCACGCACCACGTGCTGCGCGCAGGTCTATGCTTATACGCTAATCGGCATGCCGTTGATGCCTAGCGCAGCTTCCATGACGACTTCGCTCAGGGTCGGGTGCGCGTGCACGGACTGCGCGATCTGGTCGGGGGTCAGCTCCGCGTTTTTCGCCAGCACCAACTCCGGCAGCAACTCGGTCACATCCGGCCCGATCATGTGCGCGCCCAAAATCTCGCCGTACTTGGCGTCGGCGACGATTTTGACGAAGCCGTCATATGAATTCAGGCCAAGCGCCTTTCCGTTGGGCCGGAAAGGGAACTTACTCACCTTTACCGAGTAGCCCTTCTCTTTGGCCTGCGCCTCGGTCAGGCCCATGCTGGCAACTTGTGGATGGGTGTACACGCAGCGCGGCATGGCGTTGTAGTCCAGCTTTGCCACATGGCCACTGTATTTGCCCATCTCGGTGGCGATCTTCTCGGCGGCGACCACGCCCTGAGCCGAGGCCACGTGGGCCAGTTGCAGTTTGCCTGTCACGTCGCCGATGGCGTAGATGTGCGGCGCGTTGGTGCGCATGGCGTCATCGACCGGAATGAGACCGCGCGCGTCGGTGGTCACGCCGGCCTTGTCCAGCCCGATGTTTGCCGTGTTGGGTTGCACGCCGACCGACACCAGCACCCAGTCCGCTTTGAGGGTTTGTCCGGCGGCATCGGCCGTGCTATAGGTCAGCGTCACACCATCCGGCTCGACCTTCGACCCTTCCACTTTTGCTCCGGCGATGGTCTTGATGCCGGCGCGCTTGAACGACTTCTCCATCTCCGCGCTGACTTCTTCATCTTCCAGGGGCAGGATGCGCGGCAGGGCTTCGATCACTGTCACGTCTGCGCCATAGGCATGGAAGACATAGGCAAACTCCATGCCGATTGGCCCCGCGCCGATCACTACCATAGATTTGGGAGCCGACTTGACTTCGAGCAACTGCCGGTAGGTGAACACGCGGACGCCGTCCGGCTCCAGGCCGGGCAGGGTGCGCGGGCGGGCGCCGGTGGCGATGATGAAGCGCGCTGCTTCCACCGTATGCTCCTCGTTGCGCGATTCCACTCGGATCGCCTTTGGCGACACAAACTCGCCATCGCCGCGGAAGATAGCGATGTTGTTCTTCTTCATCAGGAACTCGACGCCTTTCACCAGCCGGCCCGACACGTCGCGGCTGCGCTTCTGCGCCACGGCATAGTCCACCTGTAAATTCTCGAAGGTGAAGCCGTAGTCTTTGCCGCGATGCAGCAACTCGATGATCTCGGCGTTGCGCAGCAGCGCCTTGGTGGGGATGCAGCCCCAGTTCAGGCAGATACCGCCCAGGTTATCGCGCTCGATGATGGCCGTTTTCAAGCCGCACTGCGCAGCGCGGATGGCCGCCACGTAGCCACCCGGCCCGGCGCCCAGCACAGCAACATCGAAGGTGTTTGAATTGGATGCCATTTTTCAGCCTCTTTGATTCACGGTCATTGATTCTCCATCATATCATCGCGTCACCGCGCGTCATCGCGCGTCATCGCGTGCTCACCTCACCCGCTTACCCCGCTTCTATAATCTCTGCTGTGAACAACGATTTGCGCGACCGGCTCAAACGACTTGGCAAACTGGGCGTTCACAAAGGCGTGGCGCACCTCAAACCCGTGCCCGCATCCGCGCCGGCGCCCGCGCCAATCGTCACTCGTCAATCTTCCGTCGGCGATCTCTGGAATCTGGAGCTGCCCACGCCGTTTGGCCCGGCCTTTGTCCGGCGCACGCGCTTTCCGCTCGACCATCGCCACGGTGATCGTCCGCTGAGTCTCGCGCTCACGCTGCCGCCATCGGCCTTCCGTGATGTGCCCGGCTTCGATGCGCGCCATGCGCTGTTCCTCGACACCGAGACCACCGGCCTGTCTGGCGGCGCCGGCACGCTGGCCTTCCTCGTTGGCGTCGGCTACTTCGATACTCAGAACCCAGAACTCGGCACTCATCACTCAGCACTCGGCACTCAGCACTCAGCACTCGGCACTCAGAATCCAAAATCCTTCGTGGTGGATCAGTTCTTCCTGCCCGACCCGGCCGGCGAGGCCGGCATGTTGTGCGCGCTGGATCGGCTGATCGGCCAAAGGCAAATCCTGGTGACCTTCAACGGGCGCGGGTTCGATGCGCCGTTGCTCGAAACACGATATGCGCTGGCGCGCATTCCTCCTGCGCTGTCTGACAAGGCGCATTTGGATTTGCTGTTGCCCAGTCGGCGGTTGTGGCGCTACGCCCTTGCGTCGCGCAGCCTGGGGTCGATCGAATATCACATCCTCGATGTGCGCCGCGACCAGCAGGATATCGCCGGCTTTCTGATCCCGGAGTTGTACCGCGAGTATCTCAAGACCGGCCGCCCAGACGACATGGACCGTGTGATGTATCACAACCTGTTCGACGTGTTGTCGATGGTGACGTTGGCATCCCGTATCGCCGACGCTCTCGCCGAGCCATCCACACCTGGTGAACGTCTGTCTGTCGCCGTGGACTGCGAGCGCGTTGGCGACATCGCGCGGGCAGAGGCAGCCTATCGCGCCGTGTTACAGGACAAGATATCTGGCGCGCAGCGCAGCATCGCCCTGCGCCGGCTGGCGCGCTGCCTCAAGCGCCAGAAGCGACGCGCCGACGCGCTCTCGATGTGGCAGGAACTGGCCGAACAGGGCGATGCAGATGGCATTCGCATCGACGCGCTTGTTGAGATCGCCAGGCACTATGAGTGGCATGAGGGCGATCTGACGGCGGCCCTGACGGTGTGCCAGCGCGCCCTGACCCTTTGCGATCAGCCGGCCATTCGCGCCGAAATCGCGCACCGGGTTGCCCGCCTCGAGCGCAAATTGCGTCGCGCTGCTGCGCCTGGGGCCTGACTGCCTCAACCTGGTTTGCGTTTCGTTGTTTCCCCCCACGAATAGTTCCGCTCTCAGGGCGCAAGGCGTTCACGCGCCGCGTCCTCGCGGCACGCCGGTGGTGAGTGGCGTGAACGACTGACTTGGCTGGGGCCGGCGCATGAGGCGCCCTCTTGACGCTGCCTGCTGCCGGGGCTAAGATGATTTCAGCGCGCTTGTGCCTCGTGACTTGTCTCATCGCGCCAACTCGCGCAAGGAGGTGAGGGACGCTTGCACACTGGGCTTCCATCGAATCGAGGGCGAAACACAGGCGGCATCTTCGTCAACCAGGCCAGCACCCCGGCTGCGCCGCCGTGCTTCGCGCTGTGAACGCACCGTTATCGGCTGCGCATTGCGGGCCTTTGCAGTCCTTCTCCGGGCCGGCCCCGCGATGCGGATCGAGGAGGCGTTTGCCATGAATCGTCGATCCCGTTTCAGTCTCGGCCTGGGCGCAGTCTGTCTGCTGGCCGTGTGTGTGTGCGCCGGCGCGCCTCCGCGCGCGCTGGCAGACGGCCCCGGCGCCGGCGGCGACTATGCGCTTGAAAGCTCTGTGCTCGACGCCGGTGTCGGCGTCATGAGCAGCGATCAGTTTGTCCTGCAAGGCTCGTTCGGCCAGCCCACGGCCAACGGCCTGTTCCTGTCTGGCGATCAGCAACTCGGCCTGGGATTCTGGAGCACGCTGCCCCTTTTCCAGACCTGGCTGCCCATTGTGCTTCGGCCCTAGCAGCCGAAAAGGAGATACCATGAAAACCCAATCTGCCATCAAGTCGATTGTCCCGGCTTGCGCGATGGGCATTGCTGCCTTTGTGGCGCTCGTGGTCGCCATGCAGGCCGATGTCATCCGCGCAGCCCCCGACTCGCCTGCTGCGCCGCGCGCGCCCGGCGCGCCCGACATGATCCACTATCAGGGCCGGCTGAGCCGTGTTTCCGGCGCGCCGGTTCCTGACACGATCTCGGTCACGTTCAGCATCTACAACCAGCCGGCCGGCGGCACGCTGCTGTGGTCGGCGCGCTACGATGGCGTGACTGTGACCAGAGGCGTGTTCAACGTGATGCTGGGCGGCGCAACGCCCTTCAGCCAGACCGGCTCCTTCGGCGCGGCGCTGTTTGCCGATGACACGCGCTATCTCGAAGTCACCATCATCACGTCCACGTTGTCGCCACGCCAGCGCATTGGAAGTGTTGCCTATGCCCTGGCGGCCAAAAGCGCTATTAGCGCGCCGTGGTCCGGCCTGACCGGCATTCCGCCCGATATTGCAAATGGCGATGACAACACGACGTATTCCGCCGGGCCGGGTCTGACCTTGAACGCCACGACTTTTCAGGTGATCAGTGCGCCCGTGGCGATCACATCCACCACGGCGTGGCGGGCCGACCTGGCCACTAATGCCACGACAGCCACCTATGCCGTCGATGGCCCGTTCGTGCATCGGCTGGGGCCGGATACCATGACCAGCGCGTCGGCCACAGCTACCTTTAGTCTGGACAACATTGGCTCTGGCGCGGTGATCAGTGCCACAGCCGCAGGCCCCGGCAACACGATTGTCGCAGTGGCCGGGCCCGGTGTGGCGATCAGTGCGACCAGCAAGACCAACATCGCAGTCGATGCCTTAACCGGAACCGGCCTGGCTGCCGTGCGCGGGCAGAACCCGCTCAATTATGGCGGCTGGTTCCTCACCGGCGCCAATGCCAACATGGCCGGGGTGTATGGCGTAGCGCGCCCCGGCACGAACATGGCCGGTGTGCGCGGCGAAATCGGTGGGCCGGCGGGTGTTACCCCCCTGCCACTGCCCTGGCCGCAGAACTATGGCGTGCAGGGTGAACATACACCGGCCAGCAGTGGTACGCCGGGCACGGTCGGCACGCTTGGCGCTGTGCGTGGCGGCACTCAGATGCCCGGCACCAGCAGTGTCGGCGTGATGGGTGTCAACATCGGGCCGGTGTCGCCGCCGCGCGCGGCCCCGATGCCCTATGCCGGCCAAATCGGTGTGGTCTTTGCCAACCCCGGCACGCTGGTTCCGATTCCCATGCCATTCGAGAGCCTGACACCCGGAATGCCGGCCGAGTATGGCGTGCGCGGCACGACTATCAGTGGTGTCGCCGGCAGCGCCGGCGTGCTCGGCGAAACGATGCAGCCGCAGACAGCCGGTGTGTATGGTCGCTGCAATCTCAACCCCATAGAAACCGGTGGTTGCTACGGCGTCTTTTCGGACGGCGATGCGTTCGTGAATGGCAACCTGTACGTCACGGGCGCCAAAGTGGGCTATGTGATCGACATCGCTCGCAATGCCGGCGATGCCCCGCTGCGGACAGGGGATGTGGTGGTGATCGTGGGCGCGGGCGATCCTGTCGTCGGTGATATTCCCACCCCCCTCATCGTCAGGGCCGGCTCGGCGTACGCCACAGATGTCATGGGCGTGGTCGAGACGACGCAGGATGGCAAAGCTATTGCTGCGCCCGGTGAACCGGTCAAGGTTGTCACGCTGGGCGTGTTCAAGACGATCAAGGTCGACGCCTCCTTTGGGGCAATCCAGCCCGGCGATTTGCTGGTCAGCTCTCCGAATCCGGGCTATGCCATGAAGACGAAGGTGCTCGTGCTGGATGGCGTGCCGATGGCGCCGGCCGGCGTCATTGGCAAGGCGCTCGGGGCGCTTGACAGCGGCGTGGGTGAGATTGCCGTGCTGGTCGGCAGTCGATAGAGATATCGGCCATCCCCGGAATCTTCAAGATTCCGGGGATGGCAGGATAATCCGTTCGGGTAGAGTTGTTTGTGGAACACCGGCTGCGTGGCCGGCGTCTAGACAGGTTGAGGTTTCCAGGCTATGACAAAGCTCGCCCTGCGTCTGACTTACGGTGTGCTGATCTGTGTGTTGTTGGCAGCATGTCAGCCGGCTGCGCCGCCCACTCCGACTGCCCTGCCGATTGGCGAAGTGTCGCCGTTCA
>DAOUDB010000342.1:0-8132 GCA_034431495.1 Thermoflexales bacterium
TGCGTCGGCCCGGCCAGCATCATGGCCGGCGTCAGCCAGTTTGATTTCACAATTGCCGCCAGCCAGGGGCCGCCGTTCAGGCTGACCAGCACGCTGCGCGGTAGCCGGCCGGCGTTGTCTTGCGCCAGTCCACCGATCAATCCGACCGCAGCGGTCAAGACCGGTGTCGGTGTGATCTGCGCCGTCGGCGCAACCGCATCGACGACGAGAGTGGTCGTTGCAACCGGCGACAGCAACCCATTTGCCCCGCGCGTGCGCGCGCGCCACACCTGCTGCCCAGACAGAATCGTGCCGGTGATGGTCAGACACTCGCCGCCGCTGCACCACGAACTGAAGCTGCCGCTGCCTCTATCCACTTCCAGATCGAGCCAGCAGCGCAACAAGTCAGCGTTGAAGGCAACCACTTGCGAGATCACGCCCGGCCGGACGAACTGCGTGCCGCCATCGCCCGACGCAAACTGCGGCCGGGCAACGCTGTGATCAAAACCCAGTTGACCCCGGAAACGCGGTTGCGCCGCGCCGGTCAACGCACTGTTGGGCAACGTCGCGCTCAGCGCCAGATCGAACACACCGGTCGTGGTGGGCACACTGGTCTGCACAAACAAAGTAACCGTCGTCGTGTCATAGGGCGCAACATCGACGCGAATCACCCACTCGCGGGCGTTGGCCGGGCAACTCGCGCAGCTCGCGCCGAGCGGCACACCAACAAAGCCGGCCAGTTGTGGCGGCGCCGTCACACCAACACTCACCGTGATCGGCGCGCTCACGTACGGCGCAACGTCGGGATTGCGCACCGTCAACGTCACCGGTCGAATGGTATTGCTGACTACGGTCGTATTCCACCCCGGCAGGAATGTCACTTCCGGCGCGATCAACTGGCTCAGGCCGGCATTCGGAAACACGCCATTGCCCAGCGTGTTCCAGCGCATGACAGACCAGCCCGGCACGGATTGGAACGTCACCGGCCCGGTCAGCACGTGCGTGGTCGAGGGTCGCGCCCCGCCAGGCAACACCCCCCAGATGCCGCCGGCATCTTCGGCCAGCGCCATGATCTGCACCGCGCCATTGGCCTGCACCTCGGCGCGGTCGAGCGCAATCTCCGTGTCGAAGCCGCTGGCAACGATGGATGCTGGAGAGGCAACCCGCGTCCAGCCCGCGCCGCTTGCCATATACAGGGTGTAAGTGGGCACCGTTGTCGAACCGGGCCACGGCGACACCGCCCGGCGATGACTGAGCGGGTCGTTGCCTTCGTTGCCGATCACCAGCGCAAAGTCGGCCTGCATGGGCAAGCTGTGCGTGCGGCCAAAGTGGTCTAGCGAATCCGTCAACCCGCCGCTGCGCGTGTCGAAATAGATCGTCAGACGGTTCTGTGGCGTCCAGCCATTGCCCGGCAGACCGAGGTACAACCGCGCAGCATCCCACGTGCCCCACACGGCGAACGGCTTGCCCAGCGCATAGGGATCGTAGTTGAGCAGCGTGCCGGTTGGGTACTCGCCGCCGGCCAGATCCAGATTGCCATCGACATAGATGGCCGACGGGGTGCGGGTGCGGTTCAGCAGCACCGGCCCGATGTGCGACAGCCGCGAGTTGCCGGCCCCATCGCGCACGCTGACATGCCCAAAGTACGCGCCGGCCTGCGTCAACAGGCGCGATACATTGTTGGCAGCCACCGGCGTGATGGGCACGCTCTGGCTGATCGTGTCGATGCCGGCCCAGCGATTGGCGATGCCGCTGCCATCGGCGATGGCCGGCCAGCTCACCGTCAGCGTCGGCGTGATGTCGGTCAGCCAGACATTCACGGGCAGACTGGCAGACAGCGCCGGCGCCAACACCAGCGTATCCGTCGTCAGTGTTCGCGCAGCATAGCGTGCGTTGCCATAGGCATCGCGCATCGTCGCGCGGAAGGTCAACGTGCGCAGATCGGCGCGCGGAATTGTGGATGTGACCTGCCAGGCGCCGGCGACCGGCAGCAGACGATGCCAGACATAGCCATCGAACACGCGCACGTGCTGCGGTTGCACGGCCGTGTTTGCCGTGCCGGTCAGACTCAGATTGGTCTTCGAGATCAACGCGACCGCAGTCGTTGTGATCGAAGAAAGGCCAAACGAGATTGGATTGCTGTTGACCAGCACGTTGCCTTGATACCAGGCCGTGGCCGGCGTCATGTTGCCGGCGCGGTCGATGGCGCGCGCATACACGCGATAGTCGCCGTTGGCCGGCAGCGACAGCGTGCGCGTCCACGGCGTGATGGACGAGTTCAGATTGCCCAACGTCGCAGCCTGCCACGACGTGGGCAACGTGGCCGTAAACGGCAAGCCGGGATTCAGATTCGGCCCGCTCACGCCGATTTCGACGCGCGCCACGCCAGAGGTCTCGCCAGGGTTGAACCTGCCGTGTAACAACACGCCAGCGCCGATGCCGGGCAGGCCGATCAGGATGTCGCGCACGCCATCGCCGTTTACGTCGCCGCTGGAGAGATACTCGCCAACGCGCTGCGTGTTGGCCGTTCCGCTGATAAGAGAACTGGCGTTCACGACCGGCTGGTCGAGCGTGCGGGAGAGATAGCTGCTGCGCTGGATGGCGACGCGATTCGGCCCCGCGCCCAGGCCGGGGTTGCCGAACGCAAAGTCGGCTGTGCCATCGCGGTCCAGATCACCCATCGTCGTCAGTCCTGCGCCGAGTCGTGTCCCTGGTCCGCCGCCGAGATTCAGCTCGCGGAATGAAGCGTTGGCGCCCGTGACCAGATTCAACCCCACAGACGGCGCCGGCCATGGCAATTCGGGCCGCCGGCCCAACACCACAAATACACGCGATTGTGTGGCGGCCGGGTCGCCGATGAGCATATCGTTCAGCCCGTCGCCGTCCAGATCGCCGGCGAAGGCCACCGTTTGCAGCGTTCCCGGCGCAGTAAACAAGGCTGTGGCCGACACCGGCAACGACATGCTGGCCGGCCAGGCTGTGCGCCCGGCCATCAGCGCCACGCCACCCGGGCAACTGGAGGCCGGCGAGCCTCTGCCATAGGCAATCAGAATATCAGACAGCCCATCGCCATTGGTGTCGCCCAGGCCGGCCAGGTTCGACGCCGGCACACTACAGGCGTGCGGCGGCACGAACACCGTCGTCGCCGTCGAAGGCGCGCCCAGTTCGCGCCCCCGGTAGAGATAGGCCGCGCCGGACTGACCCTCGCCCAGCAGCGCGCCGATCAGAATATCGGAGAGGCCATCCCCATCCACATCGCCGGCCGAGGCCACCGTAGCGCCAAAGCCGCGCGCAGATGACCGGGTCAGTTGCCAGTCGGCATTGGTCAGGCTGAATGTGGCCGGCCAGCCGCCCGAACCAATGCCGGGCGCGCGCCGGCCCAACACAACGTAGGCTTTGCCATCCAGGCCGCCAAAGCGCAGGTCGCCGATGAGCAGATCGGCAATGCCGTCGCCATTCACATCCAGATTGCCGGCGATGGCCGGCGGCGCAGTAGCCGCGCCAACCGTCTCGCCGGTGAACGTGACGTTGGCGCTCGACATCAGCAGGGCTGGCGGCAGACCACCGGGCCGGCCAAAGAACAGCCCGACGCGCCAGGTCTGCGTAGGGGTCGAGGGTTGCGCAAGCGCCACATCATCGAAGGTGTCGCCGTTGACATCGCCCACGAACCAGATCGTGCTGGTGACGTTGGGCAGTGAGAACAACGCGCTGAAGTTCAACACTGACATGGCGGGGTCGTAAGGCAGCTCCTGGCGCGCGAGCGACAACGCCGTGTCGTCGGCCCGGCCGGTCAACGTGACCAGATTGCCGTGCGCGACTTGCGGCGTACGTGCCAGCACGCCCGGCGCGTTGTCGTCGATCATCACGCGCAAGGTCTGCGAGATGTTGCCCAGATTGCCGGCGCGGTCACTGACGCCCAGCGTCAGGGTATAAGATCGCGCGCGGTCGGGCGCAGCGCCACCAAAACCGCTCGATGGCAACGACCAGTCGAACACAAACGGGCTGATACGTTGACCCGGCTGCTGAACGGACTGGACGTGCAGGCTGGCCGGAGCGACCCCATCTTCAATCACAATCAGCGCGCTGCCTGCGCCAGAGGCAAACCCAGAAGGGCCGGCGGCAGCGTCGGTGATGCGCCCCGTCAGTCGTACGGTCGCCAGCGTGCCGCTGTAGATAGTGCTGGACAACCAGGCCGTGCCGCTCAGACCAAAACTGCCGCCGGTGGGCGGCGCCATGTCCACGCTGAAGGTGATGGGCGTAGACACCGGGCCGGGCACACCGTAAGCGTCGATGGCATAGGCCTGGGCAACGTAGGTGGCATTGGCCGACGGGTTCCAGACACGTTGCCAACTATGCTTGCCGAGGGCAGGCATCCAGTCATTGCCGGCGCAGGGCAAAGCGGTCTTGATGCACACCAGCACCTGCCGGATGCCGTTGGGGTCGTTGGCGCTGCCTGCAATCGTCAATGGGCCGTTGAACACAGCGCCGTCGGATGGCGCAACAATCGTGACCTGCGGCCCGCCGGCATTGACCAACAACGGCACTACGTCGGTCACAAGGCGCAGCGCGCCGGCGTGACTGAACACCAGTTGCGCCGTGACACTGACCGGGCCGGGTGGAAGCGCCGGCAGGCCGGCCAACGACGTGGAGATGTAGCGCCCCTGCCAGATGGCCGGGAACGTCCACGCGAAGGTCAGCGGGCCATTGCCGGGCGCGGGAGTGCCCACATTGAATTGCGGGGAGACGAACGGCGGATGCACGCGCGCCGAAGTGGTGAGGCCGGACATCTCAACCGGCAGGGTCACGGTCAGCGCCATGCCCAACACAGCCGGGCCGTCGTTCGGCCACGGCGACGCATAGGCCCACACGCGCGTGCCGCCGCCTTCGACCAGTTGAGATTCGAGCATCAACTCAACCGGCAGGTCGGGCACGGGGTCAAACGCATTCGGGCTGGTGTTCCATTTGCGCTCGTTTTTGTCCGAGCGATGGTCACCGTCGATATTGGCCTGGCGCGGGTTGGGGAACGCGGGCGGGTCGGGCAAGCCGGGATACGCGCCTTGCATCGCCACACGCCAGGGGACGATCAGCTCATCCTGTTGCGGGTCCCAGTAGGCGACCTCTTCGCCATCCTTCAGGCCATCGCCGTCGGTATCGGCTTTAGCCGGGTCTGTGCCGAGCAGCATCTCAATGTCGTCTCGCAGGCCATCTCCATCCGTGTCAGCATGGCATGGCGACAGGCCGTCTGTCTCCCACTCGAACTTGTCCGATAGGCCGTCGCCATCGGCATCCCAGGTGTTGGAGACATTGCCGCACAGGAAGCTATCGGCCCCGATCCACTTGTTGGTCGTCTTGTCGAAGTAGCCTTCCAGCCCGTCTGCGTCGGGGTCGGTATTGACCAGATCAGACCAGCCCAGCATCCCGAAAATGGTGTTGGGCAGGATGTCGAAATACAGCCGGGTGATCTGCGGCGGCGATTCGCCGCCCTGCCCGATTTCGTAGCATTCGCCCTGCAAGTCGAGGAAGGGCGAACACACGTAGGCGCGCGTGCCGACGCCGAAGTTCACATCGACATAGGTCCATGTGTTGATGCGGGGCCGCGAGGGAACGTATTCGGCGTAGGCGGTGCGGTTGTGCCGCATCTGGTAGATGCTGCCACCAATGAATAGCTTCGAGCCGGATTGACTGCGCGAGTAGGGCGTGACTTTCCAGGTGTATTCCAACTCCGTGCCTTGCGCGTTCAAGCGCGAGTCCTGGGCGAGTCTGAGGTTGAAGCACACGGACAACGCGCTGGTGTTGATCTGGGGCGGCGCAGTCTGGAACGGCGCATACTCGGCCATGAACTGTTGCCACTGCGATGGATCTTGCACGCACACCTGAAACTCGTACCACGCGCCGGAATAGAAGCCGGTGCGCACGCCGGCCCACGAGTTATCCAACGCAGCCGATGTGCCCATGAGCAACGCCGTCGAGGTGATATTGACCTGGAACCGCTCGCCAACCACCAGCCCGCCCTGCGGGTCGAACGGCTGGTAGTTCAACTGGCCGACCTGATGCGACAGCAACGAAGACAACGGCGTGATCTTGATGCCGAAGAACCAATCGAGGAATAGCGAGATGGGGTCGAACTTGACGCCGAAGATGGCCTCGATGGCTTTGATGACGGCAAACACCGCCAGCACAACCCAGCCAAAGGGCACAACGGTGGCAATCGCAAATATAGCCACGGCGATGATCGTCTCGACGATGGCGCGCGCCACAATCGTGGACACAATCAGCGGCGGGAGATTCCCATTGAGCAGCGTGACCAGCACGCTCACCCAGGTCAACCCGATCTGGATGAGCAGGCCAACCAGACTCAGCGAGCCGGCCAGCGCCCTGGCCTCGGCCAGCAACGTGTCAAGCAGGGCGCGCGCCGTTTGCGCTGCGCCTTCGAGCGCGGATTGAACGGTCTTGACCACGTTGATAGCCATGTCGATGATCTGCCGGACGAGTTTGTAGATCTCGATCACCTGCGTCAGGATGCGCGCCAGATCAGATAGAAACTGGAAGCCGGTGATCATGGCCAGGTAGTTGAGCAGATTGATGGCCGTGCGCGTCCATTCCAGAAATTCCTGCGCCGACGGCATGGACAGGCCCGGCGCGTTGTCGAAGAAACTGCCGACCGTTTCGGTCAGCCCTTCGACGAAACTGACGATCCGGTTGAACTGCTGCTCCAACCATACGAGTGGGCCGCCGGCCTCGAACACATCCAACAGGACGTACACAATCTGCGCATAGCCCGATGGCAAGATGCCATTCTGGTCAAGGAACTGCGCGATCATCTGCACGTCGTCGAGCGTGAGGCTCAAGTCGGCCAGATCGAGATTGCTCAGGCGATGAATCACGGTCTGACCGAGATGCCAGGCCGTTGTCGCCATCTTCAGGATGTTCAGTGCCTGCTGATACAGGTCCTGCACCGTGGCGTACACGGCCTGAATCTGGTCGAACGCCTGCTGGATTTCGGGGAAACGCTGCGCGAATTCCTGCTCGACTTTGGTCAGCACTTCATCGAGCGAGAGCGGAACCCAGTCGCCGAGCTGTTGCAGATTTTGGATTTGGGAGTTTGGATTTTGGATTGAGTCCGAGCTGAGCGTTGGCGCACCCTCAAATCCAAAATCGAAAATCGAAAATCCCGAATTGTCATAGCGGTAGGTTTGCAGCTTCAGGCTGCGGCTGGTGATCAACGGCTTGAGGCAGGTGTTGAGCGTGATGTCGGTGACGCCGTTGAAGCCGAGCCTATTCAGCCCACCTCGGCCATCGGGGGCAATGTCGTCGGCGTTGAGCGTCGAGGTGCGCTGCTCGCTCGCCAGGATCAGCGTCGGCGACACATTGCGCGAGGGATAGACGGCCTCGAGCAACTGGCGCGTGGTGGTTTGCATGGTGGTCAACAGCGCCAGGTCGATGTGTGGATAGAAGTAACGCCCGCCGTACAGAATGCCGTAGGTGTGGGTGATGCCCCAGGTCTGGGTATAGGTAGCCGACGGCGTGGCATTCAGGCTGTTGAAGCGGTCGCCGATCTGCTCGAGGGTCAGGCGGCCAGACAGGAATTGCGCTTCCATGCCGGCCCGCAACAGGCTGATCGGGCCGTCGTCGAACAACTGGCCGGCGGTCTGATACGCCGCGGCCACAAACATTTCCGCGCCGGCCTGCCGCTGTGTTTGCAGGCCGGTGATGATGTAGGGCGTGTCGTACACGATGATGCCGTGGCTGCCGCCGGGGCCGGGCCGGTAGTTGCCCTGCTCGTTGGCGCGCAACACCTCGCCCTGCACAGCCCACTTCAGCCGCACATCGCGCCACCGGCGGAACAGGTTGGTGTCGCCGGTGACAAAATCATGCAACGCTTTGGTCTGCAATGCGAACACCTGGCCATTGCGCTCGACCGGCGTCAAGGGCAGAATCATCTGATACGCGCAGTTCACGCTGCACGTCGTTGCTTTGGTGGCAGTAATGCCGTACATGCGCATCGCGTCTCCCGATGGCAGATCGGCTTGCTGAATCGCCACCTGAAGAAATGGCACGACTTGAAGCCGGCCCGACGTGCGCATGTCCTGGCCGGCAAACAACGACGCCCAGAGCGCCTCAGCCCCTTCACCCAGATTGCGGATATTGGCCTC
>DAOUDB010000343.1:0-14075 GCA_034431495.1 Thermoflexales bacterium
GTAACCAGGGTCTTCTTGCGAGACATAAAACATCTCCTTTCTTACCTCTTGTGCTTATGGGTTCCCAAACATGGACTCTGCGTAAACGCAAACAACGAAGCACTTCAGAGCATCTCCAGATCATCCACTGCCTGAACGACCACCTCCTTTATCGGCCCTGCCCGGCAGGTGCCGGTCGCGCGTGGGCTCCAACCGATCATCGCCTGAGTCTGTCTCCCGGCCAGCGGCGGCATCCCAGCGCCACGTCGGCCATGAGACGGCGATAATGCTATCTTAAAGTCTAGCGTCGAGCCTTCCGTTGGGCGGTCATTGAAAGGCCCAAAAACGGCCCTCGGCGCAGAGGAACGTCTATGCGCCCTCAAACCGAGCATTCAGTTCGTCCGGCCGAGCCACCCCAGGCAGACGGAGACCCGCCGATGTCCTTCGAGGACGAAGGGCGCTACTTGCGGTCGGGCTACTTCGAGGCGTTGCTGGTCATGGCCGGCATCGTGCTCATCGTTCCCTTCTTGCGCGCGGCCGCCTGGCGCGACAGTCCGCATATCTTCTACACCTGGCCGGTCACCGCCACGCTGGGCATTGGGCTGCTATGGGCTAATGCGCTGCGGGCCACACATCCGCGCATGGCACGTTGGGTGTTTGTTGAGTCGCTGACCGCCGCAACGGCGCTGGAAGTTATCCACTTTCCGCTCGGGCCGGCCCTGCATTTCTTCCCCGCCATCGTCATAGTCGCCGGTCTGCTCATGTCCGACCGCGAGGCGCTGCCGGCATTTGGAATGCCGGTGCTGGCCATCGCCATCCTGGCCGCGCTGATGCCCGACGCCATCGCGCTCGATCGCGCCTGGTGGGCCGGCGTCATGGTCGCCGTCACCGCGTTCGCGTCTTTCCTGGGCACACACCAGTTATATACCGTGCTCAGGTGGGAGTGGGAGAGCACCCTCAACGCTCTCAAGTCCACCCGCGAAGCTCAGGATCATCGCGCCGAGTTAATGCGGCTTAATAAAGAACTGGAAGGCGCCTATCAGCGCCTCGACCGCGTCAACCGCATGCTGGTATTGGCCCGGCAGGAAGCCGAGCAGGCGCGCGCGCTGAAAATGCAGTTCGCCAACGCTGTCAGCCACGAACTGCGCAGCCCGCTGAATATGATCATCGGCTTCAGCGAGATGATGGTCAACTCCCCACAGCTCTACGGCGCCCAGCCCTGGTCCCCGCGCCTCAAGAACCACATTCAGCAAATCTACCAGAGTGCGCAGCACCTGTCGCAACTGGTGGACGACGTGCTCGACCTGGCCCGCATCAATGCCGAACGGCTGGCACTCATTCGAGAGCGGGGCTATCTGCACGATGTGGTCACCGAAGCGGTTGACATCATGCGCGGCCTGTACGAGGGCCGCAAGCTGTATCTCAACACGCAGATCGATCCCGATCTGCCGGCTATCTTGTTCGATCGCATCCGCATCCGGCAGGTGTTGCTGAATCTGCTGACGAACGCCGTGCGCTTCACCGAGCAGGGCGGCGTCACCATCCGCGTGGGATACGCCGAGAACCTCGGAGCAAGCCTCCCCGATCCATCCCAAATCCAAAGCCCGAAATCGAAAATCGTGGTGCGGGTGTCCGACACCGGCATCGGCATCCCCCCAGAAGACTTGCCGCGCTTGTTCCAGGAATTTCGCCAACTCGACGGGGCTTTTTTTCGCTGGCAACGCGGGTCGGGGTTGGGATTAGCCATCAGCAAACAACTCATCGAATTGCACGGCGGCCAGATTTGGGCCGACAGCGTGCCCGGCCAGGGCAGCACATTCTCGTTCTGGCTGCCGGTCGATGATGGCTCGTCCCACGAAGCAAGCGCCCAACCAGCGCCACACGTCGCGTTGGCTTCTGCCGACGAGCAGTTCTGGAACTACTGGGAGCAGCAAGCCCGCGCGCGCAAGCCGGTGGTTGCCTATGCCCACAACGCGCACGCCCGGCGCCTGCTCAGCACGCACCTGGCGACCTGCGATTTGACCTGGGCAGCCGATGAAGCTGATCTGTATCGGGTGGCGCGCGAGACACAACCGCTGGCCGTGGTATGCGCCACCGACGGGCCGGATGCGCTCGACCTGGCCGTGCGTTCGCTCGACGCGCTGAACGGCACACCGCTCATTCTGTGCGCGCTGCCCGGGCTGACACGCCAGGCGCTCCCAACCTGTATCAATGACTATCTGGTGAAACCTGTGTCGCGCCAACGGCTGATGGAGTCGCTCGGCCGGCTGTGCATTGCCTTGCATAGCTGCCTCATCGTCGAGGACGACCCGGCCATGCAGGAATTTCTGGACACTGCGGTGAGATCGGCCTACCCGCGCTGCGCCACCTGGCGCGCCATGAACGCGCAACAGGCCTGGGACACACTGGCGAACGCGCAGCCCGATGTCGTTCTGCTCGACCTGAACCTCCCCGACGCCGACGGGCTGGATCTGGCCGTCGAGATCCAGGCCGACCGCCCCGGCCTGCCGATCATCGTCATCACCGCCCGCGACTACCCGGCAGAACCGGATCGAGATGAGCCGGATGTGTTCCTATGTGCCCGGCGCGAGCGTTTCAGCCAGCGCGAGATCGACAAGCTGTTGAACGGCGCGCTCGAATCGCTGTCGCCGGCGCGCTCATCATGAACAGCCGAACGACAGATAGAGAACGCGCAACATGATCTGGAGGAAACCATGCCAAGACTTTTCGACCGCTTCTTCACTCGCGCCGAATTGAGCCGGCGCGGCGATCTCAGCCAGTTCGGCGGGGTGCGCCTCGGCGAACTGGCCGACGGCTTCGAGCGCGGCGCGCGCATCGCGGATGTGCGCACCGGCAGCGGCTTCGACTTCACCGTGCTGCTCGATCGCGGCATGGATCTGGGGCCGGCCAGTTTCTGCGGCGCCCCGCTGGCGTGGCACTCGCCCACCACATTCGCGCACCCGGCTTACTTCGAGCCGGAGGGGCTGGGATGGCTGCGCGGCTTCGGCGGCGGATTGATGGCGACTGGTGGCCTGACCTGGTTCGGCGCGCCAACGGTCGATCAGGGCGAGCCGCTGGGGCTGCATGGCCGCGCCTCATACATCCCTGCCACACATGTGGCCTATGGCGCAGACTGGCACGGGGATGAGTGCGACCTGTGGGTCAGCGGCGAGGTGCGCGAGGCGACGGTCTTCGGCCCCAACCTTGTGCTGCGCCGGCGCATCGTGGCGCGTCTGGGCGAGGCCAGACTGACCATTCACGACAGCGTGACCAACGAAGGATTCAAACCTGCGCCGCTGATGCTGCTTTATCACTGCAATCTGGGCTTCCCCGTGCTCAGCGAAGACTCGGAACTGTTGTTTGCAGCGGCGCGCTCATGGCCGCGGGATCAGGCCGCCGAGCCGGGATTTGCGGAACATCGGCGCTTTGCCCCGCCCACGCCGAATTACGCCGAACAGGTCTTCTATCACGCGCCGCAGGTGGATAGCGAAGGGTACGCGCGGGCAGCGCTGGTCAACCGCGCGTTCGCCGGCGGGCGCGGGCTGGGCGTTGGTCTGCGCTGGCGCGCCTCGAACCTGCCATGGATGTTCGAGTGGAAGATGATCGGCGAAGGCGAGTATGTGTGCGGGCTGGAGCCGGCCACCAATCTGGCCGGCGGGCGCGATCGGGAACGCGCGGAAGGCCGGCTGCGCCAGTTGATGCCGGGCGAGTCAGAGCAATTCCTCGTCGAAATCAGTGTCCTGGCGTCGCAGACCGAGATCGCGGCATTCGAGAGTTAAAGGGTAGACGGCCCTGACCAGTTACAGTAAGATCGCGGCCTTGAAGTGGAATGTCATTCCGGGAGTGATGTGAAATGGCAATCAGTGTTGGAGCAAAAAGATCGTTGGGCGATTACAGCCTGGCAGGCCCAAAGTCGCGTCAGGCCGTTGAGGCCGGCCTGGCCGACGCCAAATGGTACGCGCCCTACGTCCCCAGGGACAAGATGCGCGCGCTGCTCGAACGGCGCGATGGCCCGGCCTTGCGCGACACCATTCTGTGGTTCGCGCTGCTCATAGGCTCCGGCGGCGCCGGCATCGCCCTGTGGGGCACGCCGTGGGCCATCATCCCCTTTGTCATCTACGGGGTTCTATACGGCTCTTCGTCCGACTCGCGCTGGCACGAATCCTCGCACGGCACGGCGTTCAAGACCGACTGGCTGAACAACGCCCTGTACGAGATCGCCTCGTTCATGGTCATGCGCGAGTCTATCGTGTGGCGCTGGAGCCATGCCCGTCACCACAGCGACACCATCATCGTGGGCCGTGACCGCGAAATCGCCCTGCAACGCCCGTCGTCTCTTCTGTCGCTGGCGCTGAAGTTCGTCAACATGCCCACCTTCTTGCTGTACTTTCAAGACATCCTGCGCCATGCCGCGGGCAAGGTCACCGAAGAGGACCGCGCATTCATTCCCGAATCCGAGTTCGGCAGAGTCTTCGCGCGCGCCCGCATCTACGTGGGCATCTACGCCGGCGTCATCATTCTGGCCGTCGCCACCGGCAGCCTCCTGCCGCTCATGCTGATCGGCCTGCCCAACCTGTACGGGTCGTGGCTGATGGTGGTGTATGGCCTGACGCAACACGCCGGCCTCGCCGAAGATGTGCTCGATCATCGTCTGAACACGCGCACGGTGCTGATGAACCCCATCAACCGCTACCTGTACTGGAACATGGGCTACCACATCGAACACCACATCTTCCCGATGGTGCCCTACTACAACCTGCCCAAACTGCACGAGCTGGTCAAGGATCAATTACCGCCGGCCTACAACGGCCTGCTCGACGCCTACCGCGAGATCATCCCCACCCTGTTGCGCGCGCTCAAAGACCCGAACTATTACCTGGTGCGCGCGCTGCCGGATGCTCCGCCGCAGGCAGAAGCGGCGCACAGCAGCCAGCGCATCGTGTCGGATGCCGCGCCGGATGCCGGCGGATGGGTCGAGGTGTGCCACCTGAACCTGCTGCTGCCGGGCGAGGCGTTGCGCTTCGAGCATCGCGGCAAGTCCTATGCGGTGTACCGCACGCAGATCGGGCAACTGTTCGCCTCTGACAGCAAATGCACGCACGGCAACGCGGAACTGGCCGACGGCTTTCTGGAGGGGGCCTGCATCGAGTGCCCCAAACACAATGGCCGCTTCGACGTCCGCACCGGCGCGGTCTTGCGCCCGCCGCCACGCGCCGCCTTGAAAACCCACGCTGCACGCGAACAAAACGGCAAAGTGCTTCTCAAAGTCGAGTAGTCGTGTCGGGACGAGCGGATGATGGGCACAGATCGCCAACGCGCTAGTTGCCTGGCCGACTCAGCGCCACCTTAAGAGCCGCCTCAAGCGCGGCAATCAGTTGATGGCGCAACACCGGCTTGTGCAAGAAACTGGCCGCGCCGAGCGCCCGGGCGAGATCGGCGTCGCGCAGCACCGAACAGGCGATGACCGGCACACCGTCAAGACCCGGCGCGTGGCGCAGCTGTTGGAGCAACTCCCATCCATCCATGGCGGGCATCATCACATCGAGCACAATCACATCGGGCCGGATTTCCAACGCGCGTTGCAGCGCCTCGCCTGGTCGTGTGACGCCGGTGACACTGTAATCCAAGCCAACCAGATAACTCTCGAATAACTCGATTGCCACCGGCTCGTCGTCGACGATCATCACCTTGCGCAACCGGGTGCCGGCCGGCAAAACCAGCCGGAACGATGCGCCTGCGCCTGGCTCCCTCACAAGATCCGACTGGAGCGATCGCGCCAGCCACTGGCACAACTGCAACGTTTCGTCTTCATCGCCAACTTCGGCATCGCCCTGGACTGCAATGAGGACGGCGCGGGCATCGCGGACAGTGTCTGCCGAGCCGGCCGACAGGAGCACAGGCCGGGATGGATCGCGCCCGCCCTGCGCCAGAGACTGGAGCAACTTGAACAGCAATTGGTGCAGGATTCCCCGATCCGTGTAGGCTGTCAGATCAGGCGGATCGACCCGCACGTCAATGATCGCTTCAGCGCCGGACTGCCGGGCTATCTCCGAGACGACTGCCTGGAGCTCGAGCAGCAGATCACGCAATCCGAACACACTGGGCATGGGCGACAATCGTTGCACGGCTTCGAGCAGATCGGGAGGCTCGGCAGGCGGCAGTTCTGGCAGCAGGCCCGCATCGGCCCCCTCAGGCTGAGACAGCTCAAACACCGCGGACACCCCAGCATCCAGCCACGCCTGAAAACGCAACGCCAACTCGGCCACCGCGCGGCGATGTTCGCGGCGCACCTGACGTTCGCCAAGATGAAGCTTCTGCTCGACCTGCCACAAGGGGCGTCGGGCCACGTAGCGGTCGTATAGGATGACGTATTGCCGCCACTGCGGCGACGTTTCAACAGGCTCGCCGGCCGGCTTGAGGCTCTCGATCAAATCGACGATCACGCGGCGTAGTTGAGCGGCGCGAGACAACGCATTGTCGTCGTGTAAGGCCGACAATCGCTCGGCCAGCGGGTTCGCGCCCAGTTGTTCCGGGTCGTTCAGGCCGGCCAACGCGCGACGCAGATGAAGCAGCACGGATGATTGCGCCATGTGCCTGATGCGGCAAGCATACATCAGACGTGTGGCGTGTGGCGTCTTGCGTGTTGCGTGTTGCGTGTTGCGTGTTGCGTGTTGCGTGTTGCGTGTTGCGTATTGGTGCGCTGCGTATAATCGGCCCATCCGCAACAAGACAAACGAGGCACAGCATGTCCACAAATGGCAAGAACGGCTCTGGCGTAGCCCGCGCGATGCGCTCCGACACGATTAAAAAGGGTCTCGAACGCGCACCCCATCGCAGTTTGCTGCGCGCAACCGGCGTGAAGGAAGAGGATTTTGGCAAGCCCTTCATCGCCATCGCCAACAGCTACGTGGACATCATTCCCGGCCACGTTCACCTCGACAAGTTCGGGCAGATCGTGAAGGATGCTGTGCGCGCAGCCGGCGGCGTGCCTTTCCTGTTCAACACCATCGGTGTGGATGATGGCATTGCGATGGGTCACTTTGGCATGAAGTACAGCCTGCCCAGCCGTGAGATCATCGCCGACAGCGTAGAGACGATGGTCAGCGCGCATCAGTTCGACGCGCTGATCTGCATCCCCAATTGCGACAAGATTGTGCCCGGCATGTTGATGGGCGCGATGCGCTGCAACATCCCGACCATCTTCGTCTCAGGCGGGCCGATGTACGCGGGCAAGACCGAAGACGGCCAGGTGGTCGATCTGATTTCGGTGTTCGAGGCGGTCGGGTCGGTCTCGGCCGGCAAGATGAGCGCACAGCGCCTGGCCCAGATCGAAAAGGTGGCCTGTCCAACTTGTGGTTCGTGCAGTGGTATGTTCACGGCTAACTCCATGAACTGCCTATGCGAAGCCCTGGGCATCGCTTTGCCCGGCAATGGCACGGCCATGGCCCTCAGCCCCGAACGCGAAGCGTTGGCCCGTCAAGCCGCTCGCCAGATCATGTGGTTGCTCGAACACGACATCAAAGCCCGCGACATTGTCACAGTCGAGAGTATCGATAACGCCATCGCCCTCGACGTGGCCATGGGCGGCAGCACCAACACCGTGCTGCACACCCTCGCCATCGCGCGCGAAGCCGGCCTCGATTACCCCATCGCCCGCATCGATGCTATCAGCCGGCGCACACCCAACATCTGCAAGGTCTCGCCCTCCAGCCACTATCACATCGAAGACGTGGCCAAAGCCGGCGGCATCAGCGCCATCCTGCACGAACTCAGCCACAAGCCCGGCGCCCTGAATCTGGATTGCCTCACCGTGACCGGCCAGACACTGGGCAAGAACATCGCCGGCTGCGCGACCCAAGACCCGCAATGCATCCGCCCGCTCGATAACGCCTACAGCCCGGATGGCGGTCTGGCCGTGCTGTTCGGCAACCTCGCGCCCGACGGCTGCGTGGTGAAGACTGCCGGCGTCGCGCCGGAGATGCGCACCCACACCGGCCCGGCGGTCATCTTCGAAAGCCAGGAAGACGCCTGCGCCGGCATTCTGAACGGTCAAGTCAAGGCCGGCGATGTGGTCGTCATCCGCTACGAAGGGCCAAAGGGCGGCCCCGGCATGCAGGAGATGCTCAGCCCCACCTCGTACATCATGGGGCGCGGCCTTGGCAGCAGCGTCGCCCTCATCACCGATGGCCGTTTCAGCGGCGGCACGCGCGGCGCGTGCATCGGGCACGTCAGCCCCGAGGCAGCCGCCGGCGGCCCAATCGCGCTGGTGCAGCCGGGCGACCTGATCACGGTGGACATTCCCAACCGCGCCCTCACGCTGCATGTGGATGAGGCCGAGCTGGCGCGACGCAAGGCCAACTGGAAGCCGGTCGTGCGCGAGAATCTGCCAAGCTGGCTGCGCCGCTACACAAAGATGGTGACGAGCGGCAGCCAGGGCGCCGTGCTCGAGGCATGAGACATGTCGGGACTGGTGATGCCTGATCTATACTGAGCCAATGGAGTTTGAATGGGATCCCGGCAAGGCTGCACGCAACATTGCCAAACATGACGTTACATTCGAGGAAGCGGCCACAGTATTTGGAGATACGTTGAGCATCACAGTGCCGGACCCGGATCACTCCAGCGAGGAGGATCGCCACATTATCATTGGTTTATCGTTCCGATTCAGGCTGTTGATGGTGTCATTCGCCGAACGGGGCGAGAGGATTCGCATAATCAGCGCGCGAGAGCTGACCCGCGCAGAACGAGCGCAATATGAAAGTGGAAATCAATCATGAGCCGGAGGATGAACTTCGCCCGGAATATGACCTCTCGAAACTTCTCAAGGACGGCGTCCGAGGCAAGTACGCGGAACGATTCCAGCAGGGCACGAATTTGATTCTGCTCGATCCAGACGTCGCCAGGATTTTCCCCACCTCAAAAGAGGTCAATGAAGCCCTGCGGTTGCTGATACAAACGGCGCGCCTGGCAGTGGATGCCTGAAGCGTAAACACGCGGCGGGTTGAGCGCCGCGCTGAGGCTGTTGCGACCCATGACCAACGCGAATCATCCCGCCATTCCCGCGAGCGAGTATCCGCAGCGCTGGCAGGCCGCGCAGTCGCTCATGGCCGAACGCGACCTCGACGTGTTGCTTGCCTATGCCGACGACCGCGCAGTGTTCGGCCCGGCCCACGCGCGTTGGCTGGTCAATTTCCCGGTTCACTTCGAGCCGGCCATCGTCCTGATGCCGCGCAGCGGGCCGCCGGTGCTGCTGTGCGGGCCTGAAAGCGTCGAGTACGCCCTGCGCGTCTCGCAGGCTTCGGACGTGCGCGCCCTGCGCGAATTCACCCACCCCGTAGAGGACTACCCCTACTCGAAGATCGAGGGCCTCGCCGACGTGCTGCGCGCCATCGGCTACGACGCGCGCGCAGTGCGCCAGGTCGGGCTGGCCGGGCACAGCTTGATGAGCGCAGACCTGATGGCCGCGCTTCAGCAGGCGCTGCCACAGGCCGCCTGGGTGGATGTCGAGAGCGCGCTGTGCGATCTGCGCGCGCAGAAGTCGCCGGCAGAGCTGGCCGTGATCCGGCGCGCCTACGAGATCGCGCAGATCGGGCTGCAAGCCGGCATCGGCGCCATTCACCCCGGCATCACCGAGCGCGCAGTGGCGGCCGAGATCGACGCTGCCATGCGCCGCGCCGGCTCAGAAGGAACCGGCATCGACACCATCGTCGCTTCTGGCATGAACAGCCGGCCCATCCTGGCGCGTTCCACCTTCCGCGAGATTCAGAACAACGAACTGGTGTTGTTGACTGTCGCGCCGCGCTACGAGGGCTATCACGCAGCCATCGGCCGGCCGGTGCTGGTCGGCGATCCGGGCGAAACGATCCGGCGCGCGGCGCAGGTGGCATGGGACGCGCAGCAAGCCTGCTTCGAGGCCATGCGCCCCGGCGTGGAGGGCCGCGCCGTCGAAGCCGCCGGCCGGCGTGTCGTCGAGGCAGCCGGCCTGGGCGAATACTTCCTGTACTCCGGCGTCCACAGCGTGGGCGTGATCGAGTTCGAGCCGCCCATCTTCGGGCCGAGCAGCCCGGCCGTCTTGAAGCCGGGCATGGTGATCTCGGTGGACATCCCATTGTTCAACACGCCGTGGGGCGGCCTGCGCATGGAAGACGGATTCGTCATCACCGAGGCCGGGGCGGAACGACTGAACCACACACCGCACCAGATCGCCCGGTAGAGAACGCCAACACGCAGAGCGCGTCGGTATCTGCGCAGAGTCGGTCGGTTCGACAGTCTCACCGACCGCAAGCATTGATGGAAGCACGCATGTCCGATCTGCATCAGTCGCCCACCCCCTACCCAGATGTGAACGCCGCGTTGAGCGCGACGCTGGCCGGCATACAGGCCGTGCTCGGCGATCACCTCATCGGCGTGTACCTGCACGGCTCGCTGGCTAACGGCGACTTCAAACCGGCCACCAGCGACATCGACCTGCTGGCAGCCACCCGCGATGAACTGCCGACGGCCATGCTGCCCGAGCTGGCCGCCATGCACGCGCAACTGGCCGGCCTTTTCAAATGGGCCGGCCACATGGAGGTCTCGTACATCCCGCTGGCAGCCTTGCGCCGCTACGACCCGGCCAACTGCCATCATCCGGCCCTGCGCGTCGATGGCAGCTTCGACATCGATGGACATGGCAGCGACTGGATCATCCAGCGATGGGTCATCCGCGAAAAGGGCATTGCTCTGTATGGCCCGCCCGCGGCAACACTGATCGACCCCGTGCGGCCCGACGACTTGCGCCGCGCAGCGCTGGGCATCCTGCGCGAATGGTGGGCGCCGATGCTCGACGACACGCACCGGCTGCGCGACAGCGAATATCAGGCCTACGCGATCCTGACCATGTGCCGCTCGCTCTACACATTGGAACATGGGCAGGCAGACACAGTCTGCATAGCCAGCAAGCCAACAGCGGCGCGCTGGGCGCAGGCGACGCTGGGCGAGCCGGACGCTGCGCTGATCGAACGCGCGCTGAACTGGCGGCCGGGTGTGGAACTCGACGCACTGACCCAGACACTCGACCTGATCCGACGCACCCTGCAACACGGCGAGCAGATCGCACAAGCATGAGCTAAGAAAAGCCGGCTTATTCTCAACAGGAGTAGACTACGTCTATGACAACAGCTACTCCGCTTCTCCACAGTGCGCCAGAGGCTGAAGGCATCTCCTCAGCCGCCATCCTTAAATTCGTGAACACGGCCGAAAAGCGCATCGACGCGCTGCACAGCTTCATGTTGCTGCGCCACGGCCGCGTCGTGGCCCAGGGCTGGTGGTCGCCCTATCGCGCCGAGTGCGTCCACCAGTTGTTTTCGCTCAGCAAGAGCTTCACCTCGACCGCAGTCGGACTGGCAGTCGGCGAGGGCCGGCTGAGCGTGGATGATCCCGTGCTCTCATTCTTCCCCGAAGATGCGCCGGCCAGGCCAGGCAGGAACCTGCAAGCGATGCGCGTGCGACACCTGTTGTCAATGTCCACCGGCCACGATCATGACACCACCGGCTTTCTGCCTCGCCGTAAGGACGGCAACTGGGCGGCCGCGTTCCTGGCGCGCCCGGTCAAGTTCGAGCCGGGCACGCACTTCCTGTATAACACTGGCGCGACCTACATGCTGTCGGCCATCCTGCACAAGCTCACCGGCCAGACGCTGATAGAGTACCTCACCCCGCGTTTGTTCGAACCGCTGGGCATCACGCAAGCGTGGTGGGAGACCGATCCACGCGGCATCAACGTCGGCGGATGGGGTTTGAACATCACAACAGACGCCATCGCCCGCTTCGGCCAGCTCTATTTGAACAAGGGCGTGTGGAACGGGAAACAGATTTTGTCCGAGGCATGGGTCGAAGAGGCCAGCGCGCCACAAGCGCCGTTCAGCGCGGGCGGCGGTTCGGACTGGCAGCAGGGCTATGGCTACCAGTTCTGGCGCTGCCGGCACAACGCCTATCGCGGCGACGGCGCGTTCGGGCAATATTGCATTGTCATGCCGGATCAGGATGCGGTGCTGGCCATCACCAGCGGCGTCAAAGACATGCAGGCGGTGCTCGATCTGGTGTGGCAGACGTTGCTGCCGGCGATGAAGCCTGAGACGCTGCCGGCTGATGAAGCAACGCACAACGTCTTGAACGATAAACTGGCGCATCTGGCGCTCAAGCCGATCAAGGGCAAGCGCACAGCAGACATTGCAGCGCGCGTGTCAGGCCGGGTGTATGAATTCCCGAAGAACGATCAGCGCATCCAGCGCGTGTCGCTCGACTTTGGCAAAGACAGTAGCACGCTGACGATCCGTGAAGGCCGGCAGGAACATGTCATCGCGTGCGGTCATGGCCGGTGGATCGAAGGCGAGACCGGCTTCGATCACTATGCGCCGCCGCCATTGGTTGCCACGCCGCAACGCAAGGTCGCAGCCAGCGGGGCCTGGACAGCCGACGACACCTACACGGTGAAGCTGTGCTTCTACGAGACGCCGTTCCGCCCCACCCTCACCTTCCGCTTCACCGGCAAGCGCGTGCGCTACACATTCGAAGCCAATGCGTCGTTCGGGCCAACCGTGCGCCCCACGCTCACCGGCCAGGCGTAGCAGGCGCCGGGCAAGTCGAAAGGCATACCACAAGGAAGCAAAGAGCACAAAGACATCTTTGTGCTCTTTTTGTTTTTGTGTGGTTCGATGCACCCGCAAGGACGCGAGCCTGGCATATCAATCTCGAGATACCCTCTCAAAGTCCTTGGTGCGCTTCGTGTCTTTGTGATTCGTCGAACCCTCACGGCCGGCCAAATGCCAGAATGGCGTCGCGGATGGCCGGGAAGCTGGTGCGCCAGGCAAACAACGGCACGTTTTCGCTCACCTGAATCTGCAAGCGGCCGGTGTGGCCGGCGGCAGTCAGAATCGCCTCGGCCTCTGCGCGCACACCTTCATAGGACCGCAAATGCACAGACGAGGGGAAGTTGACAAAGTAGCGCTTGTCGGGCCACAGGCGCGCGGCATCGGCCACCGATGTGTCGTTATCTGGCGTGGGGGAGAGCGAGTCGATGCCGCCCACCTTCGACGCGGCAATCAACTGCCACAAAGGTTTGAGGTCGCCGTCCATGTGCACGAACACCACCCCGTCGCGTTCGGCCAGGCGCTCAGCCAAGTCGTCGTAGTACGGCACGCAATACTCGCGGAAGCGATTAGGGCCGATGGCCGGCGCGGTGATGTTGTCGGGGAAGTCGATGAAGCTGGCCGGTGAGCGCGCGGCAATGTCCATCAGCCGGCGCTCACGCGCGTCCAACAACGCGATGGTGCGCATCACATGATCCGGGCAATCGGCAAAGTGATTCGACAAGTTGTCCAGCCCGACCCACAGAATCCACAGATGCTGATACGGCGTTCGTTCGACAGCCACCAACGGCGTGCCGTCGTCGCCCAGCTCGGCCTGATCGCGGTGAAAGCGATCGTAATCCTCCAGCAGGACGCTGTCTTCGAGGTACGACCAGAACACCTCGTAGTCGGCCGGCTTTTCGATGAAGTGCTTGCGGATGGCGCTACTGTCGTAGACCGGCTCGAAAGCGCGCTCTTCGTAGATCGATCCTTTGGGGGTGTGCAGCGTGTTGCGTTGCCAGCGCGTGTCGCCCACCCAATAGTCCTCTCTGACAAATCGGCAATGCGGATGTTCCTCCCGATGCACCTGACTCCAGCGCATCAGGCCGATCTGGTCGCGCCCGATGGCATCCCACACGTCGCGCATGGGCAGCATGGCATCGTAGATGACGAAGGGCACACGGTCGAGGGGCCGGCCGTGCACAACGGCCAGAATGCGCTCGCGCAGGGTCATGGGCTTCATGGGTTTGCCTTTTTCTACCACAATGACGCGAAGAGCACAAAGCGCCGATGTGGGCATTCTGTCCCTTCGCGCTCTTCGTGGCTCGCCCACAGTAGATCAACCACGAAGAAGCGAAGGCCAAGAAGGCGTCTTTGTCCAACTTCCCCTTTGTGCGCTTCGTCTCTTCGTGGTTTGATTCTGGTCACTTGATCGCGCCGGCGGTGATGCCTTCGATGATCTGGCGCTGGAACACCAGGGTGATGATG
>DAOUDB010000344.1:0-16081 GCA_034431495.1 Thermoflexales bacterium
CACCTACTGGTGGCAGGTGCGCGCCCTCAGCGCCAGCGGCCAGACCCAGGCCAACGCCGGCATGTGGTGGACCTTCAACACCCGCAACCAGCAGCCACCGGCCGAGTTCAACAAAGCTGCCCCCCCTCACACCGCCATCGGCGTACCCACCGCCACCGCCGTGCTGAGCTGGTTCGTCAGCACCGGCGCGAGCGCGTACGAAGTGTGCGTGGGCAGCGCGCCCGGCCTGTGCGAGGCCACCGGCGGCTGGGTCAACGTCGGCAGCGCCACCAGTTGGACCCCCGCCTTGCAGGCCGGCACAACCTACTGGTGGCAGGTGCGCGCACTAGGCAGCAGCTTCAGCGTGCAGGCCGACGCCGGCCAGTGGTGGGCCTTCACCACTGCCAACGACACCAGCACTGGCCCGGCCAACTTCCAGAAGACCGCCCCGCTGAGCGGCACGTTGGTCGGCAGCAGCGTCGTGCTGAGCTGGACCGCCTCCGCTGGCGCGGTCGGCTACCGCGTGTGCGTGGGCACGGCCTGGGGCCTGTGCGATGTGGTGAACAACACGCCCACCGGCAGCACCAGCCTGGCGGTGAGCAACTTGTCGCCCGGGACGTACTGGTGGCAGGTGACCGCCGTGGACGCCGAGGGTGACACCACCCAGGCCGACGGCGGTACGCGCTGGCTGTTCACGGTGGGCAGCACCGGCATCGCAGACCTCGACAACGCCGGCACGCGCAAGGACGTCACGCCGGCCGCCGTGCGCATGGGTGAGGCGCTCACCTACACCATCACCCTCAGCAACAGCGGCAGCCTGCCGGTGACGGCCCAGGTGACCGACACGCTGGACGTCAGCGCCACCTTGCTGAGCGCCACGCCGGGCTACACGCAGACCGGCCAGACGCTGACTTGGAGCGCCCTCGCTGTGCCGGCCAACAGCACCGCGACGCTGACGATCACCGTGCGGGCAGAGAGCGGCCCATTGCCCGACGGCTACACCCTGGCCAACAGCGCCACCATCGGCGCGCACGACGGCGCGCTCATCCGCCATGCGCCGGGAGTCAGCGTGACTCCCTGGCGCGCCTTCGCCCCCATCGTGCTTCGAGAGCCGTAACGCCGGTGTTAAGACAGGAGACTTCCGCAATCGAGTAGCGCAGGCTTGAAGCCTGCGCTACTGTTGGGATATGACAGTCACAATCCTGGACGGCGCAATGGGCACCGAGTTGGCCCGGCGCGGCGTGGACACCGGCCTGCCGCTGTGGTCGGCCAATGCCCTGATGTCGGCGCCGGAGGTGGTGAAACAAATTCACCTGGACTATCTGCGCGCCGGCGCGCAGGTCATCACGGCCAACACGTTTCGCACCAACCCGCGCACGCTGGCGCGAGCCGGCCAGACCGGTCGCTCGCGCGCGTTGACACACATCGCCGTTGATTTGGCGCGGCAGGCCATCACCGAATTCCGGGCCACACACGCCGGCGCGCATCCGCTCATTGCCGGCAGCATTGCGCCGGTCGAAGATTGCTACTCCCCCTGGCTGGTGCCCGACGACGCCGAGCTGGAGGCCGAGCATGACGAACTGGCGCGCCATCTCGCCGATGCTGGCTGCGACTTGCTTCTGGTCGAAACCATGAACACTGCCCGCGAAGCGGCTATCGCGGCGCGCGCGGCTGCTGCAACCGGTCTGCCGGTGTGGGTGAGTCTCACTCTGAACGCGCGCAACGATATGCTCAACGGGGGCAGCCTGCGCGATGCTGTCCAGGCTGTGTTGACTGTGAAGCCCGCAGCGCTATTGGTGAACTGCATCCCGGTGGCACAGACATTCGACGCAGTGCTTGCCCTGCGCGCTGCGGCCGGCAGCGCAGCGGTGCGTCTCGGCGCGTATGCCAACGCGGGGCATGTGGAAGAAGCCGGCTGGAGCATGGCGCACGGTGTGACACCCGAAGCCTACGCGCAAGCCGCCACAGACTGGCTGGCAGCCGGCACAAGCATCATCGGCGGGTGTTGTGGCACCACGGCGGAGCATATTGCGCAACTGACCGGCAGCCTGAGTCATCGTCGCGGGGCCGGGTGAAACCATCATCCCCTGCGCGTGAGCATCCCGTGCATGGTGAGCCAGCTCACGAAGGCATCGAACCAACCGGTGCTGGTTGTTTCCTTGGGGTACATGCCGAAGCCATGACCGCCCTGCTCGTAGAGGTGAAATTCGACCGGCTTCCCGGCCGCGCGCCAGCTCTCGATCAACCCGAATCCGCCATTGGCGAAGAAGGGATCATCAGCGGCGAGCGCGACGAACAGCGGCGGTGCATCAGCCGGAACGGTCACCGCAGCCAGCGGACCGTAAATGTTGGCGATGAACGCCGGCCTGGCGTCCTCACCGACGAGCGCAGTCGCCATGGTAAGCATTGCGCCGGCTGAGAAGCCCACCATGCCGATACGGTCCGAATCGATCTTCCAATTGGCGGCACGACTTCGGATCAGGGCGAAGGCGGCGCACGCGTCCTCGATCTGCGGCGCAAGGTGAACTTTTATCTGCTCCGGATCTGGTCGCGGAGGCCGACGCTCAGTGTTCGAGAACATCTCGGTCATCGAACGTTCGAATTCGGCCATGTCCGCCGGCGTCTGGTTCAATCGATACTTAAGAACGAATGCCGCAACGCCGCGCCTGGCCAGAGCGCGAGCGACATTCCAGCCTTCATTCTCCATTGACAACGTCAAGAAACCGCCGCCTGGCGCAACGACGACCGCGGCGCCGCTGGCAATGGCCGGATCGGGCAGGAACGGCGTAATCGTCGCAACCGTGACGTTACGAGCGAACCGACTGCCATACTGCAAATGCCACGCTTCTTGGGCTGTCGCGCCAGGGAGCGGAACGGTGCCGATCTCAATCGCATCCGGCTGATCGGGGATGGGGATCGGCGTCATCGTGTGATCCAACTGCACGGGAACTTGTGCCGCGAATGCATTATCAGTTTTTTTCACGGAACGTACTCCTTGATTCGCTCACCCTGGCGCGCGCCGAGGAGGGCCGGCCTGCCAGCCTGCCATGCTGACAAAAGAAGAGACGGCGCAAATTTTACATGTCGTCCCGGCACAGCGCCAACTCATGACGCGCCGGCCTCACGGCAATTGAGCAGCGCATTTCTTCTGCCCAGCTTCTTCAGGGCAATCGCAAGTCACAATTGCGGCGAACGTTATTCCCGCGCAAACGGGAATCCAGCAACATGGCCAACCTGCGTGTCGGCATCCGGCGGGATGCCCGCGAATGCGGCATGACGGGCAAAGGCGCGCATATGCCGGCGCGCAGCAGTTGGCAACCGCGCACAACATATCGCGAAGCCGGCTTTGCCTCCAGGCGCCGGGCACGTTTGCGCGTTTGTGGCGCAACCTCAAAATCCGACATGTGATTGCCTTGCCCTGGCTTCTCGAATCCGCCTTGCCTTTTTCCATCGATTCGCTTACATTAAGGGCGCAAGTTCCGGGTAGGTAGCTATACTCGCTCTCGGAAAAAGCACTTGCCCATAATCAAGGAGTCCATGAGCGCAGTGACATCGAGCGCGAACACAGAAGTGCCGGCGGCTGAACCATTGAGGACTTTTGCGCCGCGCAGTCTGTGGGCATCAGCCTGGCGACGCCTCATTCGAGGCTGGAACGGCCGGGTTGGCCTGTTTCTGGTGACGGTCATTACCCTGATCGCAATCGTGACGCCGATCGTTGATCCCTACGATCCGCGCCTGGACAGCGAGCCGACGCTCTCGCGCAAACCGCCCTCTCTGGAGCATCCCTTCGGCAACGATTTCATCGGGCGCGACATCTTCCGGCGCGTGATGCATGGCGCGCGCTATTCGCTGGTGGTGGCGTTGTCCACCATCGTGATCGGCACCGTGTTGAGCACTGCCATCGGCATGATTGCCGGCTACTTTGGCGGCTGGGTTGACACCATTGTTCAGCGTGTCGCGGAGTTGATGCAGGCCTTCCCCAGCATTCCACTGGCGATCGCCATCGTAGCAATTGCAGGACCCAGCCTGTTTAACACCGTGCTGGCTATCACCATCGTCAGCATCCCCGGCGGCATGCGCGTGGCGCGCGCCATGACGCTCACGCTGCGCACGCGCGACTATGTGGAAGCGGCACGTTCACTGGGCGCATCCAACCTGCATCTGCTGTGGCAACACATCCTGCCCAACCTACTGTCCTACGTGATCGTGGGAGCAACGCTGGGCGTCGGCGGCGTGATCCTGAACGCTGCCGCTCTGGGATTCCTGGGCCTGGGCGCGCAGCCACCTACCCCAGAATGGGGCGTCATGGTTTCGGACGCGGTCAAGTTCATGCGCCAGGCGCCACACATGATCCTGTTTCCGGGCCTGGCCATCGTGTTTACCGTGCTGGGATTCAACCTGCTTGGCGACGGTCTGCGCGATGCACTCGACCCATCGCTCAGTGGAACGAGCTGACAATATCGGTGATGTAGTGTGTAAAGCGCGCATGCGCTTTATCGCTCTAAGCTAGCGGCTCTCAGCCCGCAGCAAACAGCAATCAGTTCAGAGGAGAAGGTACTATGTCCAGCAAGAAGACACTCGTAACACGTCGCAGGTTCCTGACTCTGGCAGGCGTGTCAGCGGCAGCCGGCCTGGCTGCTGCCTGCGCGCCCGCAGCGCAGCCCCCCGCCGCAGCGCCGACCACCGCCCCAGAAGCGCCGGCGGCTGAAGCGCCGGCCGCCCCCGAGCCGACCACGGCGCCAGCAGAGGCGCCTGCCGCTCCGGCCGTAGAGCAGACCCTGATTATCGGGCGCGGCGGTGACAGCGTGGCGCTCGACCCTGCCATCGTCACCGACGGCGAATCGGCCCGCGTGTGCACCGCCATCTACGATACCCTGGTGGTGTTGGAAGGCGCCAGCACCAAACCCGTGCCCTGGCTGGCCGAATCGTGGACGACCGAAGACAGCAAAGTGTGGGACTTCAAACTGCGCGCCGGCGTCGAGTTCCACGACGGCGAACCGCTGACTGCCCAGGCTGTCAAATGGAATTTCGACCGCTGGCAGAACCCAGACAACCCGTTCCGCTATCCCAGCCAGAAGTACGAGTACTGGGACACGGAAATGTCCCAGATCGTTGATTCGACAGAAGTTGTCGATGAGCTGACCTTCCGCATCACGCTGAAGGAACCGACCGTGTTGATTCTGCCCAAGCTGGCGCTGTTCAACTTCGGCATCGCCAGCCCGAAAGCGGTCGAGGCGCAGGGCGAGAGCTATGCCACCCAGGCGGGCACGCCGGTCGGCACCGGTCGCTTCAAGTTCGAGAGCTGGGTGCCCAACGACAAGATCACCGCAGTGCGCAATGATGACTGGTGGGGCGGGAAAGTCACACTGCCCTATACCCAGATGCCCAAGCTCACTAAGATCATCTGGCGCTCGATCCCCGACAACAATACCCGCTTCGCCGAGTTCCAGGCCGGCACGCTGGACCAGGCCGATATTGCCCAGACCGACCTGGGCACGCTGGAAGGCGATCCCAACTACATCTTCACCGTCACACCTTCGCTCGGCGTGGGCTACATTGCCTTCAATCAGGCCATACCTCCCTTCGACAAAGTGGAGGTGCGCAAGGCCTGGGCGCATGCGGTGAACTGGGATGCGCTGATCGAAACGTTCTATGGCAAGTATGCCGAGCGCGCCACATGCTTCCAGCCGCCGGCCATCCTGGGCCACAACCCGAGCATCAAGGCCTACGAGTACAACCCGGATCTGGCGAAAGAACTGCTGGCGCAAGCCGGCCTGCCCGACGGCTTCGAGACCGACTTCTGGTACATCCCGGTCATTCGCGGCTACTTCCCAGACTCCAAGGCCCTCTCCGAGGCCATGGCAGCCGACCTGGCCAAAGTGGGCATCCGCCTCAACCTCAAGACGGAGGACTGGGGCGCCTATCTGAGCGACCGCAAAGACGGCAAGTTCCCGGTGTGGGCACTGGGTTGGGGTTCCGATAACGGCGACCCCGATAACTTCATCGGTTACCACTTCCTGTGGAACGATGGCAAGACGCCCAACGTGGAAGACAGCTACAACAACCCCAAATTGCAAGAGCTGTTGCGCAAGGGGCAGGTTGTAGCTGATCCAGCAGAGCGCGAGAAGATCTATCAGGAAGCAGAGCAGATCGTGCACGATGACGTGGCGCGCATCCCGGTCGCCTGGCCGGCCACTGTCGCAGTCGATCGCGCCCATGTCAAAGGCCGCCAACAGTGGGTGTTCCGCGATCAGTACGAGAACTTCTATATCGAGAAGTAATCCGTTTCAAGCCTAGCAGGCCGGGGGCGCGATCAGACGCGCCCCCGGCAGAACGTTCATGGCAACGTACATTATCCGTCGCATCCTGGTTGTCATTCCAACTCTGTTGGCCGTGTCGATCCTGTCTTTCGCCTTTGTGCGATTGATCCCCGGCGATCCGGCCACCGTCATGCTGGGTGAGCGCGCGCGCCCGGCCGATGTCGAGAAATTCAAAGAGCAGATGGGGTTAAACCAGCCCATCTACGTGCAGTACATCCGCTACATCGAGCAGGTGTTGCAAGGTAATCTCGGCACGTCCATCGTCACGCGCGTGCCGGTCATGGATCAACTGGCCTACCGGCTGCCGGCTACCATCGAGGCGATCTTTTTCGCGCTGCTGATCGGCATTCTTGTCGGCGTCATCACCGGCATCGTGGCGGCGCTGAACCGCAACTCCTTCATTGACACCACCGCCAATCTGATCGCGCTCACCGGCGTCTCGATTCCGATCTTCTGGCTGGCGCTCATCATGATCTACTTCTTCGCCGTCAACCTGAAGATCGTGCCGCCCGGCGGTCGCATCGCCGCAGATATCACCGTCGATCGTATCACCGGCTTCTATCTGATCGACACGCTGCTGATGGGCCGGCTGGACTATTTCGGGAGCGCGCTCCGGCATATGATTCTGCCGGCTGTCGTGCTCAGCACCACAGTCATGCCCCAGATCATGCGCCTCACCCGCGCCTCGATGCTCGAGGTGCTACGCGCCGACTACATCCGCACCGCCCGCGCCAAAGGCCTGCGCCAGGGATCGGTCATCTTCAAGCACACACTGCGCAACGCCCTGCTGCCGGTGATCACCGTCATCGGGCTGCAGATCGGCGGCCTGCTGGGCGGCGCTATCCTCACCGAAAATGCATTCTCGTGGACCGGCATGGGGTCGTGGTTCTATGGCGCCATCTCCGCGCGCGATTACCCCGTGCTCCAGACCGCCATCATGTTCAACGCCATCATCTTCGTCATCATGACCATGCTGGTGGACATCTCCTACGCTTTTATCGATCCGCGCATCCGCTACAAGTGATCGGCGAATTGAGTCATTGGATCATTGAGCTATTCCGGACAAAGACACACTCACCCAATGACTCGATGGCCCGATGGCAGAATCATCCAATGACTCAATCCATGCTTCGCGCCGCCGAACGGTCGTTGCTCGGCGACATCATGACCTCGGAAACACTCTGGCCATCCATGCTCGTCCTGTGCGACGACTGCAATGGCCGCTTCGTCGGCAGCGACGACGAGCAACGCGCCGCCGCTTTCATCCAGCAATCCTTCGAGCAATACGGCTTGTCGAATGCGCACATCGAGGAATTCCCCCTGCACGGGTGGCGGCGCGGACCGGCCAGCCTGGCCGTGAACGGGCACGAACTGGCCTGCATCGGCTTGCCCGGAACGCCGCCCTGCGATCTGTCTGCGCCGGTGATTTTCCTCGGCGATGGCGAGCCGGCCGACTTCGAAAAAGCCGGCGAGGCGCCCAAGGGCAAAATCGCCCTTGTGCGCGGCAAAGGATCGCACCGGCTGGAAAAATTCGCCCGCGCCGTCAAGGCCGGCTGCGTCGGCTTTATTTTCTCCAGTGCCGAGCCTGGCGCGCTGCCCCCCACCGGCAGCCTGGAGTTCGGCGGCAACCCGGCCCCCATCCCCGGCGTCGGCATCGCCTACGAGACCGTGTGCCGGCTGGAGCGCACCGCCGCGCGCAGCGACATGACCGCCCATTTGCGTGTGCAGGCCGAGTTGTTCGACGCCATCGGTCACAACGTGATCGCCGATCTGATCCCGCCGGGGGTGGAATCGCCGGACTGGCTGGTGATGTGCGCGCACTACGACGGTCACGACATCGCCCAGGGCGCAGTGGACAACGCCAGCGGCACCGCTGCGGTGTTGGAAGCCTCCAGGGCACTGAAGGTCGCCTATGACACGCTTGCCGCGCAAGGGGCTACGCCCGCCCTCGGTATCCGATTCGCGCTGTGGTCCGGCGAGGAGGTCGGCATGCTTGGCTCCAGCCATTACGCCGCCAAACACGCCGGCGAACTGGATCGCATCAAGCTGGTTTTCAACTGCGACATCGTGGGCAACCCGGGCACTTTCTTCCTGGGTGTCAACGGCTACGACACCGATCGCCTGGTGGCCTATTTTAGAGAGTTAGCCGGCGATCATTTGTTCGACATCCAGACTGGCAACAGCATGGTCATCCCCTACTCCGACCACTTCTCGTTTTACTTGAAGGGCGTGCCTGCGCTGATGGCGGCAACGGGCGGCGGCAAATCGCCGGGGCCGCACACGCATGGCGACACGCTGGACAAAGTGGATGTGCGCGCCATGCGCTCTGCAACTGCCTTTGCCGCGCGGGCGCTGTTGCGGCTGGCATGCGACCCGGCCCCGCTTCCTGCACGCCACGCGACTGCCGAGGAAGTCCAGGACGTGTTGCGCAAGGCCGGCTACGAAGACCTGCTCAAGGCGCAGGGCCGCTGGAAGTTCTGAACCTGTTTGGCCGGGGCAAGCGTGTCATGACTTGCCCCGGCGTTTATCTTGACATCACTTTCCCCAGGCCTATAATCGCGCGCCAATGACAGGGGTGCATCTGGCCGCTCGCAGGGCGCGATTCTGCCGCACCGCGAGCGCCTTCAGCACTCACAGGAGCGCTCACAGGAGGTATGGCCATGCTTCGAATCGAGACCGGCGGCAGTCCCTATGGCGCGCGGCTGATCACCGATCAACCCTATAAACAAGGGGAGATGCTGTGCCGCATCGAGAACTACAAGGTGACGGATCAGGCGACTTACCAGACGGTGCAGATCGGCCCCCACGCGCACATTGAGGAGCTCGGCGTTCTGGCGTATCTGAACCATTCCTGCCAACCCAACGTGATCGTGGACACCAGCGCGATGGCAGTCTACGCCGCGCGTGACATCGCCGCCGGCGAGGAATTGGCCTTCTTCTATCCCTCCACAGAATGGGAGATGGATCGGCCGTTCATCTGCTTGTGTGGCGCAGCCCAGTGCATCCGCCTGGTAGCCGGCGCCAAGTATCTGTCCATCGACACCCTGTCGCGCTATTTCATCAATCAGCACATCCGCGATATGGCTATGGCCGCCCTCGATCAGGCGGTGCAGCGCGAACAGACAACCCACACAGTCTCTTGAGCGGGCGAATTCGCCGACTGCGCGCCTGCCGCGCAATCATGGCGCCGAAGTCAACTCCTGCAACAGCGCCACTGCCGCATCCAGGTCAGGATCTCGCCCGGCTCGAAAGTCGTCCAATGTCCACGTCACTCCCACATCCGGCGTGATGCCGGCTCCTTCGATGCGCCGGCCATCCATACGCCGGATATCGCCGGTGGAGAAGCGCGCCACACCCCCGCCGGGCAACGCCATGCTCAACGGGTTGCCGCTCATGCCACCGGTCAACCTCCCGACTGATCGCGCCCTCCCGCTATCCACCATCGACACGATGAAATCCTCGGCGCTGCTGGCATTGGTCACATCAATGATGAGCACGACCGGCCTGTCGTAGACCGGGGCGCGCGGCTCGACCTGCCAATACGTGCGCGTGCGCCACCCTCGCATCAGCGTCGGCTGACGGAAAGTCTGCTGTATGTAGCGAAACGGCTGGCGGTAGAAGCGCCCAGCCACGCTATGCGCCACCACGGTATTGCCGCCCCCGTTGCCGCGCAAATCGATAATGATGCCGGGCGCATCCATCAGCGCCTCGAGCGCCACGTCAAACTCGGCCACCACGTCGTGACCGTCACGATTGAAGAAGGCCGGCACGCGCATGAGTCCGAAGCCAGACGGCAGACGCTCGCCTGTGATCAATGGGCGGGGTGAATCGGACTGAGCGGCCGGCGGCGGAGGGGGATTCGCCGCCAGCGCAAGCACGACCTGGCGACGCTCGCCGCCGGCTGTTTCGACATCGAGCACAACAGTCTGGTCGGGCTGCGCGCACAGCAAATAGAACAAGCCAGTCGCGCGTTGCTGCCAGGGTGTCGAGCCATCGCGCAGGCGCGGGTCGAGTTGCGCCATAGCCGCATCGATCGCGCGGTTGTTGACATGCCACACCACATCCCCGCGCGAGAGGCCGGCTGCCTGCGCCGTCATGCCTGTCCTGTTTACCACAGCCAGACCCTCGATCTCGATCAAGTCGCCGTAGCAGGCCACATTGGGTTGCGGGCTTGACAACTCTGTGTGGCCATCGTTCAACTCGGCAAGCATATTGGCGATAACTGCGAAGTAGGCATCGTCAGTATGAGCCGATTCGACCTGCGGCCGGTAACGCGCATACACCGCGTCCCAGTCCACGCCCTTCAGATCAAAGAAGGGATAGTTGTCGCGCACGGCGTGCCACAGGCGATCGAAGGCGCCCAACCGATCCTCGCCCGGCGCCGGCCACGCGCCGATGTCGATCATCTGTTTCGCAGTGACACCCCCGAAAACAAGCAACCCTGCCAGTGGCACGACAATCAGCCCCGTGCGCCAGCGCCGCGCAATCCGCGGCCGGCCCGTAATTGCGGCCCATTGCTGCCGAGCCCACAGGCCAGCCAGCACCAGGCCAGCCACCAATCCAACACCATAGCTCAGCGGCGGGTCGATCGTCAGCGGCCCCCACGCAAGGCCAACGCCAATCACCGTGCCCGCAACGAAGACAAACACAATCCATGCGCCGCGCAAGGCAGCTTGCGCCGCATGCTGACGCGCCCATTTTCTGAATGTTGACATCAGTTCCAGCCTTCACAATAGCGATTTCAGGAAACAGTCTGCCACATCCCGGAACATTTCGGGCCGGCTCCACATGAGCGGGTGCCCGCCCGAGCGCGAGAAGAACACGCGACTGTCGGCAATCTCCATCGCCATGTGACACACCTGCGCGCTCACATCGGGCAGCATGTCGTCAGTCAGGCTGGCCGTCAAGAGCACAGGGCATTCAATCTCGCCCAGCCGCCCGTCAAACCACCGACCACCCGCCGCGCCGAAACGGAGCATCAGACTATTATCCGCATCAACCACTTGCTGCCAGTCATCGCCATGCGCCGCCTTCCAGAAACCGATCTGCGCCGCCGTCTGCTGCTGGCGCTGCGAAACCAGCCAGTGCACGTCGTTGGCGGGGAGGCTTGCCACACAACTATCGGCGATCACCGCGCGCACTTTGGCCGGGAACAGAATGGCCATCAGCAGCGCCGCTATGCCGCCGCCGCTTGTGCCAGCCACCACGCACTGAGTCGCAGCCAGATGATCGACGAGCGCCGCCGCGTCGCGCGCCCCCTGCGCCCACCAATCGTCCGGCCAGACATCCACCCGCTCAGACTGACCGCAACCCAGGAAGTCCAGCGCCACCGTTCTCCAGCGCCGGCTAAAATGATCCAACTCGCCCTGATGCATGGCCGACGACGCCGTATTGCCGTGCAGGACGAGCAACAATGGCCCGTTGCCCTGTTGGCGGTAGGCCAGCGTATGACCGTCATGGTAAAAGGTGTCCATGGGGGTATTGTGGCATGAGTCAAGCTGACTCGGAGCCAGGTTGGAGGCCAAATCTTGCGGGTATACTCGGCGCAGCTTTACGCTCCCGTCACGATGCAATAGCGGCTTCTGGCACGAAAAGCCGCGAGGAGTGATCGAATGCCTGGAGATCAGATTCGTTTCATCGCCAAGCCAACGCCCATCCCCCTGCGCCGCCGTCAGTCGCGCATCGCGATGGCGCTCGGCATGGCAATTGCGGCAGCAATATGCCTTTCGACGCTCTCGACGCTGCCGGCGCAGGCCCGCGCCAGCGTGGAGACCAGTCCCGCGCAGACAGCATCACCGGGCCTGACCGTAACCATCAACGTGGACAGCGCATTTGCCTACATTGCGCCAGACTGGAACGCGGGCCGGGTCGGCCGGTTGATGAAGTGGCAGACAGTCAAGGCGATTGGCCGCAACGCCAACGGCGAGTGGCTGCAAGTCGACTATGGCAACAGCCTGGTGTGGCTGCACCGCACGATGGTGCGATTCCCCGGCGATCTGAATGGGGTCGATTCGCCGGTCGTCATGGCCCTACCGGCCACAGAAAACGCCAGCCGCCTCTCGCCCAGCCGCATCCGCATGACGCCGATTGGCGCGCCGGTGATCTCGGCGCGCGCGCGCCAGATTTACCGTCAGGCCATTGCCGCCGGACGCGACGCCACGCTCTTCACCGTCGCCGGCGACTGCAACTCTGAACCACCAGTCTATCTGGGCCGTTTCGCCGCCGGCGGCTTCGATCTGGCCGCGAATGGGTTTGGTGCGTTGCAAGCCACGGCTAGGAAATTCGCCCGCTCCTTCAGCCGGACCAGTCTCGCTGTCGATGGCGGCCACAACAGTGCGTCCGTTCTGGATCCGCTGTTTGCCAACAGCCGGCAATGCGAGGCGAGCGAAAGCCCGCTGGCGTGCGAACTGCGCCGCTCGAACGCCAGCATCGTGTTCATCGGGCTGGGCACCGGCGACACCTTCATCTGGCAAGATTTCGAGGCCAACTACCGGCGTGTCATCGACACCGCGCTGGCCTCTAATGTGCTGCCGGTGCTGGTGACCAAAGCCGACGATCTGGAATCGACGCAAGGAGGCGCGCCAAGCGGGACAATCAACGCCATCATCCGCCGGCTGGGCGCAGAATACCAGTTGCCGGTCATGGATTTCGGCCTCGCCGCGCGCCGCCTGCCCGACGAGGGTCTGGCTGAGGAAGGCAAAGAGGTGGCCGGCCAGGGCGTGGTATACGCAGCCGCGTCGCGCTTCCATCTGAATGGCTATGGCATGGACATGCGCATGCTGCTGACGCTCATAACATTGAGCGCAATCGCGCGGTAGCGCAGATCGCATCATCCTGTTGAGGAGGTTCCTTTGAACAAACGAGTTTCACTGCTATCGGCACTACTGTGCGCTTTGCTGGCAGCCACAACGCTGCCGGGCATCACGACCCAGGCGCAGAGTCCCCAGAAGGTCGAATTCGTGATCACCATACCGGGCGCTTACCTGCGCCAATTGCCAACCTTGCTTTCGGCGAACACCTACCCCGTTTTCAAAAGCGATCGGTTCGAGGTGGTTGGCCGCACCGCCGACAACTTCTGGCTGCAACTGTCGTATCCGAATGCCATCAGCGGCACGTGGATCATTGCCGGCCTGGGCGAAGTGATCGGCGACCTAAAAGAGGTCAAGGCGTTGCCGGCCAGCAAGACGCCGGCGCCTGTGTTAGCCGGGCGAGCCGGCCCAATCACCGTGCCCGGCACACCCATCATCACCGCCGCGCAGAAGGCGCTGTATCGCAAAGCGGTGGCCGCCGGGCGTGACGCAGGCATGTTTGCCGTGATCGGCGACTGCAATTCACAACCGACTGCCTATGTTGGGCGGCTGGCGGCCGGCCTGTTCGGCTACGACCAATATCGCGCCTACCCGGCCACCGTGTCGCGCTTCACGCGCGCCTTTTCACGGGTCAGCCTGGCAGCTTCAGGCGGATTCAACTCCGCCGCCGTGCTCGACCCGACCTGGGCCGATGGCTATTTGTGCAAAGCCGGCGAAACACCCCTGGCCTGCGAACTGCGCATGTCGAAGGCCAGCATTGCGTTCATCGAGCTGGGCACCGGCGACACACACATCTGGCAGGAGTTTGAGAGCAACTTCCGCGCGGTGGTTGAAGCAACCCTGAAAACCAACGTCCTGCCGGTGCTCATCACCAAAGCCGACTCACTGGAGTACCAACAAGCCAACGCCCCAGAAGACTACATCAACAGCGTGATTCGCAACGTTGGCGCGGAATACGGCGTGCCGGTGATGGATTTCCATCTCGCCACGCGCGACCTGCCCAACTTTGGCCTGCTGGACGAAGGTAACGCCGACTTCCACCTCAGCCCAGGCGGCTCCTACATCCACCTGCTCCAGACGTTGCAGGTGCTGGATCAGATCTGGCGCTAGAGACGCGCCACATCACCGTTGCAGGGCAAGCCTGGCGGTTTGCCCTGCACTCTGTGCTCTGTCGTCTGTGCTCTGTGCTCTGATCTTCACTGCCCCATCACCTGCCGGCGGATGGCATCCAGCGCACGCAATGCTGTCAGGTTATACATGTTGTAGCCGTAGGACAGATACCCGCGCGTGAAGTTGGCCGATTGACCGTCTGGCGGCTTGTTCATGTGAAAACCGTCGGCCTCAAAGCCACGATTCGGCAGAGCAGAGAACGCCTGGCGCAGATCGAGCAGCGGCACGCTGTACTCGCCGCTGAGCCGGCGAATGATGTCGTTGATGTAGCCATACGGCGCCTGGCTATCGGTCGATTCCAGATCGTCGCCTTTGGTAATGCACACGGGGATGACGCCCTGGTTGATGAGGTACTCGATGATCTGGCGATAGCGCGACTCGAAACCCTGCCAGGTGTGCTGGTCGCCCGTGCCGAGCAGGATGAAAGCGACACTGGGCCGGTTGACGCGCACCTCGCAGGCCAGCGGTGACTCGCCCGGCCCGCAACCGGCCGGCGCATTGGCCGGGTCAAGCGCCTTGGTGGTGTTGAATCCCCCGCGCGCTGCAATGCGATCGCGCGAAAACGATCCCCGGAAAAAGTCGATCGTCTGCTGCAAGTAGCCATATTCCCCCAGGGTATAGCCACCCCAGTCGAACGGCGCAAAGAACGCCATATTGGCCGTGTTGCTATCGCCGATCAGTGAAAACACATTCGCTCGATTGCCACGAGACTGGCCGGCCTGATAGATCTGAAGCGCCCGGCCACCCAGGTTGGCCAGGTTGGGATCGTCGGTGACTGCGGAAGCGGCCGCCGGCTGTGATGGCGCGCTCGATGCGCTCGTCTTCCCGCCGGCTGCCGGGATCTGCGACATCGCCCCGGCCAGATCGACGTACTGGCTCATCACCCACCCTTCAGTTCCCTGCGGCGTGACCACCTTCAGCCAGAAATCATCGGACGTACGAGCCAGTACCTGCAACTGGGTCTGGGGCGCCAGCTTGGTAATGACATCTGCCTCGGTGCTGGGGCTGCGCCGCAAGCGCAGGCCGCCGGCGTCGATGCGCACCTGAGCTGAGGGGGCTGTTTGGGCAGAAGAAGCCACCGGCTCACGAATGGGCGCGGGCGGCAACACCGCGCCCGGGGCCGGAATGGTGAGCACTGCGCCGAGCGACAACAAATCCGGATTGATCTGCGGATTGGCAGCAATCAGCACATCGAGGCTGAGACCAAAACGCACGGCGATGTCCCACAACGTGTCGCCCTCCACCACAATATAGGTTGTCACCTGCGGCGTCGGCGTTGGCGCTTCAACAGGCGGTGTGGCAGAGGGTTCGGACGTGGGCGTGTCGGTGACCGCCGGCAGCGCCGTGATGTGCAGCGTGACCTGCGGCGTCAGACTGAATGTCACTGGCTGGCCAGGGGCGCGCGGCGCGGAGAGCGTGATGGCAACCACAATGCCGATCAGCGCCACCCCTCCGGCCGCAACACCCACAAGAACACCGGCCCGCCCACGCAACCACTCTCCCAATACAGCCCATTGTGAATTGGCAACGCGTGAAGCAGGACGGTTAGAATTGAATTGTTTCGGTCGGCGCATGCGAGTCTGATTGTATCTGAGCGACAGCGCCGCTGAAGGAAAACGGAAGGAGCAAGCATGACACGAACAACACGGCAGTGGGCAGCCAGCCTGATGCTGATAGGGGTAGTCGGTCTGACCAGCTGCCAGTCTGCGCCACAAGCTGACCCGGCTATTGCCACGCCCGCGCCCGAACAAAACCAGCCGGCCGGCAGCGTGGTGGGCGATCCCGCCCGCGTCATCGAAGACT
>DAOUDB010000345.1:0-6504 GCA_034431495.1 Thermoflexales bacterium
CCGGCAGCTTGCCCCACATGCCGGCAAGCCCGGCAGCTTGCCCCACATCCCGGCAAGCCCGGCAGCTTGCCCCACATGCCGGCAAGCCCGGCGGCTTGCCCCACATGCCCGCGCGGGTCGTGTATCATCCGGCGCCATGAGTGACGCGCAACCGGCTATCTTTTCGACGGCGGATGTGCGCAGCGCGGACGCCCCTCACGCCGCGCCGGCCGCTTTCCACGTCATGCTGAAACCGCGCGGCGCAATCTGCAATCTGAATTGCGCCTACTGCTACTTCCTGTCGAAGGAATTGATGTACCCCGGCAGCCGGTTTCGCATGGCGCATGACTTGTTGGAGGCGTACACAAAGCAGTACATTGAGGCGCAGCGTGTGCCCGAGGTCACGTTTGCGTGGCAGGGCGGCGAGCCGACGCTGATGGGGCTTGACTTCTTCAAGCTGGCCATCGCGTTGCAGCAGAAATATCGCAAGCCCGGCATGCGCATCTACAATGCCCTGCAGACGAACGGCACACTGCTCGATGATGCCTGGTGCGAGTTCTTTCACGCGCATCAGTTTCTGATCGGCCTGAGCGTCGATGGGCCGCGCGACCTGCACGACGCCAATCGCGTCGATAAAGGTGGCCGGCCCACCTTCGATCGCGTGATGGCCGGCCTGGCGCTGCTCAAGCGCCACAGCGTCGAGTTCAACATTCTCACCACGGTGCACGCTGCCAACGCCCCGCACCCGTTGCGGGTCTATCGCTTTCTGCGCGATGAGGCCGGCGCGCAGTTCATCCAGTTCATCCCCATTGTGGAGCGCCGGGCATCGGACGATGCGCAGGCGCAACTCTATGTGCAGGCCGGCGACCAGGTCACAGCGCGCTCGGTGACAGGCCGGCAATGGGGCGAATTCCTGATCGGCGTGTTCGACGAGTGGGTACGCCGGGATGTGGGGCGCGTGTATGTGCAGCACTTCGACGTGGCGCTGGCGGCGTGGGCCGGCGAGCGGGCCGGCCTGTGCGTGCACGAAGAGACCTGTGGCACGGCGCTGGCCCTGGAGCACAACGGCGATCTATTCGCCTGCGATCACTTCGTCGAGCCGGCCTATCGCCTGGGCAACATCATCGAGATACCAATGATCGAGCTGGTTGCGTCGGAGCGGCAGCGCGCCTTCGGCCTGGCCAAGCGTGACACGTTGCCGCGTTATTGCCGCGAGTGCGCCGTGCGCTTCGTGTGCAACGGCGGATGTCCCAAGGATCGCTTCATTGCCACGCCGGATGGCGAGCCGGGCCTGAACTATCTGTGCGCCGGCTACAAGGCGTTCTTTACGCATATCGACGCGCCGATGCGTTTCATGGCGGCCGAACTGAAGGCGCGGCGCGCGCCCGCCAACGTGATGGCCTGGATGCGCCGGCGCGACGCCGAGCTGAAACAATTGTTCGCGCGCGCCGGCCGCAATGACCCCTGTCCGTGCGGCAGCGGCAAAAAGTTCAAAGCCTGCCACGGTCGCTGAAATGCCAGGACGCTCTCACCGACATCAGCCCCGGCGCGCCTGAACCAGCGCGCGTCGGAAGCTAACTTCGTAGGTCACAAACCACAAGGTGATGCCGATCACCCGCGCAATGACCGCGCCCGCTGCGCCGAGCGGTGTGACCGTGAGCAGGATCAGACTGATGATGAAGGTGGGCACGCCGAACATGATGTTGGCCGGGGCCACGCGCCAGGTCTGGCCGATGGCGAACATGCAGAACCAGTACCAGCCGCCCAGCCCGTTTGACACCCAACTGAAGACGAGAATGCGCAAGAGCGGCGCGCCGTCGGCGTATTCCGGCCCATACAGGGCGACAAGAAGCGGCCTGGCGAATATGAAGGCGACTACAGCGGCCGTGCCCAGCACGACGCCGGTGCTGATCTGCCGCCGGCGCACGATGGCGACCAGCCCGGCGTAGTCGCGTGCGCTGGCCAGGCGAGAGAAGTCGGCCATGGCCGGCACAGACACGCACAGGCCGACCGTGGTGGCCCAGAAGTGCAACTGCAACACCACGTCGTAGTGCGCCAGCTCGGTCTTGGTCAGTCGGCCGGCAATCAAGCTGCTCAGCCCGAATGTGGCCAGCACGGCGCTAAAGTTGGCGACCCACGGCCCGCGCCCGGCTCTGAGCAGCGGGCCGGCCACGCGCAGATCGGGCTTGAGGTTGCGCCAGCCGCCCAGATTGCGCGCCAACAGGATCAGGGCTGTGCAGGTGGTCGTCAGGCCGGCTGCGATCAGCAACAGCATGTAGGCGCGCGGGTTGAGGGTGTTCTGGATGAGCCGGTAGCCCAGTATGAGCAGCACCGGAAGTCCGCCGGCAAGCAGGCCGATCAATGACCATTGGCGCAGCCAACCGGCGGCCTGATGCAGGTTCAGGATGACGGTGTTGAGGTAACTGATGGCAAACACGATGGCGTACAGGCCGGCGACATCCTGGAACGGGCCGATGTTAAACCAGCGCGCGCCCACAGGCAGTGCCGCCAGGGCAAGCACGGCTGCAACCAGTGTCAGGCACGCGGTGAGCCAGAAGGACATGGCGCATGCTCCGCGTTTGGCAGCCAGGTCCAGGTCGGGGTCGGCCATGAGTCGCGGGATGAGGGCATGCGTGGTGTACACCGAGATGAGACTGAACCAGCCATAGTAGGCGGCGATGGCGACGATGTGGCCATAGGCCTCGGCGCCCAGGCCACGACTGGCCAGCGCTACGGTGGCTATGGCAAGCGACTGGCTGGCAACGGTGACAAATGCGCTGTGCCACGAACGGCGCACCAGCTCCCACCATTCAACGAAGGGGCCGTAGATCCAGCGCGTCAGCGAAAGGATGGATCGAAGCAGGGCATGTCGCCGGCCATGCGCGGACGGCTGCGTTGCCTTGAGAGGGGTGGAAGGGGCATCAGCGGATTTCATGAGCAGCTCCGGTATTGCACTCTGATTATCGTCAAGCATGTGGTGTTTACAATTGATCCCGCAGGTGTCGGCATCATGCGTTTGCGCCGGCGTAGCGAAACATGTTTGGATTGCGGGTTGTCACGTTTAACTTGCTGAATCGGCCCTCGAAATGGGAGGCCCGGCGGGCGCTGATCGCGCGCGAGCTTGAGGCGTTGCAGCCCGATGTGATTGCGTTGCAGGAAGTGTCGTTGCCGGTGAACAGCGCGCAGTGGCTGGCCGATCGCCTGGGTGGCTACGCAGTGCATCTCTGCCCAATGACGGGGAAGTATGCGAACCGGCAGGCGATCGCCATTTTGAGCCGCCTGCCCGTGCGGGGCGCATGGTCGCTGTCGTTGCGCTCGCAGGATCGCGTGGCGCAAGCAATGCAGGTGCGTGTGGGCCGGCACGATGCGCTGATTGTGAACGGTCATTTCTACTGGCACATCATCGACCACGACGAGCATCTGCGCCAGACGCGCCGGCTGTTGGAATGGATGGATGCACTCCCGCACAGCGAGTCAACGATCATTTGCGGTGACTTCAACGGCACGCCGGATTATCGCGCCATTCGCCTGTTGCGCCGGCGATTTGCATCGGCCTATGTGGCCCGGCATGGCCGCGAACCGCAGTACACGTGCCCGACCCCGCTGCGTTACCATCTCACCCCGCTGCGCCATGCGCTGTTGCGACTCGGCAACCTTGCGCGCAACCGCTCGCTCGACATCTGGCGCGGGGTGATCGATTACATTTTTGTCAGCCGGCGCGTGAGCGTTGTTGATTGCGATGTGGTGCTCAATCGGCCCGCGCCTGATGACGACACCATCTACCCTTCGGATCATGTCGGACTGGCCGCGCATCTGGCGCTAACCTAGCCGGCTCGCGCGCATCCTCCCGAATTTTCCTTCGCATCTGCGCACCGGGTCTTCAGCCGGTGCGATGCGTGTCTTCCCCAAAAAGCACCTGTGGCGTGCAGCGCGCGTGGCCGATCTTGCCGGACGGCTGCTGACGGTGCAGAAAAACCACTGGGCTTCGACTAATGCCGATAGATGGCAATACTGTTGGTATTTAATAGTATTACAAAAGCGATTCGTTGAAGATGCCTGAGTGTCGCGCCCCTCATACACCGAGACTGATATTGCCTGTCCATCCGTCAGAGCAGCGAAATGCCATGCTTCATATTCTTTGGGAGGAGGAAAAATGAGATTCGAAGAACTTCAGCATAACAGCTTGATCTTCCGGCTTGTCAGCACTTTGAAGCCGATCCTGCGGGCGACAGCCTGGTTGGGATTGGCGATGATGATGTGGTTTGCGCTCTCGGCGCAACACGCCCGCGCCGACACGATCACCGTCACTGTGACGGATGGGACTCCCAACTGGGGCTTCATCCAGGAGGTTGCCACCGGGTCGGGCGCATATGTCTATGGTCCGGCTGCGCCGCCACTGGGCGATGGCAGCGCCCAGTTGACGATCAACAACACCGGCCGCGAAATGTTGAGCACTGTCAACCATGCCGGACTGCGCTTCGATCAGATCAGCCGGCTTCAGTACAGCGGCTATCAGAGTTCGACGTTGTACGCTGTGTCGCTGCATCTGGATGTCGATTACGACCTGAGCGATGTCATCACGACCTGGCAGGGCCGGCTGATCTTTGAGCCGTATATGTCCGGGACAGTGCAGGCGAATGCCTGGCAGACGTGGGATGCCTTGCAGGGCAAGTGGTGGGCTTCAGGGGCGCCGGGCAACACGCTTTGTCCGCAGGCGTCTCCCTGCACGTGGGCGCAGGTGCTCGCCAACTGGCCCAATGCCGGCCTGCGCGCAGATGTGGGTCTGCTGAATCTGAAGGTGGGAGGCCCGTGGCCGGCTTTCACCGGCTACGCCGACGCCCTGATTGTGGGCGTGAGCGGCGACGACACGGTGTATGACTTCGAGCCGCTCAAGCGCGTGCTGAATGTGGACACCGGCATCTGGTACCCCACGATCCAGAGCGCCGTTGCGGCTGTGTCCACCACCCATGGACACACGCTCAGCGTGACCGCCGGCGTGTACACCGGCACGGTTGTCGTCACCAAGTCGTTGACGATTATCGGCGCCGGGCGCGATGTGACGATTCTCGACGGCAACAACAAGAGTGCCGGTGGTGGCACAGGCGTGACCATTGTGGCAAATGGCGTCACCCTGCGCGACCTGACCATTCAGAAGTACAACGTGGGCATTGCGCTGCAAGGGGCGCGCAATGTCACCCTCGACACTGTCGCGTCGGTTGATCACTGCACCTACGGCCTGAAGAATACGGCCAACAACGTGGGGCATGTGACGATCGTCAACAGCGATTTCTCGAACAACTATGGCTGCGCGGCCGCGCGCGGCATTTTCTTCCAGAGCTGGGCTTTTGACAACATCACCATTGCTCACACCACTGCCCACAATAACGGCCTGGCCGGCATCGATCTGAACATCAATGCCGGGCCAATCGGCCAGGTGGTGATCAGCGCCAACCAGGTGTACAGCAACGGCGATTCGGGCATTGGCGTGCTGGCGCCGGGATCGACGCAGGTTGTGATCGAGAACAACCACGTCATCATGGGCGTCAACCAGCGCTTTGGCATTGAGGCCAAGAATGCCAAAGGCAATGGCGCTGCGAGCGGATCGGGCAGCTACGTCATTGCCGGCAACTATGTGACGCAAACCGCGCCGGGCACGAACTCGCGTGACTTCGCCGGCATCGCTGTGATCCGGCGCGACCTGCAAACCCTGGATCCCGACATGCCGACCGGCGTTGTAATCACCGGCAACACAGTAGTCAACGTTCAGCGTGGCGACGGCACGTGCGCCGGCTGCAATGGCTATCAGGGCGACGGGTTTGGCATTGTTGTTGGCGGCGTAGGCAGTCTGGTGACCAACAACACGTTGATCGGCAACAACATCGGCGTGCAGGTTCAGGCCGGCAATCTGGGCTACCCGGGCAATAGCCCCAGCAACACCGGCGACGCCAACACGCCGTACTTCGACCGCGACAATTCGCCAGCTGGCTGCGCGACCGTCCGCGACAATGTGTTCAGCGGCAATGGCATCGACGCGCGGGCGATTGGCGCCGGCGCGGGCACAACGCCCGGCGTGCTGAACATGGATACCGGCCTGTCCTACTGCGCCATTCAGGCTGCCATCGATGCGCCGGAGACGGCGAACGGGCATACCATCAGCGTCACAGCCGGCGTGTACACCGAGAGCGTGGTGGTCAGCAAATCGCTGACGCTGATCGGCGATCCGGGCGACCTGCAACCCGGCCCCGGCCCCAACGCGCCGGTGGTCACATCAGGCAGCGGGGCGAACCGGCCGTGCTTCTTCATTCCCGCTGGTCGGCAGGACATCACCATCAGGGGCTTCGAGATACGGCACTGCGGCGATGATGACAGCACATACAACAGCGGCGTCTCATCCCCCAATGGCAACACCCACAACATCGCCATCACCGACAACTACATCCACCACACCGGCTGGAATGCGGTGATGGCGTGGGATGGCGGTTCCCAGCCGGTGCATGCCGGCTGGCTGATTGCCCGCAACATCGC
>DAOUDB010000346.1:0-2050 GCA_034431495.1 Thermoflexales bacterium
CGCCACAGATGGTAGAGCGCGCGAAGAGATGTCTCGCCGGCGCGCGCCATCCAGTTCGGGCGCGCGTGATGGCGGATGATCCACGCAACGCGGCGCGTCTCGTCGTTGCTGAGTTTGAGCGCGCGCGCGCGGCGGCCGGCCAGCTCGGCGCCGGCCGCCGCGTGGTTGGGGAAGCACAGATTCCCCTGTGCATCGACGGTGTGTGTGGCCGGCTTGCCGCTGTCGTGCAAGAGCAGCGCAAAGCGAAAGATGGCCGTGCGCGATCGCTCGCCTGTCACAGACTGCGCGAAATGATCGGCCAGCTTTGCCCGCTGCGCTTCGGCAGGCGCAAAGCACAGATCGGTCGTAAACTGGCCGGCCAGAAGGCGGTCGGCGTAATCCATCACCACGAAGGTGTGTTCCAACACGTTGAAGACATGTGGGGGGGCGGGCGCGCAGGCGCGCATGGCCTCGGTTTCCGGCGCGATGGCGGCCAGCAGTCCAAACGAGTCCAACAGACGCGCGCCGTGCGCCGCATTGGGCAGCTCTAGCAGCTTCATCAGTTCGTCGCGTACCCGTTCTGGGCTGGGCCGGCTCATCTGCGCAGCAGCCTGACGCATCGCGGTCGCTGTGTTGGGTTCGATAGTGGCTGTCAGCGAGAGCGCCAGACGCGCAGCGCGCAGCGCGCGCACAGGGTCGCTGGCAATTGCGTTGGGGCGCACCTGGCGAATGATGCGCCGGCTGAGATCGGCCTGGCCGCCGGTGGGGTCGATCAGCGCACGATCGCCCAGGCTCAGCGTGCCCGGATCCAGTGCGCCCAGATCCAGCGCAACGGCGTTGATGGTGAAATCGCGGTCCAGAAGATCATCTTCCCACGTTGCGCCACGACATGCCGAAAAGTCCAGGATCAGCGAGGACGGCGTGGAAGCGTTCGAGACATACGACTGCTCGTTCGCTCTCAAGATGACACGCCCCGCGCCGCGCGCCTGATCCAGCACATAGAAATGCCCGCCTAGGGCGTTGGCGACAGCGCGCGCCAGGGCGATGGCATCGCCCTGCACTGCAAAATCCAGATCTGCCGAGGGCGCGCCGATCAACCAGTCGCGCACTGCGCCGCCCACCAATAAAACCGGCATGTGGCGCGCCTGACTTAACGCCCGAATAACTTTCAGCAGGGCGTGGTGTGGCAGTGGCGGAAGCGTCGCGGGCGGCATAGCGGATCGCCTCACGTATGCCGCGCGCCGAAGATGGCCCGGCCAATGCGTACCAGGGTGGCGCCTTCGGCGATGGCCGCCTCAAAGTCGTCGGTCATGCCCATCGACAGGTGTGGCAGGGGCGCGGCAGGCAGCCGCTCGGCCAGCGCGTTGCGCAGGGCACGCAGGCTGGCGAAGCAAGGGCGGGCCTGATCCGGGTGATCGACGGTGGGCGCCATCGTCATCAGACCAAGCGCGCGCAAGCGAGTCAGCGAGAGGATGCGCGTCACATCGCCGGCAAAGCGATTCAACTTGCCCGGGTCGCGTTCCCAGCCGGCCAGGTCAAAGCCGCTCTTGGTTTCCTCGCCGCTGACGTTGCATTCGAGCAGAATGTCCTGCCGGACGTCGGGGGAGAGGGCGGCCAATCGCCGGTCGAGCGTCTCGGCCAGCCGGACTGAATCAATGGAGTGGATGAGGCTGAAATGGCCGGCGGCGTCTCTGGCCTTGCGTGATTGCAGGTGGCCGATCAAATGCCACTGGACTCTGGATTCTGGATTCCGTATTCCGTATTCTGTGACGGCGCGCAGCGCAATCGACTGGCTTACCGCTGCCATCTTGGGCAGGGCTTCTTCGACGCGATTCTCACCGAAGTCCAGTTGGCCGGCCGCAAAGGCTTCCATTACGGCTTCTGCGGGGAACGTTTTGGAGACGGCGATAAGAGTCACGCCGGATGGGTCGCGCCCGGCTCGTAGCGCAGCTTCCGCGATGCGCTCGCGCACACACGCCAGCGCGCGCTGAATATCGCTCATGGGTCGATTGTAGTCTCTCAGCGTTGGCGTTGCCTCTCTGCGTGAAACAGAAGGCCCGCGCATCTCGCG
>DAOUDB010000347.1:0-8301 GCA_034431495.1 Thermoflexales bacterium
TGAACGGCGACACTTCGCCAATCGGCAGGGCAGTCGGAGTGGGCGGCGCAGCCGGCTGACATGCTGCCAACAACACACAGATCAGCACACCCCTTGTGAGACGCAGAACGAGTTTCATCATAGCTTTGCATCCTCAACCTGTTTGGACGCCGGATGAACGACTGGCGTTCCGCCCAGGTTACTCCACCGAGTTGAAGTGACGGCACATGACACAGCTGGCGAACAGTTGAAATTCGCCGCGCCAGGGTCAATTGTAAAGAGGTTGCTAAAGAGGAGGTTAGCCAGCTGTCTGACAAGGCGTCGTGATACGCTGCGTCGGCAGCTTCTCAGGCTGATACGATCAGGCTGATATGATCAGGCTGATATGATCAGGCTGATACGATCAGGCTGATACGATCAGGCTGATATGATCAGGCTAATGCGATCAAGCTAACGCCATCAGCGCGGCTGATTATCATGACCGGACACGGCCAGCCGCTCGCAAGCCATATGGCATCCGCCTGAAACAGACAGTCCGATCTGGCCGTGGAGATACGGCATCTGCTGGTCGCGCCAATGCAGCAGCGGGCGGCCATCCACCGCAGCCATGATATCTGGACCGATCGCCTTGACTTCCAGCCGGTACAGGCGTCCGTGTTGCCATGGGCAATCTGCTTCGGCAACAAGCTGGTAGCCTCCGGCATTTTTATAGAGCGCCAGCCGATTGCCGGGCGCCAGACCCACGACATAGGATCGCCGGGCGCCCTGGACACGTGCCAGAACATTGTGATGCTGGCCGACCAGGGGGCGCACATCCACACTGAGGGTCAAATCACGCCACCGGATGTCGCCTGTGTAGCTTTCGCTGAGATCTGCGCCACTGCCGTGATATGCCCCATCTTCGAGCCGCCAGTAACCGCGATGGAACGTCCACTGACTGATGGCCCCATACTCGGCCTGTTCACGGCTGAAATCGCAACTGAATCGGGCCGGGCCGCGCCAATCGATCGAATCAAGCAGGCAACCACCGCTCCAGAGATCACTGCGTGGGCGCACCACCACACCGGCCTGCGAAAGCAGAGCATTCTCCAAAGGCGGGATCGTATAGGTGAGGGTATGCCACTTGCCGGGTGTAAGCAATGTGCCGGTTGCCTGATGGCTGATCTGATGATTGTCGTCCCAAACAAACGGGGCAGCGAGCAATTCGGCCGTTGTGTCAGGGGGGATGAACAGGCTGGCAGTGAGGGTCTGACCGGGATAGATGAGGGGCGAGAAGCTGGCGCCGTAGAAGTTGCCGGAAAGCTCAGCCGGCCGGTAGTACGTTCGCGTGAACAGCCGCAATTCGCCCTTTTTGCGCTGATTGCGCACTGCCACCCGCAGCGCGCCGCGCCCACTCAGGCCCTGGCCGGCGGCATGTCCCAATCCCACCAGCTCGCCTTGCTGGCATTGGGCCTGAAAGCCGCAGGTCGAACCCGGGTAATCGAAATGACAGCGCGGCAAGGGTGAGCCAACATCGTTGCCGGCCAGTTGCTCGCCCAGCCGACAAAACAGATCGGCGCAGGCCGGCATGTGTGTCAGGTTGCGGCTGCCGATCAGGCTGGCCCCGATCAGCACATCGTTCATCTGGCTGCGGAAGTGAGCGTCGATGCCACCCAGTCCGACGGCCACACCCATAATAGCGCCAACGTTGCCGGCGTTGCAATCAGTGTCCCAGCCGGCCATTGTGGCGATCTGCACCGCCCGCGCGAATGTGCCGCGACTATAGAGGAGCGCCATGACCACAACGCCGGCGTTCGGGATGATGTGCACCACGCCGGGGTAGCGATCGTAGCCGAAATGCCGAGCAATGAAATCGTAGCACGCGCGCCAGTCATCGGAACACCGGCGATAGAAATCCAGCACCGCCCGGGTCACTCGCGCATACTCGCTGTCGACGGGAATCAGCTCAAGTCCCGACTCCACCAATGTGACCGGATCGGTGATTGTGAAAGCCCGGCTGACCAGGCCGGCAATGAAGCGTCCACCGTTGATTCCCTCACCGTCGTGGGTGACGCTGGTGGCCCGGGTGGCATACTCGGCGGCGAGCGGCGGATCAGCCGGCGCCACCAACCCCCAGATGTCGCTGAAGATCTGCCCGCCGATCTGCTCGGCCAGCGCCTTGCCGTTGAGCGCCATCGAGCCGGAGCGCGGCGCAGGAACACCCCGCGCCAGATTGAGGTAGGCAGTGTGTTCGGTCGAAACGCCGTAGCCACCCCACCACACTGTCCCGCGCTGATCGGCCAGGTAGTTCAGCACCGTCTCGCCCATCTGCTCGGCGGTGACATGCGGGCCACAGTCTTCCAGGGCGCGAATGATCACCAGTGGGAAGGCGGTATCGTCGTCGGGCTTGAAGACTTTGCCCGGTGGCAATGGGAGGAAATCGTTGATCTCACCCACGTTGTCGGCGATCGTCTTGTATGTCCAGCCCTCCACCGGCTGGCCCATGCGCACGCCGATGCACTTGCCGAGCCAGCCGGCGTAGACGCGATCTCGATAGTCGGGAGGTAAAGGGGTCATATTGCCTCTGCCTGTCAGGATTCGACTTGTTGAATGCGATCAAGGATGGTTCCGTCCACCCATGAAACGACGCCAATCGTTCTGCTATCCAGGCGCGGCAAAGCCGGCGGGCCGCCACAAATAGCCTCGGCTTCGTCCTTCAATTCCCGCAGCCCGCGCAGCGGTAGAGACGAACCGCGCAGCGCGTCGAACAAATCTTGACGGCGCGGGTTGACGGCTATGCCGCGCTCGGTGACCACGACATCGATCAACTGGCCCGGTCCGCACAATGTCGTGACGCGTTCGCGGATGATCGGCACGCGATCGCGGAACGTGGGGACGGTCAGGATTGTGCAGCGCGCAAAGAGCGCGTCCTGCCAACCGCCGATGCCATGCAGCAGCAGACCGTCGGAGTGGGTGACCACGTTGGCGTTGAAATCCACATCGACTTCCGTTGCGCCCAGCACGACGCAATCCAACAGTGAGGCAAAGTTGCCTTTGCTGTGATAGTTGTAGCTGGTGAACGGACTGGTGGCCAGATGGGCGGGATTGTGGCGCAGGGAACGCACACCGTCCAAATCGAAGCTTTGGCCGTCCAGGATGTAATCGGTCAAGCCGGCTTCCAGCAGCTCGACCAGGTAACGGGTGCTGCCGCCGCGAATGAAACGGGCTTTCACACCGGCTTCTCGCATCATCTGACTCAGGAAGATCGTGAATGCCAGGCTGATACCGCCCGCGCCGGCTTGAAATGAGAAGCCGGGGCGCATGATGCCAACGTCGCGCACAAAGCGGGCCGCATATTCGGCGATCAACAACTGGTCGGGCGAGCGGGTAACCTGAGTCGTGCCCGAGACAATCTTGCCGGCATCTCCAATCTGATCGACCACCACCACTTGATCCACCAGATTGCCATGGATATGCCAGGGGACGCAGGGAAAGGGAACGAGAGAGTCGGTGACGGCAATCACATGGTCGGCGTATTGCGCGTCGGCCAGGGCAAAGCCCAGCGGGCCACATGCCGCGCGACCGATCACGCCGGAACAGTTGCCGAAGGGGTCGGCTGCCGGCGCGGCGATGATGGCGATATCCACATGTGCGTCGCCATCCTGAAGCGCGCGATAACGTCCGCCATGAGAGCGCAGGATGGCCAGGCCGGCCATCCTGCCCTGCGAGGCATAGCGCCCCAGCGGGCCGTTCAGGCTGCCCTCGATGTGATGGATCAATCCACTCTCCAGATGCGAGATCAGTGACTCGTGACAGGGAAAGGTGGCCGATGGGAACCAGATCAGATCGCGCACACCCAGCTCGGCGGCGGCAGCGAAGACCTGCGCCATCAGTCGGTCGCCGTCTCGCAGGTGATGGTGCGAGGAGATGGTCATGCCGTCGGCCAAGCCGGCACAGCGCAACGCCTCCACCAGATTGGGCGCGATCTTGTTCCCATCCGCCGGATACTTGGCGCACGAGCGAATGGGAGGCGCAGCATGGCGACCGGTCGGAATGTGCCGACCCACGCCCTGATAGGGCAGCGCCGGCTTGCCATTGACCTCGGTTGGCACAAGCCTGCCAGCGGCGTTTTCGATGAGCTGTGTCATATGTGCGCTCACTCTGCCAGGCGGACGATACGGCGCGCCCGCTCGACGACGGGGGCGTCCACCATCTGGCCGTCCACGGTTACAACGCCCACCCCGGCGCTGTGCGCGGCTGCGAATGCGTCTACAATCCGCCGCGCCTGTTCAACCTCGGCTGCCGAAGGTCGGAACGCTTCATGCGCTACGCGCACCTGGCGCGGATGAATACAACCGACCCCTTCGAAGCCCAACCGCCGCTCTGCGTCCACCCAGGCGCGAAAGCCCAGCACGTCATCCACATCTGCGAACACAGAGGCAAGGGGTTGAATGCCGGCTGCGCGCGCCGCGTTGATCACTTGGCTGCGCGCCCACAGGCTTTCGCGGCCCTCCACCGTGCGCCGCGCGCAGATGTCGCGGGTATAGTCCTCCAGGCCGATTGCGAGCGCCACCACACGCGGGGAGGCGCTCGCAATTTGCCAGGCGCACAGTGCGCCACGCGCGCTCTCGATGATGGGAATGAGACAGATCGCGCTTGCAACCTGTCCCGTCTCTGCCAGCTCGGTCAACAGGCAATCCGCCGCGAGTATGTCATCGGCCGATTCCACTTTTGGCAACAGGAATGTTTGCGCGCCGTGCGGCGCCAACAGACGCATTTCGGCCAGCCCGGCGGGCAGTGCATTGACGCGCACCATGATCTCTGCGCCGTAGAAATCTACGGCCCGCAGCGCGTTGCGCGCCAGGATCGTCGCAGCATCCTTTTCCGTCGCCGGCACAGAGTCTTCCAAATCAAGGATCACTGCGTCGGGGCCGTGCAAACCGGCGTTGATGAAAAATTTGGGTGTGTTGCCGGGCAGGTAGAGCCGCGTGCGTCGCAATCGGCTCGCATCTATCATGCGATGAGCAACCGGATTGATCGCCGGCAGAGCAGCGCGAGGGGTTGCGGGCCGTAGCCGGCGCACTGCCGCTTCCAGCCGGGCCATCAATGTGAACGGCAGCGCGCCACGGTCGTCCAACGTCACCGACAGGTCGGCTGCGTCAAGCTGCGCCAGGGTCGAGTGGATCAGATCACGGATCGCGTCACCGTATAGCGCAGCAACCTTGCTGGTGATCTGGATGACCGGTGTCTCGGATGCCTGGCAAACTTCCACCCAGCAATCAGATCGCGCGTCGGGGCTACGCGCGCCGGCAGAGGCTTTGACTTGCATAGCTTTCTCAATCAGATCATCGGCTCATGCGTGCGGCCAGATAGGTGATGCCTTCCACAAAACCGGCCCGCCATACGCTCCAATCGTGCCCGCCGTCCAACACACGCAGCTCGGCCGACAGGTTGGGCAGCCGGCTAACGAAGTTAAAGACCAGGTGGGCTTCCAGGTCCAGATCATGCAGGCGATCGACTGGGTCGGGATGCTTGTACTCATCGTCACCAACTGCGATGAACAGAAACGATTTCAGGCCGGTGGCGACAAAAGACTCGGCGGCAGCCGGGTAGTTTTTTGCCGTCCAGGTTGCCTCGTCGAACAAACGATCTCCTTTGCCGAAAGCGCCGAATTCGCGCGTGCTCGACCCGGCCGGCGGAAAGGGCGTGTAGACGGCCGGGCTGAGAACAATGGCGCCCATGAACAGATCAGCATGGGCGAGCGCGTAACGCAATGCGCCATAGCCGCCCATGGAATAGCCGGCCACAGCCCGTCCCGCGCGATCAGGGACAGTGCGATACGTCGCGTCGATGTGCGGGATCAGCTCGGTGGTGAACGCAGTTTCGACCGACCGCCCCGCATCGGGGCCGGTGTAAGCAGAATCCACGTAGTAACTGGCCCGCTGATTCCACGGCGCATCAGGCATCACGGCAATCAGAGCGGGAATGTCGCCGGCTGCGGTCAGCCGATCCAGGTCGCGGCCCACCCTGGCCCATTCGGCCATGGTGCTGCCTCGGCCATGCAGCAGGTAGATCACAGGATAGCGGGCCGCGCCATCCTGGTAGTCGGCCGGCAGATAAGCGTAGTAGTGGACATCCTCGCCAAGAGCACTCGAACGGAATCGTCCCTGCGACAGGATGCCTTCGGGCGGCGCAGGGGTTGGGGGTGGGGTTGGCGCAGGCGCCCGCGCAGGCCGGCAGGCCAACGTCGTCAGCAAAGCCGTCAACACACCTGCAATCGCAACCGGGCAGCACACCCTACTTTTCGTTGTCATCCCTTCAACCCGACCGACGCAATGCCACCGATCAAATGACGTTGCGCAAAGAAGTACACAACCAGCAGTGGCAACACCGCCAAGAGCGTTGCGGCCATCAGCAGATTCCATTCCACATCGAAACGGCCGCGGAACATCGCCAGGCCCAGTTGGATGGTGAACTTATTGACATCATTCAGGTAGATCAATGGGTGCAGGAAATCATTCCAGGTGTGCCAGAAAGTGTAAACCAACACTATCGTCATGGGCGGCTTGCACAGAGGCAGAATAATCCGATACAAGATGGCCCAAGTCCCTGCGCCATCCATGCGTGCGGCGTCGTCGAGATCACGCGGCAGGGTCCTGATATATTGATGCATCAGGAAGATGAAGAAGGGTCCGCCAGAGAACGCCGGCAGAATCAACGGCACATAGGTGTCGGTCAGCCGCAACCGCTGAAAGATCGTAAAGAGAGGGATCATGGTGACCTGGCAGGGAATCATCATGGTCGCAATCATGAGAAAGAAGAGCGTGTTGCGGGCGGGAAAGCGCAAACGCGCAAAGGCATAGGCTACCAGTGGCACAGCCAACACCTGGCCGATGATGTTGCCGACAACCAGCAGCACAGTGTTGCCGGTGTAGCGCCACAGCGGGACTCGCTCGAAAACGAGGCTGAAGTTCTCCCAGTGTGCCGGCATCGGGATCCATTGCGGCGGCCAGGCGAAAACTTCCCAGCGCGACTTGAGAGCAGTCGAGATCATCCAGAGGAGGGGCACCATGAATACGGCGGCTAGCGCAGTCATGACCAGATAAGTCAGACCATTGCCAAGCCAGCGCCGCCAGCGGCGCGACAGGAGGGGGCTTCTGAGAGAAGCCGGACGCAAGAGGGTAGTCATCTGGCTTTCTCCTCGCTGTCCTCGTAGTAAACCCAGCGGTGAGAGGTGCGAAAGACGACAATCGACAGCGCCACGATGATGACAGTCAGAATCCAGGCCATGGCCGAGGCATAGCCCATGTTGAACTCCTGGAAAGCTTGCTCGTAGAGATATAGCATGTACATCCAGGTGGCGCGCAATGGGCCGCCCTGGGTGATGATAAAAACCGAGGTAAAAACTTGAAAAGCGTCGATCAGGTTGGTGATCAGTTGCAGGAAGAGGGTGGGCGTCAACAAAGGCAGCGTGATCGACCAGAAGCGCGCCCAGCGGTTGGCCCCATCTATCTCGGCCGCTTCGTACAGATGCGGCGAGATGTTCTGCAGGCCGGCCAGGTAAATCACCGCGCTACCCCCGACATACCACAACTGCATGATGACCACTGAGATCAGCGCGCTGCTGGGGTCCCAAAACCACTTCGGCCCCTGAATGCCAACGAGCGCCAGCAGATTATTCACAACCCCCATTTCAGGGTGCATGATCCAGACCCACATCAGCGCCACTGCCACGCCCGACAGAACCGCCGGCAGATAGAACACCGTGCGGTAAAAGTCCATGCCGCGCACTTTCAGGTTGAGCAGCAAGGACAGCCCCAGCCCCACAATCAGACGCAGCGGTACGGCCATGATGACGTAGGAGAATGTCACCCGCAAAGCCTGAGTGAACAGCGGATCATCGGTGATGAGTTTGACGTAGTTGGCCAGGCCAATCCAGGCGGGGGCCTCGACGATGTTCCACTCGGTCATGCTGAAATAGAACGAAGCCAAGATTGGCCCCAAGGTGAACACCAGGAAGCCAATCACCCAGGGTGAGATGCCCAGATATCCCTCCAGGGATTCGCGGCGTTCGCGCGGTCGCATGTGACGCCAGACGTTCAGCATCGTTTCTCCTTGCGCATGATGCGCTGCATCATCCGCTTGCAGTTGGGCGAAACAAACAATAGAGTCTCTCGGCTTTCTGGAGTGTCTTTGGCGCGTGCATCTTTGCTTGCGGACCGGCATGTCGCACGGCTTGGCTGCCGGCCTGCCGCGCGACATGTCTGCCTCGCTATCCGGCCTCTTACAGGCCAACCTTAGCACGGGCTTCTTCGAGCGCCTTTTGCGCAGCCGGAATGGCCG
>DAOUDB010000348.1:0-25145 GCA_034431495.1 Thermoflexales bacterium
GCCGATGTAGAGACGCGCCGACGTAGAGACGCGCCGACGTAGAGACGCGCCGAAGTAGAGACGCGCCGAAGTAGAGACGCGCCGACGTAGAGACGCGCCGACGTAGAGACGCGCCGCAGCGCGTCTCTACGTTACCGCCACCGTGCAAACCGGCGCGGGCGTGACAGAGTGTGGTGTTACAGATGTAGGGGCCGCCCTCCGTGGCGGCCCGTGAGAGGGGCGGTGGTGTTGTGGCGTGGTACGGGGGCTGCACCCTACCATATCCCGGCGCTGAAATGCAGTCGGGGAATTTGCCGGCGCCACCGCGTCGTGTCACGCCAGCGCCATCCCCGGCTCGGCCTGCGGCTGGGCCTGCATCTGCGCCAGCTCGATCTCCAGGCGGATTTTGACTTCCTCGCCCACCAGCCAGCCGCCGGTTTCGAGGGCTACGTTCCAGCTCAGGTTCCAGTCCTTGCGGTTGATGACGGCTTCAGCGATGAGGCCCCAGCGCTGATTGCCCCATGGATCCTTGCCTTTGCCCTCATCCGTCAATGTGAACACGGCTTCACGGGTGACGCCGCGGATGGTCAGGTCCCCGATCATGCGGTACTGCTTCTCGCCGATCTTTTCGATGCGCTTGCTGCGCAATGTCATCACCGGCCAGGTGGCGGCGTCGAAGAAGTCTGGCGAGCGCAGATGGTTGTCACGGTTGGCGTCGTGCGTGTCGATGCTGGCCACCTCTACGGCTGCCTCCAGCGTAGAGTTTTCAAGATGCTGCTCATCCACGTTGAGCTGCGCGGTGAAGCGGGTGAACCGCCCGCGCACCGTGGTGATCATCATGTGCTTGACGGCAAACTCCACAGAAGAGTGGGAAGTATCCAGAGTCCAGGCCATGTGTTTATCTCCTTCACAAATGTTTGTATTACCAGTTTGAAGGAGAGGATACGGGCCGGTGTCCCGCCGGGTGTCCTTTGCGCCGTCCCTGGCAGCGCCCCAATTTGTCCCGACTATCGACTGGCAGCCACGCACGTGGTGAAGGTGAAGGAGAAGAACGCGCAGCCCTTGCCCTGCACTTCCAGGCGCAACTCGTGCTCCTCGAAGTCGGGATTGCTGACCACGCGCATCATGCGTGGCCGGTCCGGCGTCAGGACTGCCTGACCTTCGACATAGGTTACGTCGGCGCCGGCGTTCGTTTCCGGCAACGGCTGGCCGTCCTGATACACCGTCACGCGCGGCCGTTCGCGCGCCGCTTCGCCGATCAACTGGCCGCCCTGCAACCCAAGCATCAACTCCACCGGGTCACCGGTGGGCGCCATGACCACATTGACCTCTTTGGCTTTGTAGCGCAGGGCAATATGGCCGGTCGAGCCGGCCAGCGCGCAGTATTCAGCCATCGATCGCCATGCGCCGTGCAAATAGAACCGCTCTGGCTCGCGCATGGCGGGGTCGGTGTAGAACATCACTGTCTCCAGCTCGACCCCTTCCTCGTTGCCGAGGCTGCTGCGCTCGTAGCCGCAATACAACTCCGGCGTAGGGCGATAGCACAGCGCGCCGGGCGCATCCTCGGCGCGTTTGGGGATGGTGAGGGGTTGCGGGCGGAAGGCCGGGTTGTTTTCGCGCAGCATGGCCTGAATGGCCAGCTCGGTCGCCAGATACTCCCCCTCGCCCAGGTGCTGGTAACGGATGTAGCCTTGCGCGTCGATCAGGAATTTCGACGGCCAGCCCTTGTTGCTAAACGCCTGCCAGATGTCATAGTCGTTGTCCAGCACGACCGGGTAAGAGATACCCAGCTCAGCGATGGCGCGTTCGATCTGGCGTGCTTCGCGGGCAAAGCTGAACTCGGGCGCATGCACACCGATGGTCAACAGGCCATGATCGCGGTATTTGGCGTCCCACTCGATCACATAGGGCAGGGTGCGCAGGCAGTTGACGCAGGTGTAGTCCCAGAAGTCGATCAGCATGGCTTTGCGCCCGCGTTGGGCGCGCAATGACAGGGGCGCGCTGTTGAGCCAGCGCACGCTCTCGGGAAATTCGGGCGCTCGAACCAACGGCTGTTCCAACATAGCGCCGGCTATCATACCGCCTATGACAGACGCGATTCAGATTGTCACCACCACCGGCAGGCTTGAAGATGCGCAGGCCATTGCCGCGCATCTGGTTGAACAGGGCCTGGCCGCGTGCGCGCAGATCAGTGGGCCGATCGGCAGCATCTATCGCTGGCAGGGGCAGATCGAAACGGCGCAGGAATGGCAGTGTGTCATCAAGACGCGCGCCGCGTTGTATCAAGCTGTCGAACAGGCGATTCGCGCCCGCCATCCATACGAGACGCCCGAAATTCTGGCAACGCCAGTCGCGCATGGCAGCGCGGACTATCTGACTTGGCTGGCAGAAGCAACCAGCAACGCGCAGGATAGCGGCGGCAGGCTCACCTCGACCGCGCCCTGATTGAACGACGCGTCGAGGGTTCTCAGTCGCCTGCCGGAGACGTGTGTTTGCACCCGGCCCGATTGGGTCGCAGCCAGCCGGCCATCGCGCACGCGCACTGTCTGGCGTCGGGTGGTCCAGTTGGCAAGCGCGACTCCCATGCGTCCGTCCGGCGCTTGCCATGCCGCGTGGAACACGGCCGGGATGTGGTGCGCCCGGCCTTCATGTGTCCACGACACGGTTTTTATCTCGCTCACCTCGGCCGGGCGGAGCATACGCCCGAACACCAGAAAGTCCTTGCCCGGCCCGCGCCGCAGCGCCGTCACCGCGCGGATCATGGCCAGCCCATCATTGTCGTTGCCGACGCGCGGCGACCAGGGCGCCCAGTTATTAGTGTCCTTGTCCATGAGCGTGCCGTCGCCGCGCAATACGCCGCCGGGGATGCCGCCCAGCACAGCATTGGCCGCTGCCGAAATGGGCACGTGATAGGGTTCCGGCCCGGCGCTCATCATGCCCTGCAACACAATGCACTCGTGAAACAGAAACTGGTAGAGCGGAATCACGTCGCTCTCGTAGCCGGGCGGAAACACGCGCACATCGGCCTCCTGGAAGAGCGGCAGGCAATACTCGTTGACGCCCGATTCCGCAGACTGGATGACGCCCGGCTCGTTCGCTGCTCGCGCCACAGCCTTGAACTCCGCGATGACCTGCTCCATCTTCTCGGTCATCCAGCGGCCCGGCTGCGGCGGGTGCTCGTGGTCGCGGGCAAAACAGCCGAAGGTGACGGCAAAGCAGTTCTGATCGAAGAACTGCATTGATTCAAACCCCCAGCCGATCAGCCGTTTCACATAGTCAGTTGCCAGCCGGCGCGTCACGTCTGCGCCCAGGCAGCACAGATACCCCGGCCGCCAGTAGTGACTGCTGAACACAGGTGTCCCGTCCGGCTTGCGGCACACGCTTTGTTCGCCGCCGCGCTCGCGGAAGAACGCCTGACCGTCGTAGCCGTTCCACCCATCACCAACCAGCCACTGTGTGCCATTGCCGAACGTGCCAACATGCCAGCCGCGCAGCCGGGCCTGGCGCGCGAAGTGGCTGATCGAGTCTTCGCCCCCGATGGGTGGAAAGCAGTCGGGGTAGATCCACGAGCCGGCGCGCTCCCATCCCATCAACACAGCCACCACCGGCGCGTCGACGCGCCCGGCGATGCGGTCGAGCAAGGGGATGCACTTCTCGTAAGGCAGAAAATCGTCGATGGGCTGCACCGGCCCTTCATCGAGCACACCCTGCGGGCGGATGGTGATGTAGACCGGCGAGTCGAGCAGCCAGGCCGGCACGTCGGCCCGCGCGTGCAAGGGGGTGGCCCAACTCTGGCGCAGGCTCCAATCGCGGTACAGCCCGGCTGCCTCGTGCCAGTCGCCGGTGAAGCTGCCCAGTACCGTGTCGTATTCCAGTTCGCGGACGCCGGCTGGCCAGTCGCCTACGTGTGACACGCCCAGCCGGAACCCCGGCTCGCGGTGCAACACCTTGAAGCGCTTGATGCGCCCCTCGCTGTCCTCGCAGGCCAGATACAGGCCGGCCCGGTCGTTGTAGTACGCCAGGAATTGAGCGAACTGCCAGCCGGGGTAATGCTCGCTGCCCCAGTCGTTCCACAGCCAGGTGGTCCAGTTGTCCGGCTGGAGCTTGCGGCGCCAGAACACGCCCGCCGGTGTATGGACAGCCTCCTCACCCTTGAAGCGCTGCATTAGTCGGCCGGTGCAATAGCCGTGCGGCAACACCAGCGCCTCGGCGTCGGGCTGGCCGCCCAGATCGTAGGCGCATACGACAAAGGGGAACTGCGCGTCGAAGAGGTCGAGGCCGGCAGCGTTGTTGATCGAAATGCGCCAACGGCTGAACGGCGCGCCGGCAGAAGCGCGCACCGTGGTGGTCACGTCGAGGTCCAGGCCGGCGATGCGCCGGTACGTCGCGCTGAGCGCGCGCATGTCACCCGCTTCACGCAGCTCGACGGTGACTGACTCAGCCTGCCGCGAATCGAGGTGATGGTAGCAGCGCGCCGCGTCGAAGTAGCCGAGGACGAAGGCCGGATGGTCCTCCGCGAAGGCGATGAACTCCTGCGCCGGCGCGCTGTGACTGCGAAACGAAATCAGCCGCGCCGTGTGCGGGTCGAACTGCAAGGTGTCTTGCGCGGTTTCCAGAACGACCATGCCGGCCTGCGTCATGAATGGCCTCCTCTTCTCAACCCTCAATCTGCAATCCTCAACCTTCAACCCACACCCCATCCCCCACGCGGATGCGCCCGCCCTGCAACACGCGCGTGTAGACACGTGACCAGCCGGGGAACCGCTCCTGATGGATGCGGTTGAAATAGTCGTCCTTGAACGACTCGCGGATGTTGCTGCACGGCTCGGTGTAGCGCGTAACCTCCAGCACCACCTGCTCGCCCAGCCGGATGCGCGCGCCCGGCCTGACCTGCTCCCAGTCCATGCCGGCCAGGGTCACGTTCTCTCCCACTGCGCCGGGGTAAATCGGATGGCCCTCGGCCTGCAACGCCAGAATGCGCTCCAGAGAATACAAACACACAGCCCGTTCTGGCCCGCCGTGATGCTTCAGATTGCGCTGCTTGTCGCCGGTCAGACCGAGTTCATGCACCTCAGCTTCGCGCACTGCCAGCTTTGGCACACCGCCGTTCGAAAGGTTGATTTGGAAGATGTGAGACATGGGGATTTGTATTTTGGATTGAGTGTCGCCAATTGCGTGTTGTATATTGCGTACTGCGTGTTGCGTGTTGCGTGTGGGATCAGGCGGGATGGGAAAGGGCGACGACGATGTCGGCGACGTTGGTGCCGGTGGGGCCGGTGACGATCAGATCGCCCAGCCGCTCGAAGAAGTGATAGCTGTCGTTGCGCGCCAGGTAGTCCTGCGCATTCAGCCCCAGCGCGCGGGCGCGCGTGAGGGTGTCTGGCCCGACATACGCGCCGGCTGCATCTGTTGGCCCGTCTGTGCCGTCGGTGCCCAACGCGGCAACCAGCAGCCCATCGTTCTCGCTCGCCTCGGCCAGTGTCAATGCAGCGGCCAGCGCCAACTCCTGATTGCGCCCGCCTATGCCGTCGCCGCGCACGGTGACGGTCGGCTCACCGCCGTAGATGCGGCAGATCGGCCTGTTGGGATCCTGTGCGCGCCAGGTGAGCAAGTCCTGCGCGATCTCCTGCCCGCGCTGGCGTGCCTCACCGCGCAGTTCGGTCGTCACGATGGCGGTGTCGAATCCCATCTCGCGGGCCACTGCTGCTGCCGCTTCGCAGGCTTGCGTGTTGTTGGCCACCAGCGTGTTGTGCGCGCGTGGGTCGTTTGTTAGGCCGGAAGCGATGACATCCAATGGGTCGCCGATCACATCGGAGAGAATCAATCCCACCAGCCGGGCCGGCGCAGCCTGGCGCGCCAGGCCGCCAGCTTTCAGCCGATCCAGCCGCGAACGCACAGCGTTCATTTCGCGGATGTCTGCGCCGCTGCGCAGCAGGGCATCGTTGATGGCGCGCATCGTGTTCAGTGAGATGCCCGCCTGCGGCGCGACCAGCAGCGCCGACGCGCCGCCGGAGATGCAGGCCATAACCAGGGTGTGTGCTGTGCAGCCGGCCAGCGCATCGCATACGGCTTCTCCGGCGCGCAGGCTGTTTTCATCTGGCACAGGATGAGCGGCCTCAAGCAGTGTCAGGTCGCGCGGCATGTTGGCCGGCCATACCTGGCCGGTCAGATGCCCATATTTGGTCACAATGACTGCGCGCGACACACGATCGCCAAACAGCGCAAGCGCAGCGCCGGCCATCGGCGCGGCTGCTTTGCCAACCGCGATCAGCCGCACGTCATCGCACTGTGCCAGATCGTATGGTTGACCATCTACGCGCAACACATCCCCCTCGCGCCGGACATGGCGTTGAATGGCCTGGGCCGGGTCGGCTGCGCGGAGCGCCGCTGCCAGGATCGTGTTCAGCGGCGTATGGCGGGTGAGCTGAGGAGAGGGCTGCATGGTGCGTGTTGCGTAGTGCGTGTTGCGTATTGCGAAGTGCGTATTGGGTCAGGCAGTTGGCGGAAGGGAGGGTGATTGGGGGGGCTGCGCTGCTGCCTTGCGCCGGCTGCGCCGCCGCAGGATCATGATCAGCACGATGAAAGGGGCGACCAGCACCAGCCCCACCGGAATCGCCACGATGACCAGCCAGATCAACAGGCTGACCAGGCCCTGCAGGATCGACACGAGCGCCTCGATGGCGTCTTTGGCCACACCTTCGGGCCGCCAGCCGGCGACCTGAACCGGCTGCGCCAGCGCGTCGGGGAGCATGGTCAGGTTGATCGTCGCCAGCGCCACCGATTGCGACAGGAACTGCATCCGGCCTTTGATCACTTCGATCTCGCCGCGAATCTGGGTCAACTGGTTGAATACCGACAGCACATCCTCGGTGTTGGTGGCGTTGTCCATGATCTCGCGCAGTTGCGCTTCGGCGGCTTCCAGATTTTTCAGGCGCGAAGTGAGATCGGTGTATTCGGCCGTCACATCCTGGCCAGAGATCTGCTCTTCGCGCACTTCGCCGGCGAGGGCGCGCAGCCGGCGCATGGCTTCTTCAAACTGTTCGGCCGGCACGCGCAGCGTCATGGCCACGCGCACGCCTTGCTGATACTTGCTGGCGCTGGATGAGGCGACGTAGCCCTGCAATTCGCCGGCCATGCGCGTTACCTCCTCCATGCGAGTTGTCGGATCATCCACCACCAGTGTGAGGCTGGCATTGCGAATCACCATGCGGTTGGCAACGGCCTGGCTGTCGGGGGACTGAACGCCGGCAGAGCCGCCTGAGGCGGGTTGTTGAGGCGCTTCTGCTGCCGGCGCCAAAGCGCCGCTATCGCGCGCTTCGTACATCGGAGTCGGGGCGGCGGCGGACGCGCAGCCGGCCAGCACAATCAGGGCGGCGAACATGCTTGCGGTTGTGCGAATCGTTCGAGATGTCATGGCATATCCTCCGTGTCATTCCTGCCTGGTGTGATTGGGTCTATTGACGCCGCTGCGTGTCACAAGTTCCATCGTACACCCCTTGCGCGTTCGCGGCATCAGCATCAATCACTCATCGTCGCAATGGGCAACAAAACGCGGGAAGGCCGGCCAGAACCGTTGGCCTGCCAATGGTGTTAGTATAGTCACTGTGAGCATGTTACTCATATCGCTCGGCTGCGGTGTGATTGGCTATCTGATCGGCTCGATCCCGTTTGGCTATCTCATCGTCAAGCTGGTGAAAGGCGTGGACATCCGCGAATATGGGAGTGGGCGCACGGGAGGCACGAATGTATTTCGGGTAGCGGGCTTCCCGGCCGGCCTGGCCACAGCAGTGCTGGACATCGGCAAGGGTGCGATCACTGTACTGATCGTGCGGGCGCTATTTTCACAGACGCTGGGCTGGGCCGAGGCGCTGGCCGGCGTGGGCGTCGTGCTGGGACACAATGCGTCGTGCTTCCTGGGGTTTCGCGGCGGGGCTGGCGGCGCAACGGCGAACGGCACCGCGCTGACATTGTGGACGCTGGGCGGACTGCCGGGTCTGGTGGTTGGCGTGTTCGTCCTCTTTGCCATCGGATATGCCTCCCTGGCCACTATTCTGTCCGGTGTAGTGATTGCCCTGACCTTCTCCATCGCGGCACTGGTTGGCGACACCGTTCCGATTGCCTACGGCGTGTTTGGCTGGGCAGTGGTGATCTTGCAGGTGCTGGCTTTGCGGCCCAACATTGCGCGCCTGCTGGCCGGCACGGAAAAGCGCGTGACGCTGGGCGACAAGCGGGTCTCGCTTTCTGATAAACAGAAGGCCGCGTAGACTCCGGCCTGATCTCAACTTCAATCGCAATCCCCCATGAAACGATTGATCGGCTTCCTGAAGCCGCACCGCCGGCTGGTTATCTGGCTTGCCTTCCTGACGCTGAGCCTGGCCGCACTGCTTACCACCGGTCCCATTGTCACCGGGGCCATCGTGGATGAAGTGATCGCCACCCAGCAATTCGATCTGTTGCCCCCCTACCTGGCGCTGCTGCTGGGGGTGGCGATCGTGCGCGCCCTGTTCCAGTTTTTCTACAGCAGGGACCGCGAGCGGCTCGGCCAGCGCGTCGTGACCGACATTCGCACCGCGCTGTACCGCAAGCTGTTGGCGCTGCAGTACAGCTTTTACGACAACGAGCAAACCGGCCGGCTGATGTCGCGCATCAGCAGCGATGTGGAGAGCACGCGCGTTTTCCTGGCCTTCATCCTGATCGACTCGATCAACCACATCACAACCGTGGTGGTGATGCTGGTCGCGCTGGTGCGGCTGAACCTGTTGCTGGCGGTGGTTGCCATCATTCCTACCATTGTGTCCGGCGTGACACTCTACCTGCTCTATCAGCGCTGGCACCGCGTCAACCGGCGCATTCATGAGCAGAACGCGGTCGTGTCGGGCGTGTTGCAGGATAGCCTGGCCGGTATCAAGGTCGTCAAGTCGTTTGCCCAGGAGCAACAAGAGGAGGAGAAGTACCTGAACTCGGTGCAGGCGCTTCAGAAGTTGCACATTGAAGCCAATGACGGCTGGTACACGCGCTACCCGTTCATCGGGGCGATTCCGCGTTTGATGCAACTGGCGCTGATTGTAGTGGGTGGCATCCAGGTGGTCGATGGCAGCATGTCGCTCGGCACGCTGGTCGCCAGCATCAGCTTCACCGGCCTGATGTTAGGCGCCGTGAACGCCCTGGGCACGCAACTCACGACACTGGGGCAGACGGCCACGGCAGCCGTGCGCATCTTTGAAATGCTCGACGAGCCGGTCAGGATCAGGACTCCCGACAATCCCGTTCGCCTGGGCGAGATCAAGGGCGACATTCGCTTCGAGAACGTTACCTTCAAGTACGCGACGGCCAAGGCCAACACGCTGAAGAACATCACGTTGCATGTGCCGGCCGGCACATCGCTGGCACTGGTGGGCGCCACCGGCGCAGGCAAGACCACGCTGGCGCACTTGATTGGCCGGTTCTACGATCCGACATCGGGCCGGGTGCTGATCGATGACCATGATGTGCGCACGGTCGATCTGGACGAGCTGCGTCGGCAGATCGGTATCGTGGCGCAGGACGGCCTGTTGTTCTCGGCCACCATCGCGGAGAACATCGCCTTTGGCCGGCCGGATGCCGCCCGCGAAGACATCGAACGCGCCGCCCGCCTGGCGCAGGCGCACGAGTTCATCAGCCAGCTGCCGGAAGGGTACGACACTTCTGTCGGCGAACGCGGCGTCGGATTGTCGGGCGGGCAGCGCCAGCGCATCGCTATTGCCCGCGCCATCCTGCTCGATCCGAAAATCCTGATCCTTGACGACTCGATGTCAGCGGTCGATGCGGAAACGGAGCGCCTGTTGCAGGCGGCCATCGGCGAGGTGATGCGCGGGCGCACCACCATTTTGATTGCGCATCGCCTGTCCACGGTCGAAAAGGCGGATCACATTGTCGTGTTGCAGGAGGGCGAAATTGTGGAACAGGGCACATCCGAGACGCTGATGCGCAGCGGCGGCTATTACCGGCGCGTGCTTGAGTTGCAACGCATGACGTCGTCAGAGTCGATGAACGAGGTATTGACCAAAGCGCCGGCGCTGGTGATGCCGGAGTAGGGGCAGGGCTTGTCCCTGCCCGCTGATTGGGTGTTGCGTATCGCGTATTGCGTGTTGCGTATTGGGAGAAGCGATGTTGCGAGGGATAACACAGCGGACGCGCCGGGCGGCTGACGCCGATGCGCCGCCGCCACAGCCGGCGCTGAAAACATTGCGCCGACTTTTTCGCTATCTTGGCCCGTACAAGTGGCGCATGGCCGGCACGGTCGGCCTGTACATGCTGTGTGTGGCGATCGCTCAGATGTACCCGTTCATCGACCGCATGTTGATCGACCAGCACATTGCCGTGAAGCGTATCGACGGGGAGTTCTATTTGGTCGTGCTGATCGCGGTGATTCTGCATGCGATCAACTACGCGGCCTTCGCCGGGCGCACCCTGTCCATTGTGCGCATCAGTCAGCGCGTGCTTTTCGACATCCGCCGTCAGTTGTTTCACCACATCGAGCGGCTGTCGTTCAATTTTTTCGAGTCGTGGCCGGTCGGCAAGATCATGGCGCGCTTCCAGAGCGACGTGACCACGCTCAACGACTTTCTTACCAACCAGGTGGCCTCCATCTTTCACGACGCCATGTCGGCCGTGGTGGTGATTGCTTTCATGCTGGTGATCGACGCGGGGCTGGCCGTGGTGGCTTTGTTCACGCTGCCGGTGCTGGTCGGCGCAGCCATGTATCTCCGGCCGCGTATGCACGCCGGGTGGGAGGCGGTGCGCGAGTACGCCACGCGGTTCAACATCTTCCTGGCCGAGAATATCGCCGGTATGCGCGTGATCCAGGCGTTCGTGCGGCAGCAGGTCAATTTCGGCCAGTTTCGCGCTGCCAATGCGCTGGTCGTCGAGCGCTGGATGAAGGTGATTTCGCTCGGCGCGCGGCTGGGGCCGATCGTGGAGATGACCCGCGCGTTTGGTCTGGCGGCGGTGTTGTACGTGGCGGCCCACCAGATCGGCGCGACATCGACGCTGACGGTTGGCACGCTGGTCGCCTTTGCCGCCTATATCAACGCGCTGTGGGGGCCGATCAGCACATTCACCAATTCCTACATCGTGCTTCAGGCGACACTGGCTTCGGCGGAGAAGGTGTTCGAGTTGCTTGACACGCAACCGGCCGTCAAAGACGCGCCCGATGCGATCGCCATGCCGCGGGTGAAAGGCGAGATCGTGTTCGACCACGTATGGTTCAGCTACGACGGGTCACGCATGGCCTTGAAAGACATCAACCTGCGCATCCCGCCCGGCCAACTGGCAGCGCTGGTCGGCCAGACCGGCTCCGGCAAGACCACCATCGCCAGTCTGATCAGCCGGTTCTACGATGTGACACAGGGGCGCATTCTTGTCGATGGGCTGGACATCCGCTCCGTCACGCAGGAATCGTTGCGCCGACAGCAGATTGCTGTGGTGCTTCAGGAGCCGTTCATCTTCACCGACACCATCGCCAACAACATCCGCTATGGCCGGCCGGCGGCAACCATGGATGAGATTGTGGCCGCTGCCAAACTGGCTAACTGCCACGAGTTCATTGACAAACTGCCCGAGGGCTATAACACGCTGGCTCACGAGCGCGGCTCGCAATTCTCCGTCGGTCAGCGCCAGCTCATGTCCATCGCGCGCGCCATCCTGGCCGACACGCCCATTCTGATCCTCGACGAGGCGACCTCGGCTGTGGACACCGAAACGGAGCAGCTCATCCAGCAGGCGCTGGAACGGCTGATGGCGGGGCGTACCTCCATCGTGATTGCTCACCGGCTATCCACGATTCGCAAGGCGGATCAGATCGTCGTGCTGCGCGAAGGCCAGATCGTCGAGATCGGCAATCATCAGACGCTGGTCTCCAAAGCCGACGGATACTATGCGCGGCTGGTGCGGGCGCAAATGATGGGTGAGCACTGACAACAAAGCCTCCTGCCAGCATCTGGCAGGAGGCTTGAGACTCGCGCGAATGAAAGCGCGCTTGAATGAAAGCGCGCGCGAACGTGGCCGGTCCGGCTTAGTTGGCGGGCGGAGGCGGCAACGGGGGTGTTTCCGCCGGGCGCGCCGGGGCCGTGGTGGGCAGGTTCACCGGCTGCGGCGCGGCAGTTGCCGCCGGCTTGGTGTCAGCCGCCTTGAGCATACGCGTCAGTTGCTCGATCATGTCCTGGTTGACGCGGGCCGTATACTCAGCCTCTGATGCAGCTTCAGCGGTCGCGCTGGTGATGTACAGCGAGGCGAAGTTCGCCAGACCGATCACGATGATGACCAGCCCGATCAGATTCATGCCGCCGAACCAGATGCCGGCGAACATTTGCTGAGCTGCCACCAGCATGATCAGGCCGAATACCACGCCAACTGCCAGCACCACCCAGGCCAGCACCTTGTAAACGATTGCCACGATCCGCAGGATGCCGTTTTTCCGTGGAACGTTCATGTCGTCGTAACTCCTCCTTAAAGGGTTGGGTCGGGACACGAAGGTGAAGGGACTGGCCCTTCACCCTCGCGGATTATAGCGTCTTGCCCCGAACCATGAGCAATGGCGCCATCCGCCCCAAAAGTCCTGGTTAGTTGCCGGGCAGCGGGATCTGCTGCTGGCCCTGGGCCGTCGGGAACTGGATCACGATTTCGGAATCGACGCGGCGGATGTTCGGCACGATGGTGCTGACCACTTCGCGCACGTTGGCGAGCGCCGGATCGGTCAAGAACGCATTGGCCAGATCGGCTGTGTTCTTCAGATACTCCTCGCTCCATACGATGTTGGGCAGCGCCTCGCCGTTCACGTACACGGTGATGCCGTCGGGTGTGGTGTGCAGCACGATGTGCTGGATATTCTGGCTTTGCAGGTTGCCTACCATATCCGAGCCGAGTTCGAGCATGCGGAAGTCGAACCCCGCGCCGCCGAACAGGGCTTCGATGTCGCGCGTCGACACGCCGGCGATGGAGGGCACGCCGGCCTGGTCGAAGCGCAGCGTCAGGCGCGTTTTGGCAATTACGTCAGAAGCGGCGCTGGGCGGCGGCAGTTCTGTCTTGGCTGTTGCATCGCGGAGAGGGATCTCTGTGCCGCCGCTCTTGACCGGGAACTTCACCGCAATATTCAGGCCGATGTTCTGCAGGCGCGGCAACAGCATCTTGACGACGCGCGCTTGCTCGGCCGGCATGACACCGAACAGCTCGATCGTGTTGCCGAGCGTGTTCATCGACTGGCTGCTCCAACTGATATGCGGCAGGGGCTTGGCATTGACGAAGATGAACAGGCCGTCGTTCTTGTGCAGTATCTCCAGGTGCTGGATGTCGCCGGCAACCATGGTATCCACCAGGTCTTTCGGCAGCGCGAACATGCTGGGGTCCATGCCAGCCAGCGCCAGGAGTTCCGGCGTGATGCCAGAAATCGAGGGAGCGCCTTCGGCATCAATCTCGACCACGATCCTGGGCAAGGCGATCATGAAGTCTCGATTGGCTTCGCCGATGTCTGTGGGGCCAGTCGCACAGCCGGCGAGCAGAAGGGCGAACAGCGGGATCAGCGAAACGACACGTTTGACAGATACCATTGTTGTGTTTACCTCCTGAAGTCATGGGCCGAAGCCCTGTCATGCACATTGGGCCGGTGCCCTCGGATAGAGCGAATTATGAGCAGAATGCCCTGTTTGCGCAACCGGGCGTTATGCCGGTTGAGGAGCGAAACACAAATCGTAGGGTATTCGTCAGGTAGGCCGGCTGCGCATCTGCGGCGATAATGCGCACACTGGAGGCATGACGTGAACTCAACCCTACGCAGAGTCCTGATCGGCGCGTGCGTTGTTGCGATGGCGCTTACCAGCGCGTGCAGCGCCATCGAAAGCGTGGCCCGGCCAGTCGCCCGAGGCGGCAGTCAGAACAGTGCGGCTCGACTATGGCCGGATGTGCCGCCGCTTGCCGGCGCAGACGCGGTCGAGTTGGATCTGCCGCTGTTGCTCAGGCTGGCGCTCTATTCCTCTGCCAGCGACATGGCGCGCGACAGCAACCTCAAACTGAACAGCTTTGATTTCGTGATTCATCGCGCCGCCGTCACGCCGGAGGAGGTGCAATCGTTCTATACGGCTGAGCGCATGGCCGACGCCGGCTGGAATGCCGAGAAGCAGCCGGGATGCACACAGACAGCCAGCCTGGGCGGTCTGTTGTGCGCGTTCGCCAGGAGCAATGGCGACCGACACACTGCGCTGTTCATCGTGGCCGGCTATGATGACGCGGCTGCATCCACTCACATCTACTACGTGCGTTTTGAGAGCACTCGCGCGCAGGTAACACCCACTCCCGCCCCCCAATAGCGCGCAGTTAGCGCGCAGTTAGCGCGCAGTGAAAGCGCACAGCCCGACCTGCGATGGCCGGGCTGTGTCGCGGCAAGGCGGATCGCGCTGCGTTCGCCAATGTGTTGCGTTTGGCGTGTTACGGATTCACAACTGAGTGGAACTGCACGCCCTCCGGCTTCACCTCCATCACCACTGCGGATTTGACGGGGTTGTGATTCGCGTCGAAAGTGATCTGCCCGGACACGGCGCTGAACTTCAGCGCGGCCACCGCCTCGCGCACTTTCTCCACATCATCTGTGCCGGCGTTCTGGATTGCCTGCAACATCATGTTCGTGGCATCGTATCCCAGCACGGCCAGCGCATCGGGCACAATCGGCTCGCCGCGGTCATTCTTGTACTTCTCGCCATAGGCCTGGATGAACTGCTTTACTTCGGGGCGTGTGTCGTCCGGCGAGTAGTGGTTCACGAAGTAGCTGCCCGCCGCAGAGACGACATCCAGATCGGATGAGTCCCAGGCATCGCCACCGAGAAACGGGATCGTGATGTTTTGCTCCTTGGCTTGTTTGGTCACCAGGTTGACGATGTTGTAGTAGTCGGGCAGATAGACCAGGTCCGGTCTGGCTTCGGCCACCTTGGCCAGAATAGCCGAGAAATCGGTGTCTGTTGCGGTGAACGTTTCTTCGCCGAGGATCACGCCGCCGCCGGCGGTGAATGCCGCCTTGAACGCCTCGGCTGAGCCTTTGTCGTAGTCGTTGGCTTGATCCAGCACTATGAACGCCGTCCCGGCCTTCAACGTCTCCAGCGCGAATTTGGCGCCGACTGTGCCCTGGAACGAGCCGGTGAAGCAGGCGCGGAACACATATGGTTTCACCTGGCCGTCCTTGCCCACCGTTACTTCCGTGGCAACGGCCGACGGCGTGATCATGACTGCCTTCTTGCTGTTAGCAACCTCGGAGATGGGAATAGCCGCTTTGGAGCACGCCTCGCCGATAATGAATTTCGCGCCATCCTGATCGACCACTTTGTTGGCTGCGTTGAGCGCTGGATCGGGCGTGCACTGACTGTCTTCGACCAATGGCACGATCTTGCGACCCAGCACGCCGCCTCTGGCGTTCCATTCCTCAACCGCCATGAGCGCGCCATCGCGGGTGGAGATGCCGAATGTCGGCGCCGGGCCGGACAAGCCAACCAGAATGGCCAGCTTGATATCCCCGCCGGCTGGTCTGACAGGGCTTCCGGCCGGCTGCGGGGCGCAGGCTGCCAGCAAAACAGCTATGCTTCCCAATAGACCAATGAACTTGAACGAGCGCATTTTTCCTCCTGAGTGAGCTTAAAGATCGGCACAACGGCCGGGTCGTTGGGCTTCAGACTATAGTGAAGTTGCGCTGGCTGTCAAACTTGCGCGCCCAATAGTCAGGGCAATCGCGCGTTGCGATTGTGTAGACGGCCAATCAACCTGCTACACTAGAGCGCATGTCAGTTCAAAAAACACCCAGCCGGCGAGGCGGTGTGGATCACGATGCCATCCACTGGGAGGAGGACTTGCGGCCATTCGCCCGATTGCCCCGCGAGCCACGTCAGGCCCCGCGCCAGAGAGCGCCGGCCTGGATACCGGCCCTGGCGAGTCTGGTGCTGGTTGGTTTTGCCTGCCTGCTCGTGGCCACTTTCATCAACAACAATCGTCCCGCGCTGAACACGCTTGCGCTGGCGCCCACGGCGACCATGCTGATCATTACGCCAACGGCGACAGATTTCGTGCCCCCCACTGCGACACCCTATGCGCCGCCGACGGACACCCCGCCGCCCCCCGCACCTACTGCTTTGGCGGTTTCGGATGACCCGATCTTCGTTGGCGCGCAGGTCAAAGTGGTCGACACCGGCCCGAACGGGCTGAACTTCCGCCGCGAGCCGAATCGCTCTGCGGAGCGCATTCGCAGCCTGCCGGAAGGATCTGTGTACGAAGTGACCGGCGGACCGACCGACGCAGACGGCTACACCTGGTGGCAATTGCGCGACCCCTCGGATGGGACCACCGGTTGGGGCGCGGGCATCTACCTGCGCAGAATTGTGCAGCCGTGACAAAAGATGAGCGACTAATAGGGTGTAAGATTCGGCTCCAGTATCACGCTTTTAGGAGGGCGTCATGTATCAGAACCTGATTCTTGTGGGACGATTGGGACGCGACCCGGAAATGCGCTATCTGCCAAATGGCGATCCGGTGACTTCATTCAGCATGGCCACAGATCGCGCCTACACCGGCCGCGATGGCCAACAAGTGAGGGAGACGACCTGGTGGCGCGTATCGGTGTTTGGCAAGCAGGCGGAAACAGTGAACCAGTATTTGAGCAAAGGCAAGATGGTGCTGGTTGAAGGCCGGCTGCGCGCCGACCCCAAGACCGGCGGTCCGCAGACATACACCCGCCAGGACGGGACGGTGGGCGCCAACTTCGAGGTCGTCGCCAACACGATCCGATTCCTGAGCCCGAAGAGCGAGGGCACTGGCGCAACCGAAGGTGAGGTGAGTGTCGAAGGCGCCGGCGGACACGACGAGAATATCCCCTTCTAGCCCAGGCTGGAAGGCAACATCAAACGGCGGCAGATTGACTCTGCCGCCGTTTGTGTTTTATTTCTGCAGCGCCTGCCTGATAGAATGGCCGCATGGCCCAACAACCGAAACAACCCCAGCCGCCACCCCAGCCGCCGCAGTTGCAGATCGAACTGCCGCCCACGCTCGACGCGACGTACTCGAATCTGGTGGTGATCCAGCACTCGCCCTCGGAGTTCATCTTTGACTTTGCGCGCGTGCTGCCGAATATGCCAACCGCCAAAGTGGGGGCGCGCATCGTCATGACGCCCATGCACACCAAACTGCTGTTGCGCGCTTTGCAGGAGAACATCGAGAAATACGAGGCGCAATTTGGCACGATCTACGTGCCGCAGGAGGGCGATGCGCTGGCCAGCCAGTTGTTTGGCGGCCAGAGATAGAAGGGGTGGACCACAAAGAATCGAAGAACACGAAGGGAATCCTGCTCTTGTGCCCTTCGATTCTTTGTGATAAATGTCAGGCCAGGTAGCCCAGTTCGGCCAGCCGGGACATGATCTTCGCCCGGCTCTGCTCAACCGTTTCGGTGGCTGAGTTGCACACGATCTCGGGGTTGAGCGGCGGTTCGTAAGGGTCGGACACGCCGGTGAAGTTCTTGATCTCGCCGGCCAGCGCCTTCTTGTACAGGCCCTTCACGTCGCGCTCGGCCAGCACGTCAATCGGCGCTTCGACGTAGATTTCGACGAAGTTGGCGATCTTGCCGCGCAGTTCGTCGCGGATCTCGCGATAAGGGGAGATGGCCGCGGCGATTGCGACGACGCCGTTGCGGCTGAGCACCTCGCACACCCAGCCGATTCGCCGGATGTTGGTGTCGCGATCCTCTTTCGAGAATCCCAGTCCCTTGCTGAGATTGGTGCGCACCACGTCGCCGTCCAGAATTTCGACTTTCATGCCGCGCGCGCGCAGGTCTTCGGCGATGAGATTGGCCAGGGTGGATTTGCCGGCGCCGGACAGGCCGGTGAACCAGATGGTAAAGCCTTTGTGTTCCATGGGAAGATGTCAGACTACAGACAACAGATCACAGACAACAGAGCCCTTCTTTCTGTGCTCTGATATCCGTTTTACGTCGTTTTCTCATTTGCGGCGCAGGCCATCAATCAGGACTTGCGCGACGACGGGACGGGTGAACTCTTCGGGCAGCGGCTCGCCCTGTTCGAGCTTCTGGCGCACCTGCGTGCCGCTCAGGATGAGCCAGTCTTCCTTGCCGTGCGGGCAGGTCTTGGCGCTGACGATGGCGCCGCACTTGCGGCAGTAGAAGGTATGCTCGAAGAACAACGGGGTCAGGCCGATGTCTTCGGGCTTGAACTCGTCGAAGATGCGCTGCGCGTCGTAGGTGCCGTAGTAGTTGCCGACGCCGGCATGGTCGCGCCCGACGATGAAGTGCGTGCAACCGTAGTTCTTGCGGCAGATGGCGTGGAAGATGGCCTCGCGCGGGCCGGCGTAGCGCATGGCCGCCGGGAACACGCTGAGCACGACGCGATTGGCCGGGTAGTAATCGCGCAGCAATGCCTGATAGCTCTCCATGCGCACGTCGGCGGGGATGTCGTCGGACTTGGTCTCGCCAACCAAAGGATGCAGCAGCAACCCATCCGTGATCTCCATGGCCACCTTCTGGATGTACTCGTGGGCGCGATGAATAGGGTTGCGGGTCTGAAAGCCGACGACGCGCCGCCAGCCGCGCTCGGCAAACACCTGGCGCGCTTGCGCCGGCGTCAGACGCAGGTCGGGGAATTCGGTGTCCATGGCAGAGGGCCGGTCGAACAGCCAGATGTTGCCACCCAGCAACACATCGCCCTGACGATAGAGCCGGGCAACACCGGGATGCGCCTCGTCGATGGTGCGATAGACCTGGCCGGCTTCTTCCTGCTTGTCGTAGCCGTATTTCTCGGTGACGGTCATCACAGCGAGCGGTCGCTCGCCTTCGCACAGCGCCACTTCCTGGCCCTCGCGGATTTCACCGGCAACGTCGGCCGTGACGGCCAGCGTGACCGGAATCGACCAGACCAGGCCGTTGGTCAGGCGCATTTCCTTAACGACGGACACGTAATCGCCCTGGTTCATGAAGCCGGTGAGCGGCGAATACGCGCCGATGGCAATCAGTTCCAGGTCGGACAGATTAACGGGTGACAGGGGAATGCGCGCCAATGTCTGCGCGCGCTGCTGCGCGTCGCGCCGGACATCGCCCTGCAACACGCGATCGACCAGCGCCCCGCCGTGGGGTGTGGACGTGGAGTAAGTGTTGGATATCAAGCTGACTCAGTCTCCTGGGATGTGCAACGGGCGTTTCAAATCGTGCGGCCATATTTGGGCCGGCCAGCAGTATACCGCGCTGCTATCGATGCTGTAGAATGAGATCATGCAGATCGAATCGCAGCAGGAGCGGGCTGAGCAAAGGCTTAAGCGCTATTTCCCTCCCCAGCAAGCCGAAGTGCTGGCGGAGGTGATTACGGACGCCTATAACAGCCTGGTCAAAACCAGTGACTTCAACGAGTTGAAGGCCATTGTCGCTCAGCTGGCGCAGGCGCAGCAGCGCACCGAGCAGCGCATGGAGGAACTGGCGCAGGCGCAGCAGCGCACCGAGCAGCGCGTGGACACGTTAGCCATGCGCATGGATGAGCTTGCCCAAGAGATGAAACTGTTTGCGCGCGGTCTGACTCAGGTGCGGGCTGATCTGGGCGGGTTGTCTCGCAGTGTTGGCTATGCGCTGGAGAATGAGGCATATCGCATGCTGCCGGCCTTCCTGTTGCGACAACACAACTTGCAAGTGATCGATCGTCTGGTGCGCACTGAGATCGGCGGCGAAGAGATCAACATCTTCGGCAAAGCGCATCGTAACGGCCAGGAACTCTTAATCGTGGGCGAGACCAAACTGCAACTGGACGAACGGCGTTCGAATCGCCAGGAAGAGAACGAGACGCTGGCGCAACTTGCCCGGAAAGTGGCGGTGGTGCGCCAGTCCTACCCCGGCCTGGAGATTGTCCCGCTGCTGATCACTCACTATGCCCGGCCATCGTTTGTGCAGCGCGCTGCCGAGCAGGGGGTCATCGTCGCGCAAAGCTTCGAGTGGTAGCAGGCCGGCTTGCCTGGATTCATGCTTGCTTCGACATCGCACAATAACCCCATGACGCCTCGCGCCCGCGCGCTGGTTGTTGGCCTGTTCTTCGTGGCGGCTTTTCTGCACGCCAATCTGTGGGGCGCGATCATCCCCTTGTGGCAGATTCCGGATGAGGCGGCGCATTACGAATATGTGCGGCTGATGGTCAAGCTGGGCCGGCCCCCCACGCCGGCCGACGCCGATCCCGAACTGCATGCCCAGATGCTGCGCTCGATGTGGGAGAACCACTACTGGGAATATCTGGGCTTTCGTCGTCCGGAACAGCCGCCCAGACGCATTCTGCCGGGGGGCTGGACATCTGGCGGGGCGATCCCCGACACGGCGGTGATTGGCGACGCCTACGTATACGCCTTCAGCCAGTTGCAGAATTCCACGCCGGCCTACTATGCGCTTTTGGCGCCGGCGCAGGCGCTGGTGGTGGACTGGCCGATCGATGACCAACTGCGCGCGCTACGCCTGGTCTCGCGGGTGATTTTTGCGCTGGGGGTGATGTTCATCGTGCTCACCGCCGGCGAGCTGTTCGGGTGGAAGCTGCCGCTGGTGATCGGGGCTGGTTTGGTCTGTGTGCTGCAACCGATGTTTGTGTATATCGGCAGCGGTGTGAACAACGACAACGGGGTGATGCTGTTTGCCTCGGCGGCGGCGTGGCAACTGGCGGCCGGCTGGCGGCGCGGATTCTCCTGGCCGCGGCTTGCGCTGATTGCCGTGGCGGCTGTGCTGGCCATTCTCTCAAAGCGCACCGGCGTATTCCTGGTGGCGTGGGTTCCGCTGGTCCTGGCGGTCTGGCTGCTGACGCGCGTTACTCGTGCAGTGCGTTGGCGCATCCTCGCCGGCGGCGCGGTTGCGCTCGCATTGGCCGGCGTCATCATGGTGGCCCTGTACCTGACGCCTGCCCAGACGCCTGTGAACTGGGTGTTGTCCACAAACCACCCCAGTTGGAGCGACCAGCAGGCGCGATCGGGCGTTCGGTCGTTCCTGCTTCAGCGCGACTCTGACGCACAGCCGGCTTCCCTTGGCTTATACGCCCCTCTGCGAATCCGCATCGATTCCGCCGGCCCGGACGCGTCGCTCACGTGGGCGGCGTGGGTGAAGGGACCGGTTGGCGGGCGTGCCGCGCTGCGCATTGAGGACAACAACGGCATGGTCACGCAGGCCGAGTTCGATGCAACCACTGACTGGACGCCGGTCAGCGTGACGCATCCGTTGACCAGAACCACCTACCGGCTCAGCTTCACCATGCTCGGCCTCTCCAGCGATCCCGTCTATCTTGATGACCTGATGGTGACAACCCACAACACCCCGCTGTCACTGGTGTTGCCGAACAGCTCTGCGGAAGAGCCACGCCGGCTTTTGGCCGAGGTGATCGGCGTGGTGGGACGCGCGCTGGGTGTTGGCTCGCACGCCGAACGGCTGATGCGCGAATATCGTGATAACCTGGCCGCCCTGCCCGAACGGATTCAGCCGGCTATCCAGATGACCGTCTGGACTTACTGGGGCCGGTTTGGCATCTTTGCCCGCGCGCGCAATCCCATGTTGCCGCGCGACTTCTATGCGCCCCTGCTGGCGCTTGTGGGCATTGCCGTGGCCAGCGTGCTGCTTCAATCGGTTCTGCGCCGGGCCGTTGATCCCGCAACGCGCTGGCTGTCCATTCTGTTTCTGCTCGGCGTCGTGATCCTGCTGGCTCAGACCTTCATGCCGCTACTGGTGTTTGCCACCATGGGCACCTGGCTGCCTCAGGGCCGCTATCTGTTCAGTGGCATGGCACTCATCGCCGGCGTGCTTGCCTTCGGCTGGATCGCCCCCTGGCCCGGCCGGTGGAAATGGTTGGCGGTCGCGCTCGTGGGGGCCGGCTTCGGGCTGCTGACCGTCATCGCAGCCCAGGCTTGCCTGCAATATTTCCACGGCTAGGCTGTGTGCATGAGTCTGCCACACCTCACACCCGCCATGAACCAGCCCGTTCCTCCCCCGCGCAATCGCAAACTGGCGGTGTTGCTGGTCAACAAGTTCCTGTTTCCTTTTGGCGGCGTGGAGAGCGTCGTGTTTGGCGAGAAGGCGCTCCTGGAATCGCGAGGCCACCGGGTCATTTTGTTCGGCATGCGCCACCCGCGCAATATCGACACGCCCTGGTCGGACTATTTCGTGTCTCAAGTTGATTATGCTGACGGCTCGCCCGCTTCGCGCGTCCGGTCGGCGGCGCGGGCCTTGTATTCAGTCGAAGCGCGGCGCAAGATCCGCCGTCTGATTGCCGAAGCAAAACCGGACATCGCGCATGTGCATCATATCTACCACCAGATCACGCCCTCGATCCTGTACGAACTGCGCGCTGCCGGCATCCCGATGGTGCAGACGATCCACGATTACAAGCCGGTCTGCCCGAATGCCAAGCTGTACGTCCCGACCAGCGGCGAATTGTGCTTTCGCTGTAAAGGCAACCGTTTCTATCACGCGGCGCTGACCAACTGCGGCTCGTATGGGCGCGGCAGCAGCGTCATGATTGCGCTGGAGGCTTACCTCAACCGGCTGAGCGGGGTCTATTTGCGCCACGTGAAGCAATTTCTGACGCCATCGCACTTCCTGCGCGACACGTTGATTGAGGGCGGAATGCCGGCTGACCGCATTCAGGTGGCGCGCAATTTCGTGGATGTCGATGAATACCAGCCGGCTGACGGCGGGCGTTACGCGCTGTTCGCCGGCCGGCTGGAGGCCTACAAAGGCGTCCTGAATGTGCTGGAGGCCGCGCGCCGATTGCCAGACATTCCGTTCCGCATCGTCGGTGCCGGCACGCTGGAGGCCGAGGTCCGGCGCGTCGCTGCCGGCTTGCCAAACGTGACCGTCCTCGGCCATCTGGATCGATTGGCCGTGCGGCGTGAGATCGAAGGCGCAATCTGCCTGGTGGCTCCCTCTTTATGGAACGACATCGCGCCGCAAGTGGTGTTGGAAGCGTTCGCCTGTGGCAAGCCGGCTATTTGTTCGAGGCGCGGCGGCTTCGTGGAGATGGTTCAAAACGGCGTGAACGGCTACTTGCTGGAGAACGATGACCCTGCGCTGTTGGCACAACGGATCGCGGATCTGTGCGCCCAGCCCACTCTGCAGGCAGCGTTGGGCCGGGCTGCCCGCGCAGTTGCCGTGAGGGAGTTTTCGCCGGACCGGCACTATGAGACCCTGATGTCAGTCTACGCATCTGTAGTGTGAAACCTGGCTGATTGCTCGGCCGGCTTAACGGCTGCGACGGCGTAGTTCTTGCTATACGCTCCCTCGACCCGATAGACGCTGTCAACGGCGGCCAAAAAGAGATAAGTCAGAAAGAACAGCGGCTTTAGAAACAGAGCGGCTGCTCCGACAATCCAGGATACAAGTCCTCCGCTCCGGGCAGGCAGAATCGGCAAATAGCGGGCTGCCGATTCCAATTGGTATGCCAGTGTGCCCAGATAGCCTTCCAGTCGCTGGATTGTGCGCACCTCAAAGCCGGCCTGCTCCAACAAGTACCTGAGGCCATATTGCGTGTAACGGTAGAAGTCGTAGGGCTGCATATGTTCAGCGAAAAAGAAAGGCACAGTCAGCCACAATCTGCCGCCCGGCTTCATCACCCGATTGAGCTCACGTAACACTAGGAGAGGATCTGGAACATGCTCCAGAACTTGAGTACAAATAACCGTGTCATAACTTGCGTTGCGGGCAGCGATGGCATCCAGGTCTGATACATAACTTACATTGCTACAATCCACGGAGCCTAAGCATAGATCGACAGCATGATAGGTGTGTTGCGCGAAAAGCTCAGCATATTGGCCCTCTCCGGCACCCGCGTCAAGAACCCTTGCCGATGGTGAACAGTCGGCAGATGCCCTCATCAAAAAGCGCCGAAGGTAAACCCGCGACGGATTAGGGCGAAGCTTGCGGTAAGTTTGGATGATCCTGTTCATCATAGGACGCCACAAGGAGCGAATCGGCGTTTGAGAATCGAGTATAACCCAAATGGTGTATTGCTTGCCGGGTCAGCGCAAATCACAATGAGGCCATCTCGCCACTAGTGATAGAAGGCAAAGGAGAATTATGAATATCAAGAAACTCACTCGTCTCGCGGCGGCCGCAGCACTTGCGGTCGCCACGCTGCCGGCAGCACTGCAAGGCAGCGTGCAGGCCCAGTCTGTCAGTCAGCCCTTTACGACCCGTATTTATGTTCAGAACCCGAATGCCGCGGCTGCCACTGCCGTCATCAACTTCTACCCGGAGTTGAGCGGTACCGCCGAGGCCACTGCGGTGAACCTGAACTTGAATGCGAATGGCTCGGCTGAGGTGCTCGTTGGCTCGTTGAGTCTGAGCAGTCCCTGGAAGGGCAGCGCGGTCATCAGCGCGGACCAGAACGTGGTTGCCGCCTCCATCCAAGTGCCACCTACCGGTTATGGCCACATCATGGCCAATGCCTTCACGGCCGCCGATGCCACCTCCAACCTGTTCTTGACCACCTTCATCGGCGCGGGCGATGCCAGCAACGCGGTCAGCTTGTTCGCGGTACAGAACACCGAGAGCACAGCCGTCAACATTCGTGCGCAGTTCATTCGCCCCAACGGCACGGTTGCGGCAGCCCCCATGGTGACCCTGCCGGCCAACGCTTCGAAGTTCTTCGATGGTAACAATCCTGCCTCCATCGGTGGCGGCTACACCAACCCGTTCAACGGCTCGGTGGTGGTGACGGCTACCAAGGTGTCCGACGGCACACCGGCCATGATCGTTGGCACCTCTGAGGAAAAGCGCGTTGAGACCACCGGCACGGCACGCTTCCGCGCTTATGGCTTTGAGGCTATTGCCCAATCCGCTGGGTCAACTACGATCTACATGCCGACGGCATTGTGTCAGTTTAACAGTGCGACAACCTTCTTCGCTGTGCAGAACATGTCGTTCTCGACACCGACCGTCGTCACCATCACTTACAGCGCTGGCACCAACCAGCCCACAGCAGCCTCGACTACGATTCAGCCGCTGGCCAAGTGGAGCGTCAACCCCTGTCAGACCAATAGCAACGCCAGCTACAGCGGCGCGGCGGTGATTCAGTCATCCGCATCACCTATCGCTGCTGTGGGCAAGGCTAGCCAAGTCGCAGGTACACAGGCTCGCTATACCACTGCATATC
>DAOUDB010000349.1:0-5705 GCA_034431495.1 Thermoflexales bacterium
GACCGGTTTTCGCCTCACTCCACGCCCACAGACGCGCGGCAGCCTGATCGTCCTGCGCCGCAGCCGAGGGCGACACCGCGCGCCGATTGCTGAAATACTGCCCGCTCAGCCCGGCCACCTCCGGCGATGTGGCCAGATAGAGCGAAGTTTGGGCGCCCTGTTCGGGGGATATCGCGGCCACTTTTTGGAACGCCTTCATCATCGCGCCCATCAGCCCACCATTGTTGTGGCCGAAGCGGGTCGCCACAAAGCCGGGATGCAGGGCATTGGTAGTCATGCCTGTGTCGCGCAGCCGGCGCGCCAGTTCACGGGTGAACAGGATGTTCGCCAGCTTGGATTGGCCGTACATGCGCCAGCCGCTATAGCGACGCTGACCTTCGATGTCGTCGACATCGATGGTGGCCGTTCGGTGCGCGTCAGACGACACATTGACAATCCGCGCATGGTCGCCGGCCTTCAGTGCCTCGGCCAACAGATGCGTGAGCAGGAAATAGTTCAAGTGATTGAGCGCCATAGTCATCTCGATGCCATCGGCGCTGACCTGGCGCGCGTTGAAGTAGGCGCCGGCGTTGTTGACCAGCACATCCAGCCGGTCGTACTTGCGCTTGAACTCATCGGCCAGACGATGAATCTGCGCCTGAGAAGAGAGGTCAGCCATCAGGTATTCGACGTTGAGATTGCCGGTTGCCTCTCGAATGCGGCGGGCCGAGTCAGCGCAGCGCTCGGCGTTGCGCCCCACACCGACAACGGCTGCGCCCATGCGCGCCAGCTCGCGCGCTGTTACTTCGCCGATGCCGGCTGTCGCGCCGGTCACCAGGCAGACTTTACCCTGCATGGTCTGTTGTGGAAGCTGTGTCATTGTCATCTGAGTCCTGACGTGTCACGTGTTGCGTGTTGCGTATGACGTATTGCGTATGACGTGTTGCGTATGACGTATTGCGTATGACGTGTTGCGTGTTGCGTATTGCGCGTTTGGTTGGCGAAGCGTGGCACAGCGGGCTGAGAACAACATGAGCCGGGAACGGAAACAGGCTGATAGCCGACGACGCTCTCACCGTCGTCTCACCCACATGCCGCGACTGGCTCAGGAAACCATGTCACACTTGCATTCGTCAATAAGCGGCAGATCAAGCTTGCGCAAAAGGGGTGTGAAAGAGCAATGACACAAATGATTCATGAAGGCAGCGCGCCGCGCGTGGGACAGCCGGCCCCGGATTTCACCTTGCCCGACCAGGCCGGCCAGCCCGTGCGACTGAGCGACTATCGCGGCGTCAGAAACGTCGTGCTGTATTTCTATCCAAAAGACTACACGGCAGGCTGCACCGCCGAAGCGTGCGCCTTCCGCGATAGCTACGAGGTGTTCAAAGAGGCCGGCGCCGAGGTCATCGGCGTGAGCATGGACACGGCCGAGTCGCACCAGCGTTTCGCCACCGATCATCGACTGCCATTTGTGCTGCTGGCCGACACCGACGGCACGGTGAGCAAACTGTATCAAGTCAACGGTCTGTTCGGGCTGTGGCGCAAACGCATCACCTTCGTGATCGACAAAGCCGGGGTCATTCGCCATAGCTTCGAATCCCAACTGAACGCGACCAGGCACATTGACGAAGCGCTGAAAGTGTTGCGATCGCTTCAATAGCGCGTTCGCCGGTCGGTGACGCGATAAGCGCGCGAGGATCGACAGATCTGCCTCCGGGACACTCTCCCGGAGGTTTTTTGTGTTGCGCGCTTTCCAACTTCACGCTTCAATTGACCCAACTCGACACAGGAGCGACGACCAATGGATAAACAGACCCGCATCGCCCAGGCATTCGACCTCCTCCAGCCCGATCGCCCACCCATCCTGGGCGGCTGGCTGGCGGCGCCAGAGCATATCTGGGCATTGACCGGGTGCACCTCGGAGGAATACTGGGATGACCCCTGGACATGGGGCGTGAAAGCGGAACATGTGCTTGGCTCGGACGGCGTTGTTACTATCTTCACACCCGTCTCACGCGGGGCGTATCGCTGCGTGGATGGCCGCGTGTTGGAGGAACGCGCCGCCTATACCGAAGCGCGCATGTTGGCCGAGATCGAAGCGATGCCGGAACCGGAGCAGGTCAAAGCCGACTTCGACGAGGAGGCGGAATATGCTGCTTTCGTTATCGAATTCAAGCGCACTCAGGCGCAACTGGGCGACATCGTGTGGGCGCCTGCGGACTGGAACCTCAATCCGCACGCGCTGGAATACTCGCGCTACGGCTACGAGAACGCGCTGACACTGACAGCCACTTACCGCGACCACTGGTTGAAGCTGATGCGCGTGAAGGCCGAGATCGGCCGGCAGCACGCCACCCTGCGTGCACGGGCCATCCGCGCCGGCATCCACCCGCGCGCCATCCTGGGCGGCGAAGACATCTGCACCCAGCGCGGCCCGATGATTTCGCCCCACCTGCTGCGCAAGCACTACTTCCCCCTGCTGGAGTACATCCTGGAGCCGCTGGTCGAAGCCGGCGCGCGACAGGTGTGGCACTGCGACGGCGACTGGCGGCCCATCCTGAACGACGTGATCGCCTGCGGCGTCGGCGGCTTGCAAGGGTTCCAGCGCGAATGCGGCATGGAACTGGAGTGGATCGTCGATCTCAAGACCCGCTGGGGAGACCCGCTGGTGATCTTCGGGCCGATGTCCGTGACACGCACGCTGCCCTACGGCACGCCCGATGACGTGCGGGCCGAGGCGCACCACGCCATCGACACCTGTCGGGGGAAAGCTTCGCTGTGCTTCTTCACCAGCAACACGATCACGCCGGATATCCCATTAGATAACGTCAAGGCGCTGTGGGAGACAGTCCTCGGCAGCCGGTGGTAGCGAGACAAACACAGGAGAGCTTCAAACATGGAATACCGACTCGACGGGAACGATTGGCAACTGATCCCCCTGATGCCCAGTGAATGGGCCTGGCGCAAGGCATGGGAAGAGACCTGGGAGCCGCGCAATAACCCGGCCGCCGGCGACTGGCTGCGCGGCACGGTGCCGGGCGATGTCATCAGCGACGCCATTGACGCCGGCCTGGCGCCCAACCCCTATGTCGATCTGAACAGCCGCGCCTGTGAATGGCTGTCGGAGCGCGATTGGGTGTATCGCCGGCAGTTCGACACGCCAGAAGCTGCGCCCGGCAAAGTGATCCGGCTACGTTTCGACGGCGTGGACTTTGCCTGCCGGATCTACCTCAACGGCGAACTGCTGGGCGCACATGAAGGCATGATGGTCCCGTTCGAGTTTGACGTGACCACCCTACTCCGGCGCGACGCGCCCAACACGCTCACGGCAATCGTCCTGCACGCGCCGCCGGTCGATGCCGTTCAGGGCCAGATCGGCTGGACCAGTAAGGCACGGCTGTGGAAGTCGCGCTTTGCCTACGACTGGGACTGGTGCACCCGGCTCGTGCCACTGGGCATCTGGCAAAGTGTCACCCTGCTGGTCACCGACCCGGTGTGGATCAAGGACGTGTGGGCGCGCCCGATCGTGTCCGGCCAGCGCGCCCAGATCAGCGTGTCGGTCCAGTTGACGTTCAAGCGCGTCACGGCCCAGGCATCTATCGTTCGCCTGACGGTGGACGACCCGGCCGGCCAGATCATCGCGCAACGCGAGGCGACCGTGACGCTCGACCAGTTGCCGGCCGGCGCGACCTTCGCCGTGGATGTGGCCGAACCACAGTTGTGGTGGCCCAACGGCATGGGCGCGCAACCGCTTTACCGCGTCCGCGTGGATGTGTTGAACGAAACCGGCGAGGTGTCTGATTCGCGCAGCGTTCCGTGCGGCCTGCGGACCATCCGCGCCATGCCCAACGATGGCGCGCCACCAGATGCCCTGCCCTACACACTCGAAGTCAATGGGCGCAAGATGTTCGTCAAGGGCTGGAACTGGGCGCCGATTGACAATCTGTATGGCCGGCCGCAGCCTTCGCGCTACGAACGCTGGGTGAGCATGGCCGCGCACGCGCACTGCAACCTGTTGCGCGTGTGGGGCGGCGGCCTGCTCGAACGCGAGCACTTCTACGATCTGTGCGACCGGCTCGGCATTCTGGTGTGGCAAGAGTTCATGCACTCGTCATCCGGCATCCAGAATGCTCCGCCGGAAGACGAGGCCTATCTCGATTACATCGAGCAACAAGCGCGCCAGATGATTCCGCTCAAACGCAACCACCCCTCGCTGGCGATCTGGTGCGGCGGCAATGAGTTGATGGATGACGCGTGGCGCCCACTGACCGACAAGCACAAAGCATTGGCCCGGCTGAAGCGCATTGTGCGCGAGCTGGACCCCGACCGTCTCTGGCTGCCCACATCGTCATCTGGCCCGCACTTCAGCGCAGATCCCCAGATGAAGGGCACAGGCAAGTTGCACGACGTGCATGGCCCATGGCAATATCAGGGCGCCGAAGCGCAGTACCACCTGTACAACAACATCGACGCTCTGTATCACTCTGAGTTCGGCGCAGAAGGCGCGGCCAATCCAGGCACGCTGCAGCGATACATCTCCAGTCAGTATCACTGGCCGCCGGACGCCAGCAACCCGATGTGGGTGCATCACGGCAGTTGGTGGCTGCACCGTGACCGACTCGAGGCGTTATTCGGCCCGCTGGAAGACATCGAGACATTCATTCAGGCCAGCCAGTGGATGCAGGCGGAAGGGTTGCGTTACGCCATCGAGGCAGATCGGCGCCGCAAGTGGCAATGCAGCGGCGTGTCGCCGTGGCAGTTCAACGAGGCATTCCCCAATACGGCCTGCACCAACGCGCTGGATTTTGCCGGCCTGACCAAGCCGGTGTATTGGTGGGTGCGCAATGCTTACGAGGCGGCCCATCTCAGCCTGAAGTATGACCGGCTGGCGTGGAAGCCCGGCGAAACATGGCAGGCGGAAGTGTGGGCTAACAACAGCCTGACTGCGCAAGAGGGCTGGCGCTGGCAGGCGCAAGTGGTTTCACTCACCGGCGATCTGCTGGTGGAAGCCGGCGGACAGATTGACTTGCCAGACAACGCCGCAATGGCGGTCGACCACCTGGCCTGGCCGGTGGCCGCCGGCATGGATGCCTGGCTGGTTGCGCTGTCGCTGCACGATGAGCAGGATCGCAGCGTGTCGCGCAACACGTACGCTTTCTCCGCATCTGCCGAGACACCGATGAAAGCCTTGCTGTCTGCCCCGACAACCAAACTGAGTGTTCGCAAGCGCGAGGGTGCTCTGGAGATCGCCAATACCGGCAGCGCGCCGGCGCTGTTCGTTCAGATCGAACCGCTGGCCGGCCAGTGGCTGGTGCTGGGCGACAACTACTTCACGCTGTTGCCAGGGGAGGCCCACACGGTGACAGTGCAGGGCGCAGGTCAGGTCAGCGTCAAGGGTTGGAATACCGGCGCCAGAAAAGTCAAGCTGTAAGCATTACGGCATTACGGGAAAAAGTGCAAACGTCCAGAGTTAAGACAGGAGCGGGTACAGCGCAGAAAAACGGGCGACCTGCTCGGCGCCAGCAGCGCTGTTCGGCGCGCACAAAGCTGGGCTACACCCGACAGGAGCAAGCCGGCTTGCCTGCTCCTGTCACTCTCGATCATTCGCGCTCATCGGGCCTTGAGCGCAGCGATCACCGCCTCCGGCCCAATCATCCTGACCAGGGCGCGCAGGGCGTCTGGCTCGCCCTCTCCCTGCGCCGGCCACAACCACGCAGGGTCGAGCC
>DAOUDB010000350.1:0-1796 GCA_034431495.1 Thermoflexales bacterium
CGTACAGCGGCGCGCCTGGCCGGCCCTGCGCGTCCACGCTGGCCTGAATGTCGCCGGAGCCGTGGTTGTACAGCTCGAACTGCGCGCGCAACACCGCCGGCGCGGTTGCCGTGACCGGTACGCTCAACTCCACTTCATCCAGAAAGATGTCGCCTGGTCGCCACAACATGCTCGGCCACAGCCCCTTGCCGGTGAACGTGTCGAAGCGGGCGAGCAGCGTTGCGTCGCGCCCGTAGAGCTTGACCACTAGCGAGTAGTTGTCGCGTTCGGCGCGCAGCGCGCGCATGACGACCGTCACGCGCACGCTGTCACCTGGCCGCGCGTACTGCGGCTGCATGGAATACCCAAGCACTTCGGCCAGATTGCCCATGCGCTGCTGAACGGGAGTAAAACCCGCCGGCATTTCGCTGATCAGTGGCGGCTCGTAAGTCGGCCAGATGTAGCGAAACGGCGCGATGGCCGCCACAACGAGCAGGGGGGCGATGACGATCAACGCTGTGACAGAAATGCCCGCTGGCAGCGGCGACCGTCTCATGCGCAGCAACTGTGTTGCCAGCGCGCCGATCTGTGTCACGCCGATCGCCATCAACGTGGACACGGCGGCGATGCCTGGGAAGATCAGCCGGCCATGTGAAGCCGGCGTCATCATTGTCCAGCGCAACACGCTCACCAGCAACAGCGCCACGTGCAGCGCCAGCAACCCGATGCCGAGCATGCGCAGATGCTGCGCAGAGTTGCCCGGCTGCCATGCTTGTCGGAGTGTTCGCGCCAGCCCGATCAGCAGGCCGATGCCACTGGCGATGAGCAGCATGTCGAACCCGGTGTACACGATGTCGTCGGCCGGCGCGGCGAATTGCCCGAACATGGCGATGTACGACATCTTGAAGCCCTGCCATTCAGACAGCGCCTCGGCCAGGCTGATTGCGCGTGGCGTCATCATCTGTGCCATGATGGATGTGCCGGTGAAGTCGCCGTAGAGTTGCAAATTACGCAAGTACCACCAGCCGGCAATCAGCGCCCACAGGCCCAGCACGCCCATGCCCTGGGCGAAGACTGCCATTGCGCGCCGCCCAAACGACACGCGCGCCGGCTGCATGAGCGCGCGCCCCAGGATCGCCGCTGCCGCGACCGGCAACAGCAACAGCCCGCTCACTTTGGACAGGCTGGCCAGCCCGATCAAAATGCCGATGACTGCAACGCGCGCCGGCGAGAAACCCGCTTCATGTGTGTCTGCCGTCACCGCCTGCAGGATGACATGCAGCGACAGGGTGGCCAGCGCGATCACCAGGCCATCATTGCCAAGTGCCGTCATCACCTGCAGGAACATGGGGTTGAAGGCGGTTAGGCCCATGGCCAGCAGCGCCGTCCAGTCGTTGCGCGTCACAGCATAGGCGATCGGGTACACAAACCAGATCGTCAACAGGCCGGGGATGATGCCCAGCAGCCGCAGCGCGACGGTCGCCAGGGTGGTCTTCTCGTAATTGAAGGCGCGCTTTTGCGGTGTGATGAGCAACAGGTTTTTGTTGCTCGGCGCGTATGGGCTGAACGATGGTGACTGATTGGGTTGTTGTTGGATCCAGAAGTCGCTCAGGTCAAATCGGCTCATCACGGCAGCCGCCATCCAGTAGTACAAGGGCGGTTGGCTGCCTTCGCGTTGCAAAGGCGATTCAGGCAGGCCGGGAACCTGCACCGGCAACTCGCCGCCATTTGCCAGATGCCACGCAAACCAGGCGTGGCTCTCCTCATCGTTTTTCTCGAAGATGGGGGTGGCGAACGAGTAGATGATGCCGAGCGCG
>DAOUDB010000351.1:0-25540 GCA_034431495.1 Thermoflexales bacterium
CCACCCAGCCGGCGAAGTGTTGCAGCAGGCGGTGATATCCGCCGTCTGTGTTTCCGCCGACTACTTGCGGCGGGATGCTGTTGAACACCCATGTGCCATGATAGGCCCTGCCGTTCACATAGACTGTCGCCCCGTCGGCGTGATCTTCGATGCGTTCAATCGAGCCAAAACAGCGCGCAATGTTGGGCCGGCCTGCCAGCGCCTCATCCATGAAGCGATAGAAGTCCGCGCCCCGGATCATCTTGTAGCAATACGGGCTGAGGTCGAGCGCGCGTGAAAAGTGCTCGCTGTAAAAAGCCACATGGCGCCAGCGTCGAAAGACAATCGGCTCATACACGCCATCGCCGGTTTCCCAGAAGCACCAGGTGCGGTCATTGGCTGTTTTGGGCGACTGGTCGATCAGCAGGATGCGCCGATCGCCCAGGCCGGCGCGAATGAGGTGATAGGCCAGGCTGAGGCCGGCTGCTCCTGCGCCGGCCATGATGTAGTCATAGCGCTCCATGCCAGAGAGCCGCCCGGCGTTATTGGAGCAATTCTTTGAACCAGCTCACGATCAGTTCAATCGCCTGGCGTTCGGCCGGCGGCTCGCTGAATACGTGCGTCTTGCTGTCCAGCTTGTGCAGCGCCGCCCGCTCACCCAGCGCCTCTTTGTACATCTCGGCGTGCTGATAGGGCACGGTCGGATCGTCCCCACCGTGAACGATGAGCGTATGGCCGCGAAAGCGCCTGACATCCTCGACCGGCTTTTGCTCGAAGATGGTTTGCACAAAACTCGCGCCAAGCGGGTAGTTCCACAACAGGAAGTAGCCGTCGCGGGCCAGCGCTTCCAGCGGCGATTCTCCGGCTTGATCGGCTGTCTGTTGCGCAGCCGTGGCAAATAGCGCCGGATCGGCCAGGGCCGACACCAGAGCCAGCCCGCGAATCAGGCTGGGATTGCGCCCGGCCAGTTGCGCAGCGACCATGCCGCCCAGGCTCACGCCGGCCACACCCAGCCGCGCGCTGTCGAGCGCCGGGTGCCCCACCATCCAGTCCAGGCCGGCTTTGGCGTCGCTCAGTTCGCCGGGCACGGTCATGTCCTGAAACTCGCCCTCGCTGTCGCCGCTGCCACGAAAGTCAAAGCGCAGCGCGGCAATGCCATGCGCTGCCAGTGCCCGTGCCAGGTGGACGAAGAAACGGTGCGACTCGATGCGCGAGGCGGTCAGCCCATGCAACAGCATGACGGCGGGGTGGGGGCCGTCTCCGTGCGGCAGGTGCAGCATGCCCCACAATCGCTGCTCCTGGTTATCGAACGAGATTGCCTGTTCGGTGGCATTGAGAACGGGATAGGAGTTTGCCATTTTCGATTTTAGATTCTTGATTTTGGGTTTTGGATTGGCGACGCGCTATGTGATACCTTATCCTAACCCAAAGCCGCTCCTGCAAAGAGATTGGCGAGAGACGTGTCCAGTGGCGGTCGCAACACGCCTTTTTCGGTGATGAGCGCCGTCACGTAGCGATGGGGCGTCACGTCGAAGGCGGGGTTGTACACACGCACGCCCGGCGGCGCGGTGCGCCGGCCAAAACCCTCGGTCACCTCTTCTGGCTTGCGTTCCTCGATCGGGATCAGTTCGCCCGACGCCAGGCTCATGTCGATGGACGAGGTGGGCGCGGCGACGTAGAACGGCACGTTGAATTCTTTGGCCAGAATGGCCACGCCCAGCGTGCCGATCTTGTTTGCCACATCGCCGTTGGCCGCAACGCGATCTGTGCCGACGATCACAGCGTCGATCTTGCCCTGCGCCATCACCGTTGCGGCCATGTTGTCGGTGATGAGCGTGACCGGCACGCCGGCCTGTCGCAACTCCCACGCCGTGATGCGCGCGCCCTGCAGCAGGGGCCGCGTTTCGTCGGCGTACACATGCACCGGGATGCCGCGCTCGGCGGCGACATAGACCGGCGCGAGCGCCGTGCCCCATTGCGCCGTCGCCAGACCGCCGGCGTTGCAGTGCGTCAGTATCGCGCAGGTCAACCCGCCGGCCCGACCACGCAAGCCGGCAGACGCAAGCAGCTCCAAACCGTATTCGCCGATCGCCCGGCACACGGCATTGTCCTCGTCGATCATGCGCAGGGCTTCGCTCAGGATGCGTTGTTTCAGCGCCGGCACAGGCTCGTCTGTGTGCGCGGCGACCAGATCCTGAATGCGTTTGAGCGCCCAGAACAGGTTGACGGCAGTGGGGCGCGAGCCGGCCAGATACTGCGCGGCGCGATCCAACTCGGTTTTAAAAGTCGCGTAGTCGCCGGCCGGCGTGTCGCGCACGGCCAGATACAGCCCGAACGCGGCGGCGATCCCGATGGCCGGCGCGCCGCGAATCCGCAGCACCTTGATGGCCTCCCACATCGTCTCGACATCGCTCACGTCGAGATACATCACTTCGGTCGGCAGGAGCGTCTGGTCGATCAGCCGGGCTGCGCCGTCCGGGCCGCCGACCCATTCGATGGTTTTGACTGGCATGGTTGCGTGAAACGTGTTGCGTATTGCGTGTTGCTTATTGGGTATGGTGTATTGCAAGGCGGGCGGCGATTGGGCCGCATGCGCCGGCGCCGACATCGCGGATTAGTTTGATTGCGTGCGCGGTAAGGAGGTCGCCTGTCTGATGAGTCCGGCGCGTATGTCACACGTTGAATCGGCGATGCGAGTCGTGCTGGCGTTCAACGAAGCCTTCAACCGCCACGACGTGGCCGGCATGATGCAGTGGATGAGCGATACCTGCGTTTTCGAGAACACCGCGCCGGCGCCCGACGGCACGACGTTCGCAGGGAAGGACGCTGTGGCCGGCTTCTGGCACGAATTCTTTCGCGCATCCCCTCAGGCCCATATCGACATCGAGGAGATTTTCGGTTTCGGCGAGCGGTGTGTGATGCGCTGGCGCTATCGTTGGGTCGACGCGGCAGGACGCGCGGGCCATGTGCGCGGCGTCGATGTGTTCCGCGTGCGGGCCGGTCTCATTCTGGAGAAATTTTCCTACGTCAAGGGTTAAATTGGGCGCGCTGAGAGTATCTGTCTATGGATCACTTGCCTCCTCTTCAAATTTCGCTCGAAAATCTGCCGGCCCGGCGGGTGGCGTTTCTGGTGTGCCGGCCCGAAGGCGACCCAGACCCGCTCATTCGCAGTCACTTTGACCGGGTCAAGGAATGGGCGCAGCGTTACGGCAGCGACCCAGCCACCGTGCCTGCCATCGGCATTGCCGAGGTTGCAGATGGCCGGCTGCAAACATACCAGTGCTGCATCCCCATCTCCGACGACGCGCCTGCCGATCAATCCGAAGTGGGCGTGCAGACTCTGCCAGGTGGCTTGTACGCGGTTCTGCGCATCGAGAAGCGTTCTGATCTGATCGGCCAGGCCATCGGACGTTTCTTCCAGGAGGTTGTCCCGAGCGCCCCGTGGCAGATCGACCCGCTGCGCCCGACCTACGAAGTCTACTGGGCAGACACGATGGACTTTTGCGTGCCGGTCTGCCATGCGGATGCGTAAGAAGCGCGATCTGCCGGCGAAAATCTGCCCGGTGTGCGGCCGGCCCTTCGTCTGGCGCAAAAAGTGGCGCTACACCTGGGACACCGTGCGTTATTGCTCGGAGCGGTGTCGCGCGGCGCGCAATGTCACCGGCCGGCAACCCGCAACGCGCGCCAGCTCGTCACGTGTCGGCGATCACCCGGCTCGACACGCGCCAGGTGATCGCCGGTATGGCTGTCTAGCCGAGCGTCAGCTTCAGCGTCACGATTTTGAACGGCGTCACCGCAAACGCCACGCCGCCATCCTGCCAGGCCAGCGGTTCATCCTGTTCTTCGAGCAGGTTGCATTGCGCTGCGGCCACGATCGGCAGCGGGCTGGTCAACCGCGCCATGCCGCGCTTGCCGTGCGCCTCGTACAGCCGCACGATGATCGCGTTCGAGTCCTCGGCCTTCTTGACCGTCTCGATCACCACGTTGGGCTTCGACACCTGGAAGAACGAGACATTGGCCGGCTGCGCTGCGCTGGGCCGCACAATCAGCGGCGCGTTCAGGCGATATCCTGCTTCGATCACGCCACCGGCCTGGGGCGGGCCGGCGTGCGGCAGCAGCGCGTAGGTCAGCGTATGCGCGCCGATGTCCGCCACGGGGTCAGGCGAGGTGGGCGCGCGCAGCAACGACAGCCGCATCACATGGCCGTGCGTGGCATAGCCGTACTTGCAGTCGTTCAGCAGCGCGACGCCAAAGTCCGGCTCCGATAGGTCGGCCCACTTGTGCGCGCTCACTTCGAAGCGCGCCATGTCCCATGATGTGTTGAAGTGGGTGGGGCGCTGCAAGTGGCCGAACTGAATCTCGTAGGTCGCGTTGGGCGCGCGCACGGCCAGCGGGAACTCAACCTTCAGGAATACCTCGCGCTCGTGCCAGTCGATCTCGGTGTGGAAGTCGAGCCGGGCCGAGGTGGCCGAAAGCGACACGGTTTGCTTGAGGGCGCTTTTATCGGACAACGCGAACGCGAAGGCGATCGCGCCGCGTAGTGGCCCCTGTTCGATCACCCGCGCGGACTTGCACACGATGCCATCCTCGTAACGCTTCTCCAGGTGATACACGTCCACGTCCCAGGCGTCCCAGTTGAGCGGCTTGTCATCGAACAGCACGAAGTGATTGCCCGGCTGACCAGGTTCGATGGACTCGCGCCCGGCGCGCTTGTCGAACAGGCTGAGCAGATGGCCGGCGCGGTCGAACGTGGCGCGCACAAAACCATTCTCCAGCACGATGGTGTCTTTCGACTCGCCGACGGTGACGGGGGCATCGACGGCGCCCCCCGGCGCGGCGATGCTGTAGCCCAGGGCCGGCGCGCTGACAACGCCCAGCGCCCTGCCGTTGGCAGCTTGCTGCGCCCCGATGAATCCCTCCGGCAACTCGACCACCTCTGTGCGCGGCGCGCTCAGCGTGTTCACAGCCAGCACCATGCTCTCGGTGTTGCCTGCTGCGCCGGGCGCAAGCGCCGCAATGGCCGCGTCGCGCAGCGCGGCTCCCTTGCTCAAAATCTCCGCGTAGTGCGCGGCGGAATCAACGTACACTTCGTTGATCGACGAGCCGGGGATGATGTCGTGGAATTGATTGAGCAACACCAGTTTCCACAGGCGATTGATCTCATCGGCGGGATAGCTCACGCCCTGCGCGCCGTGGGATGCGGAGAGCGCGGTTGCCACTGCCCACAGGAATTCCGTGTCGCGCAACAGGAATTCGCTGCGCCGGTTGCCCAGTTTGTTGCGCGCTTGTGTGGTGTAGGTGCCGCGATGCAGCTCGAAGTACAACTCGCCCGACCACACCAGCGGCTCTTTGATGTCCGCCTCGCAGCGGGCAAAGAAGTCGGCCGGCGCGCGCGGCTGGACGCGCGGCAGCCCATCTACATCGGCCATGCGCTTCAGTTGCTCCAGCATGGCCAGCGTCGGGCCGCCGCCGCCATCGCCGAAGCCATATAGCATGTAGCTTTCGTTGGCGCGTTCGTGATCCTTGAAGTCGCGCACGTTGCGCGCCACTTCCTCGACGTTCATCATGGCGTTGTAAGTGTCGGCCGGCGGGAAATGCGTCAGCACCTGGCTGCCGTCGATGCCCTCCCAGATGAACGTGCTGCTGGTCGGCTTGTTGAACTGGTTCCACGACAACTTTTGCGTCAGGAAATATCTCATGCCGGCGCCGCGAATGATCTGCGGCAGCGCGCCGGAATAGCCGAACACATCGGGGTTCCAGAACTCGACGCACGTGAAGCCCAGCTCCTGCTTGAAGAAACGCTGGCCGAACAGGAACTGGCGCACCAGCGATTCGCCGCTGGGGATGTTGCAATCCGGCTCGACCCATGTGCCGCCGGCGGGTATGAACTGGCCGGCTTTGGCCTTCGCCTTCATCTTCTCGTACAGCGCCGGGTACGACTGCTTCATCCACTCCCACTGCTGCGCCTGCGAGCAGGCAAAGATGTAGAAGGGATAATCGTCCATGTAGCGCACGGCCGTGGAGAAGGTGCGGTAGCACTTGCGCCGCGTTTCGGCCAGCGGCCATAGCCAGGCCGTGTCGATGTGGGCGTGGCCGACCGCCGACAGATTGTGCTGGCCGTCGCCGTTGCGCGCTTTGAAGAAGTCGGTAGCGATCTGGCGCGCCGCCTTCCAGGTAGCCCGGTCGTCGAGGCGGATGGTGTTCACCATCTGGTTGGCCGCCCACAGGGCCTGGCCGGCGCGTGGCGTATTGGCCGGCAGGTTGGCCGCCATGTCGGCGATGATCACGTAGTCCCACAACAAATCCCACGCTTCGCGGTCAAACACGGCAATCTCAGCCTGTTGCAGCAGCCCCAACAGCCGGGCGCGCAGGTCGCCCTCGCCCAGCGGCACGCCGAACAAGCTGTTGCAGGCCATCTCGATGTAGAGCGTCATGCGTTCCCCGCCGCGCGCCGATGCAGTGAGGCGATATTCGGGGCGGATCGGCCCGCCTTCGCCGGCTGTGCCGGTTAGCCCTTGCATCGGCTGGCCATCCTGCCACACGCAGGCCTCGGAGGTCGAGTCCCACAACAGGTGGACTTCCTGGCCTTGCCACGCTTCGGGAATCGTGAGATCGACCTTGAACCAGTGCGTGGACCACAAAGGGCCGAATGTCTCACCGACCTGGGCCGGGCGGTATGTTCCGCGCAAAGCTTCTTCGTAGCTGATCCGGTCCGGCGCGGAATAGACGCTCAACGTGACCGGCGCGCGCTGCGGATAGATATTGCGTCGCAACGCGGCGGTGAATGCCTGCGCGCGGCGACGAGTGATGTCCAAATGTTTCAACATCGTAGTGCTCCTTCAAACGGGCTGGGTGTTCGACATGCCGGCCCATTATCTTGCCGGGTGCGTAGAGATGCAACTGGTCAGGAGACAGAGCACAGAACACAGAATACAGAACACAGGCGCAGCAGGCAGACTGTGCGGGCGTGGGCGTCTGTATCGGAGTTGCTATACTGGCCGGGCAGCTTGAGGATATATGGCAAAGACAGACGCAACCGCAAAAGCAACCGGTCGTGAGGCAAAGTCACGCGTTCAACGCGCAAAGCAATGGGCGCAGTGGGCTGCGGAACACTATGAGGATTTCGCCGCGCTGGAGCGCGAATGGCCCAAACTGGCCGATGGTTTTGCGCAGGTTGCCGCCCCCGATACGCGAGACAATCAGTCCATCATCGTCTACACCGTTTCGCTCATAAACTGGTTGATGGCCAGGCGAGACTGGGACACGGCGCTTGCCTGGCTCAACGAGGCTGTAGCTGCATGTCAGGCGCTGGGCGATGAGGAGATGCTGGCAGCGATGTACAACCGGGGCGGTCTCGTGCACTGTCTGCGTGGGGTGCACTCAGAAGGGTTTAGCTGGTATGCGCGGGCGCTGCCCCTCTTCGAGAAACTTGGCGACCGCCCGGCGCTAGCGACGGTGGAAGGCAATCTGGGGCTTCTGGCGGTGGCGTTGGGTGATCGCACTGCCCAGCAGCACCTGAACCAGGCGGCTATGCTCAACATGCAACTGGGTAATCGCTCGTCCGACGCTCAGTTCATCGAGCATGTGCTGGTCACACTGTTAACTCAGGGCTGGGATGCGGCGGCTTCGCTTGCGGCCATGCGTCTGCGGGCGATTGCCGACGAAGCCGGCGGCGCCTGACAGCGCGCAACGGCGTCATACAGGCACACAGACAGCCCTGCGCGTGTGTGCAGTGGTGCGCGCTGGCCAACAAAAGGGCCAAAGAGAAGGGCTGGCTAACGCAAACAAAGCGAGTTTTACTTGCTGTGCTAATATGGACTGGTCGCGCGCTATTGGCTTGCTTGGACATTACCGCGCGACGCGCTATTTCTGAAACGAGAGGAGTTCGGTTCTCCGCGCAAAACCGGCCGGCGGAAACCGGAATCGAGATGAAGTTTGTCTTCTACTTGCAGCTCGCCTTCAAACGCTTGAAGAGCCGCGCCACCATCACCTTATTGCTCGTCTTGAGTATTGCGTTGAACGTTGGCGTCCTCGCGTGCATTCCCATGTTCAGCAACGCCGTCAGCCTCAAGCTAATGCAGGACGAATTGCGCGCCAGCAGCCAGCGCTATAACCGGCCGTCATTCGCGGTGCGCGTGTATGCCCAGCCCACTCGTGCGCGCCCGATGGCGCTCAAGGATGTGGCCGACCGGCGTGACTGGCTGATGGGAATCCTGCGCGAGAACATGCGCTTCCCGCTCCAGTCAGTTTACATGCAGTCTGAAAGCCCGACCTACGAGTTGCGCGCCATCCCCGGCGACCCAAGCTTCCGTTACAACCGCGAGGATGTCGACTCGATGCGCGTGGCAGTGGTGCAAGACATTGCCAGCCACATCAAGATCTACCAGGGCACACCTTACGACGAGAATGCCCCGCAAAGCGACCGCATGCCGATCTGGATCGAGCGCGCCTATGCGGCAGAGCTGGGCGTGCAGGTGGGCGATCGCTACACCATGGGTTCGCCCGGCGCCCGGCCCGACAGCCGCATCCCGGTTGTGGTTGCAGGCATCTGGGAGCCGATCTCCCGCAACGACCCTTTCTGGTACAAGGACCCCATCTTCGACTTCTACAAGTCGTCGCTGACCACGCCGGCCCAGTTCGAGGCGCACGTCTCCGCGCGCGAGCCGGCCCGCACCTCCTTCAACTTCTGGTATTTCGTCTTTGACGAGTCGCAGTTGAATCTGGATCGTGGCGAGTACTACATCAACGCCATCAACTTCATTGGCCGCGAGGCGCAGCGCCAGTTGCCCGGCGGCAAGATGGACGTGTCGCCGTTGACGGCGCTCGGCGTCGGCCAGGCCCGCAAGCAGTCCATGCTGGTGGTGCTGTCGGGCTTCGCTGCGCCGTTGCTGGCGATGCTGGTGTATTTCATCGCCTCTGTGTCGTCGATGGCGGCGCGCGAACAACGACGCGAGATTGCGCTGTTGTCGAGTCGCGGCACCACGCAGGGGCAGGTGATGGCGATCATCTTTCTCGAAACGGCGTTGTTGTTGGCTGTGGCCGTGCCGCTTGGTTTGCTCATTGGCATCGGATTGGCCAGCCTGATGAGCTGGTCGGTGAGTTTCATGCAATTCGAAGTGCGGCGCGTGCTGCCGGTGTTCATCGACTCGGTGGACTGGCGCATCGTCGGCGCCGGCCTGGCACTGTGCGTGCTGGCTCGCCTCGTGCCCACCTGGCGCAACAGCCGGGTCAGCATCATCACCCACGAGCGCGAAAGCGCGCGTATCCAGGAGACGCCCATCTTCGTGCGCCTCTTCTTCCTGGCCATCCTGATGGCAGTGACCTACTATGCCTACCGGCAGATCGCGCTGAAGGGCACGCTGGGGATGGTGAGCTGGCATCTCACCGATGCGTCGAACGACCCGGTGTTGCTGGCTGCGCCCTCTCTGTTCCTCTTCACCATGCCGTTGCTGGCGGTCGAGCTGTTCTCGGTGCTCATGAGGCCTTTCACGTGGCTGGGGCGTAAGCTGCCGTCGGTTACGGCCTATCTGGGCTTTATCGGCCTGGGCCGCGAGAGCAGCCTGTTCCGCGCGCCGGCCTATCTGCTTGTCTTGTGCCTGACCCTGGGCGCGTTCTTTGCCTCACTGGCCAAGAGTGCCGACACCTGGCTGATCGACCGCCGGCGCTATGAGGTGGGGGCCGACTTCACCTTCAAGCAGGGCATCCTCGACATCACGACACAATCCGGCGGGGGAGGCGGGTTCCCCGGCGGTGGCGCCCTCAGCGGCCCCGTTTTCAGCACACAGGCATCGGCCATGTTGCCGATCGAGGAGTACTACAAGATTCCAGGCGTGGCCGAGGCAACCTGGATGAGTGAGTTCGACGCCATTCCGCAGGTGCGCGGCGCGAAAAAACTGCGTCTCCTGTCTGTTGACCGGATTGCCCTGCCGAAGGTGATGTACTTCCGGCGCGACTTTTCGCGCGAGTCGCTGGGCGGCATGATGAACCAGTTGGCTTCTCAGGCCGACGCGATCATTTTGCCCCGTTCGGTGTTGACCAGCACCGGCCTGCAAATCGGCGATCCGTTTCCGGTGGACATGATGCTGACGCAGGATATGGCAGCGGCCGGCCTCAAGCCTTTCCGGCTGACGTTCAAGATCGCCGGCGTCTTCGACTACTTCCCTACTGTCTATGAAGACAAACCTGGCGCGCTCGTCAACGCCGACTATCTGGATGCGATGACCGGCGCAGCATTCCCCAACGGCGTGTGGATGAGACTGACGCCGGACGCCGACACTGCGCAGATCGTGGAGGCACTGAACAACCTGAACGTGCAACCGAACCGGGTCAAGGATTTGGCGGCCATCATCTACGAAGACCAGCAGAAGCTGGAATACGTGGGGATCTTTGGGCTGCTGTCGATCTGTTTCCTGGCCGGGGCGGCGCTGGCGGCCATCGGCATCCTGGTCTACAGCCTGTCATCGATCACGGCCCGCTCGCAACGTTTCGCCGCGTTGCGCGCGCTGGGGCTGACCCAGGGCCAGGTCATGCGCATGATCCTGATCGAGTACGCTTTCACGCTGGCCTATGGCATTCTGGCCGGCACTACGCTGGGTGTGGCTGCTTCCATGCTGTACGTGCCGCTGTATCCCTTGTCCGATGAGAAGGCGCTGCCGGTGCCTCCGTTCCGGCCCCTCATCGACTGGCAGGGCGCGACGTGGCTGGCCGGCTTGATGGCGCTGGCGCTGGCGCTGATCCTCACCGGCGTTCTGCTCAAGGTGTGGCGCGAGCGCATCTCCGAGGTGCTGCGCATGGGCGCGTGGGAATGAGGCGAATGGGGCAAATGAGGTGGCTGTGATGTTGTCTGAGACGCAATTGAAACAATATCGTGAAGAAGGCTATGTGATTCTGGAGGACCTGTTTGCGCCGGAGGAGATGGACGCGCTGGCGGCGCGCATCGACCGTTTCGACGAGGCTTACAATGCTGTGTTGATGCGGTCGCGCGGCGAATACTCGAACCAGATTCCGAACGAGATCGTGTTTTCGTCCTATCTGAACTTCAAGGATGCCGAGACCCAGAGGTTCATCGCCGACGAGCGTTTTGTGCGCCTTTCCACGCAAGTGCTTGGGCCGGATGTGCGCCTGTACTGGGATCAATCCGTTTACAAGCGCCCGGAGGCGCGGCGCGATTTTCCCTGGCATCAAGACAACGGCTATGTGCCGATTGTGCCGGAGCATTACCTGACTTGCTGGCTGGCTCTCAACGACGCGAAGATAGAGAACGGCTGCGTCTGGGTGCTGCCCCGCAGCCACCTGAACGGCGTGGTCGAGCACAAACAGACGCCGATCGGACTGCAATGCTACTTTGGCCCGGATCCCGGCACACCGGTTCCGGTGCGCAAAGGCAGCCTGGTGGCATTCTGCTCCATGCTGATGCACCGCAGCGGGCCGAATCAGAGCGCCGGCGTGCGCAAAGCCTATGTCATCCAGTACTCGGTCGAGGGCGCCCGCAACCCGATCACGGGACAAGTGTTCAACAACGGCCCGCTGATCGCCAAAGACGGCCGGCCGGCCTACACCGGCTTTGTGTCACACCCCGATCACTCCAACGTTCTTGTGGGCTGACCGTCCCGCCGGCTTCCGATCCATGTAACTTTCCGCCGGCCAGACGAGTCTAACTCTCCATGAGCTACTATTTCAGCAAGACACTGCATATCCCGTTCGATGATGCCATTGTCCGTGTGACCGAGGCGCTCAAACAGCAGGGTTTCGGTGTGCTGACCGATATCGACGTGAAAGCAACGATGAAGAAAAAGCTGGATGTCGACTTCCGCAACTATCGCATCCTCGGCGCGTGCAACCCGCCCTTTGCGCACCGGGCGCTCGAGCTGGAAGACAAGATCGGCACGATGCTGCCCTGCAACGTCATTGTGCAGCAGGTGGGCGATGCTGTCGAAGTTGCCGCCGTAGACCCGCTGGCCTCGATGGCCGGCGTCAACAACCCGACGCTCGGTGAGATCGGCGCGCAGGTTCGCGCTAAACTACAGGCTGTCATCGAGAGTTTGTAAGTCGCTTCCGGACAGGCTGCCGCGCCTGCCCCGATCACAAAGGAGTGCGCCATGAGTGTTCACATACAGCTTCCCAGGCGGTTGTACAAGGATGATGTTGAGCTGTCGATTGTCGGGCTGGGTGGGATCGTGGTGTGTGGTGTTCCGCAGGACGACGCCAACCAGATTGTGGCCGAGGCGTTCGACCGCGGCGTCAACTATTACGATGTCGCGCCGAGTTACTTCGACGGCGAAGCGGAAATCAAGCTGGGCAACGCCCTGAAGCCCTATCGCAGCCGGGTGTTCCTGGCCTGCAAAACCGAAAAGCGCGACGCTGCCGGCGCGCAGGCCGCGCTCGACGAGTCCCTGCGCCGCGCGCACACCGACCATTTCGACCTCTACCAGTTCCATGCCGTTACGACCATGCAGGAGTTGGAGCAGATCCTGGCGCCCGGCGGGGCCGGCGAGGTGTTTCTGAAGGCGAAGCAGGCCGGCAAGGCGCGCTTCCTGGGCGCCTCGTGCCATTCTGTCGAGGCGGCTATCGCGCTGATGGATCGCTTCCCGCTCGACTCGGTGCTGTTCCCGATCAACTTCGTGAATTTCGCGCAGGGCAACTTTGGCCCGCAAGTCATCGAACACGCAAAGCGCAAAGGCGTGGCCCGGCTGGCGCTGAAAGCGATGGCGCACCGGCCCTGGCGCGAGAACGAGCCGCACACGCATCCCAAAGCCTGGTACAGGCCGGTCACCGATCGCGCGCTGGCGCGTCAGGCGCTGCGCTTTACGCTGTCTGAAGACATCACAGCCGCTATTCCGCCCGGCGATGTTGACAATTTCCGCTTGGCGATGGACGTGGCGGCCACCTTCACGCCCCTCAGCGCCGAAGAGCGCGCCGCGCTGCTGGCAGCCACTGCCGAGGTCGAGCCAATCTTCCGTTATCCAGCTGTGACAGCCTGACGCTGCGTCTCAATTGCATTTGAAAGCGATCACCCACGGCAAGCCCGTGGGTGATCGTGTCTTCCAACTTGGCGAGATCGAGCACGACGAAATTCGGGGCATTGCGATTGCCACATCGCATCCGATGTGAGGAACGCCGGCCTGTAGGCAGATGCAGCAGATTTCAGGCAGCCATTGTCTGGCAGAAGGCGTCATGCGCCTGCTCGTTGGCAGCCTCGATATCGGCGTCTGTGTCCCCTTCTGTTTGCATCGCAGCAATCCAGAAGCCGCGACTGGCCTTGCGCGTCAGCGGGGTGACGGTGAAAAGCACTGCGCGTTTTGCGTCATGCGTCACCCACGCCGCAGACAGGGGCGACGCAAAGCGTATGAGTTCGCCCGGCCCGATGGTTGAGCCGGCGATGGCGGCGAAGTGATCCATCACGACCTGGGCCGGCAATTTCCATGCGCGAGTCAAGATCGCCGGCCGCTCATAGCGCGGGTCCTCAAGCGCAGGCAGGCGTGGAAGTTCGGCGGGAGCATCTGCCTCAAGACACACCCACAGGGCGCCGTAGTGTTCGCGGGTAGCATAGGCCGGCACACGAGTCCAGTTGGGAATAACTTGCTCGTCTCCAAGTTCGGGGATGTGGGTGCAATGCCCAATGGCGTTGTAGCGCCAGCGGTGATTGGGGCATACCAGTTCCTCGCCCTGTGCGCTGCGCATGATCCATCCGCCGGATAGCGAAGCGTCCATGTGCGCGCACACATCCCGCAAGGCGGCGATGCCGCCGTTCATCCGCGCGATCACGACTGGCTCATCGAGCACAGATGTCCCGATGGGCCAGTCTTTCAAATTTTCGGCAGCCACAACGGCATGCCAGGCAGATCGCAGCGCGGTGTCAGACATGCTTAGTTGCCGTTCAGTGGCCGGGCGGCGTCGGTCTTGCGGACATTCAGGTCGCCGGTGAACACGCCGGTGTCCATGAAGATGACACGCTCGGCGATGTTGGTGGCGCGATCGCCGATGCGTTCGAGGCAATGGCCGGCGTGGAGCACCCAGATGCCGCCTTCGATGTGGTCTGTTTGTGATGACATGTCGGCGGTGACCTGCTGCAGCAGGGCGTCATAGTGGTTGTCTACGATCTGGTCCATGTCGATCAATTCACGAGCCAGCGCCGCGTCCTGGCGGATGAATGCGTCCACGCTGCGATCGAGCATGGCGCGGGCGTGATCGGCCATCTCCTGAATGGCAAAGGCGCCAATCTGCGAATTCGCGCGGATGATGCGCCGGGCTGCCTTCGCGATACCTTTGGCATAGTCGCCGCAGCGCTCCAACTCGACGGCCACAAAGGTGGCGGCGGTGAGTTCGCGCAGATCGCGCGCCACAGGTTGCTGGGTTGCGATCACGGTCAGGCACAAGCTTTCGATCTCATATCGCAGCGTGTCGCTGGAGAGATCGTCGCGTTTGACTGCGCGGGCTTCTTCCATGTTGCGGGTAATGAGCGCTTCAATGGCTCTGGCCGTTGCATTACTGGCCTGCGCGCCAAGCTGCCGGATGCTGTTTCGGATGTCCGCGAGTTCCCTGTCAAATTGTGTGCGCATGGGCATGTGCTCCTTATGCCGGCCTGTCACGAACACCCCGCGCGCCAGACAGTGGCGTCGTGCCAAACCATCAACAAAACAGAGGGGCGAACGTTCTGGTTCGCCCCTGTTCCATCGCCGCGAATCGCCTGCAACATCACTGTTGCTACATGTTGCGCGCTTCGTAGCCCGGCCCTTCGGTGTAGAACGCGGCGTTCCATGGAATGTCAGGCGTGAGGTCGATCACTTCGCCGCCGGCTGCCGCGTAGCGCTCGCCGCGGAACGGTTGCACTTCCTGGCCGGCCTTCAGCGTGTACGCGCTCGGAACCTCGGCCTCGGGGAAAATGGCCTCGTATGGGCATTCCGGCACGCAGGCGCCGCAGTCGATGCAGGTTGCCGGATCGATGAAGAACCACGGCCACTGATCTTCTGGCTTGCCGCCCACGATGCATTCAACGGGGCAGACGTCTACGCAGGCGCCGTCACGCAGGCACAGACTGGTGATAATGTGCGTCATTTATCGTTGCTCCTTCAAAAGGTCGTTTCTTGTCGTCGCGCAAACTCGCTTGAATTGGGCGCCATTATAAGCGCGCCTCGGCGAATTCTCTTGTGAATTTATACACTAGCCGACGCGGGTTGTCCAGATTCTGTGACGGGTTCATCGAAGATGGCAGCGCAGAGTGCCTGCAAATCAAAAGGCAGCCGGCGAAACGGCTGCCTTACATACGACAATTGCAAGCAAACTGCCGCGGCTCACTTCATTGCGGCCGCAAAGCGGGCTGCCACATCATCCCAGTTGATGACGTTCCAAATTGCGCCCAGGTAGTCGGCGCGACGGTTCTGATACTTCAGGTAGTACGCGTGCTCCCACACGTCCACGCCGAGGATCGCTGTGCCTTCGACGCCGGCGATGTCCTTGCCCATGAGTGGGTTATCCTGGTTCGCTGTGGACACCACTGCCAGCTTCTTGTCTTTGCCCACGATCAGCCAGGCCCAGCCGGAGCCGAAACGCCCCAGGCCGGCTTTATTGAACGTGTCCTTGAAGCTGTCGAGCGAGCCGAATGTGCTGTTGATCGCGTCGAGCAATTGGCCGCCCGGTGCACTGCCACCCGGCTTGAGCTGCTGCCAGAACATGGTGTGGTTGTAGTGGCCGCCGCCGTTGTTGCGCACGGCCGTGCGAATCGCCTCCGGCACGCTGCTCAATGAGGCCAACAGCTCATCGATTGACTTGCCCTGCAAGTCAGCATAGTTGGCCAGGGCGTTGTTCAGGTTGGTGACGTAAGTCCCGTGATGTTTGCCATGATGGATCTCCATGGTCATCGTGTCGATGTAGGGTTCCAGGGCGTTTGTCGCGTAGGGTAGTGGGGCCAGTTGATGCGCCATTAGATCTCTCCTTCACTTGAATCAGTTATTATTGACGACACAGAATCAGACTGCATGATCTTACAAGCCCTGGCTGAGCATATGGTGAATCAGGGATTGGAGTTTTGTGAAACCTGCCGGTGACACGTTGCCCGTAACGTCGCCCATCCCGGCTGCCAACACGGTTTCTCCGAGCGCCAGGACGGGCGCTGCGCCGCGTCTATCGCCTGTGGTGGGGCTGGCGTGCGGCATCGTTGCTGTATCGACAGCCTCTCTGCTGATCCGTTTAGCTCAGCAATCCGGCGCAAACTCGCTGGCGATTGCCGCGCTCCGGCTCAGTGTGGCTGCGCTGGTCATCGCGCCGGCCGCCTGGCTGCGCTGCCCCGACGAGTTGAAACGTTTGTCCCGGCTCGACCTGCTGGTGGGCCTGGCGAGCGGCGCATTTCTCGGCCTGCATTTCGCCACCTGGATCAGTTCGCTGCAATACACCAGCGTGGCCAGTTCGGTCGTGCTGGTCACGCTCTCGCCGATCTTCGTGGCGATCGGCTCGCTGTTGTTTCTGAAGGAGCGACTGCCGTGGCCGGCGGTTGCCGGCATGATCGTCGCTGTGGCCGGTGGCATTGTCATTGCGCTGGGCGATCGCGCTGCGAGCGGGATGGCTGGCGCGAACCCGGCGCTGGGCAACGCGCTGGCTGTGGCCGGCGCGTTGAGCATCGCCCCGCACTTTTTGATTGGCCGGCGTCTGCGCGTGCGGTTGTCGCTGCTGGCCTATATCAGCGTGGTCTACAGCGCCGCCGCGCTTGTCTTGCTGATTGCCGTCGCCGCGCTGGGTGTTCCGCTGGTTGGCTTCGATCCACAAGCCTATCTGTGGGTGGTTTTGCTGGCGCTTGTGCCGCAGTTGATCGGGCACACCTCGTTCAACTGGGCGCTGGGGTATCTTCCAGCCACCTATGCCACGATTCCGGCGCTCGGCGAGCCGATCGGTTCCACGCTGCTCGCCGTGGCGCTACTGAACGAGCCGCTGACGCCGGCCCGGGCGCTGGGCGGGGCGCTGGTTCTCAGCGGCATTGCGCTGATGGCGATCGCGCGGGCGCGCCGCGCCGGCAATCCCGCGATGTGATTGTCCCGTTGCATCCATCCGTGAAACGCGCTCATGCTTCTCACTGGCTCTGGCTCATGGCGGCCATCACGCTGGCCGGCTTTATCTTGCGCATGATTCAGCTGGTGGATGTGCCGCCACGCTGGGATGAGGGCTGGTCGGTGGCGCATGCGTCGCTGCCCATCGATGAGCTGCTGGTGATTACAGCGGCGGATGTGCATCCGCCGTTGTACTACCTGTTGTTGGGGGGCTGGCAAAATGTGTTCGGCGTCAGTCTGGCGGGGGCGCGCTATCTCTCGGTGCTGATGAGTCTGCCGGCCATTCCGCTGGCCTATGTGACGGGGCGGGTATTGCTGAAGTCGCCGCGTGCCGGCGTGTTTGCGGCGGCGCTGGCAGCATGGTTGCCCCTGCTGGTGGATTACGGCGCTGTGATTCGCATGTATGCGCTGGCCCCATCGTTCGTGCTGCTGGCGACCTGGGCTGCGCTGCGGCTGGTTGTGAATGGCCGGCAAGCTACACGCGCCCAACGCAATTCTGTGCTGGCGTTTGTTGTGGGCGCAGCCGGGGCGATGCTCACCCTCTATCACGCGGCATGGGCGCTGGCGGCACTGGGCATCTGCGCCACGCTGATGGCGCTGCGGCGGCGCAGGACGGAGATGGGCGCGCGATCGATCTGGGCGCGCGTCGGCCCGCTGTGGGCCGCGATTGCCCTGTCGGCGCTGGTTTTTGCGCCGTGGGCGATTTATGCGCTGCCGCAGCTCTATGGGCGCGCGGCTGCCGAAGCCGGCGCCAACATCGGCCAGCAGTACAGCGTCGCCTACTTCATCGAAAATGGATTGATCGGTCTGACTCTATCTCAGCGCGCCGGCTGGCCGGGTGTGATGGTGATCGGCGCCATCGCGCTGGCCGGCCTGTCAGCCTCGATCTTGAATCGACGGTCGCCATCCCACATCCAGAATCGCATATCCAGAATCCAGGGCGTTCTTATCCTGCCGTTGCTTACCATTCTCTTCACGCTGGTGGGAGTCGCGATTGCGGCGCGGCACTGGGCATTGAATGCGCGCATGTTGATCGGCGCGGCCCCGGCGCTGGCCTTGTTGCTGGCGTGGGCATTCGCGCAGTTGGCGCGCTGGCGCTGGCCGGCGGCTGTGGTTGCTGCGGCGGCGCTGGTGGGGGTGTATGCGAGCACGAGCGCCGGCCTGGTCTATGAAAAGAGTCTGGAGGTCTTTGACCCCTATAACCCGCACACGTATTTTGCCAACCTGGCCCCGCAGGGCCGGCCATCGGACGTTGCCATCTTCAACGTGCTCAGCCCGGCCGGCTTCTATGCGCTTGACCGTCAGCCGTCATCTCCCACCTGGTCCTATGCGCTCACCTGGGACCCGGTCATCGAGCCGCGCGCGCGCTGGGAGGCGCGCATCAATGCGCTGGCGCGCGAACATCCGCGTTTCTGGCTGGTGTTGTATCGCGGGTTGGCCGGCAGCAACGGCGATTTGCGCGGCTGGGCGGATTCCACTTTCTATCCGGCGCTGGCGCAGTGGGGTGAGGAGGAAGTGTTCTACGGCCTGTACGGTGTGGCGCAGGGTGAGCTGGCAGCAGGGGATGGAGCCGGCGCGCGTTGGGGCGATCTCGAATTACGGCAGGCCCGGCTGGCTGTTGCGGTTCGCGCCGACGATGTCGTTCCGGTGGCGTTGGTGTGGCGGGCGCTGGCGCCGTTGCCGGCCAACCTTAAAATCTTTGTCCATGCGGTCGATGACACTGGTGTTGTGGTGGCGCAGCACGACGCGCAACCGCTGAACGATCTGCGCCCGATGACAGCCCTGCCGATTGGAGAGGATGTCAACGACCGGCATGGCCTGGCGTTGCCAGAGGGCTTCGCCGGCCGGCTGCGCATCATTGTTGGCCTCTACGATCCGGCAACCGGCCAGCGCACCTTGACCGTCACCGGGCAAGATGCTGTGACAATCGGCTTTGTAGAAGTGCGTTGAGCATAGCGTGTGCTCAGGGCACTGAGGGGGCAGGAATCACAAACACGATCAGCATCATGGCTGCCATGATGATCGTGTGCAGCGCGACCGCCGACCATACGTTGCGCGTCTTGAGCGTGAGGTAGCCGGCCATCAACCCGATCGGCAGCCCCATCATGGCCATCATGCCGCGTTCGGCCCAGCTTACCGGCGCGACGAAGAAGTGATTCACCATGTAGGCGAGCGTGGTGAGCAGCACCGCCACATGCCGGTTCACCCCGCGATCGAGCAGGCCGGACAGCGCCATGCCGCGCCACAAAAGTTCTTCGGCCAATGACAGCAGGGGGAAGAAATACACCAGCCCCAGATCGACCAGCAGCGTCTGCATCTGGGCCATGGGCTGGCCGCCGCTGGTGTAGAAGATGAGGGTGTTGGCTGTGCCGACGACTGCGAGCAACAGGCCGGCCCCGCCGCCCCAGGCCAGCGCGGCGCGCAAGTTGTGGCGCGTGACGAATGCGCCGCGCCAGTCGCGGGCGCGGGCGCAGTGGAACACCGTGAGACCAATCGACCCCAGCACGTACAGGAAGAGCGCCGGCCATTCCGCCAGGGGCGTGAAATGGCCGATCGCGCCCGTTGCCCACATGGCGATCACCAGGCCGGTCGCGCGCCGCAGGCGCAGTGCGTGTGGCGCGACACGCCCCTCTGTGGCGCCAGGGCGCGAGGATGTGTCGATGATGTTGCCCGTGCCCATCTCACGCGATGTAGAAGGTCATTTTCTGCAGATGCACTACCGGGTCGATGGATTCCACATGCACATGGGCCGGCACGACCAGGTTGATCGGCGCATAGTTGAGAATGGCAATGATCCCGGCCTCGACCAGCATGTCGGCGACGCCTTGCGCTTCCTCGGCCGGCACAGAGAGCATGGCATGACGGATGTTGTGCTGCCGGATGAAATCGATCATCCTGGCGGTGTCCTGGATGACGAATGGACCGGCCTGTGCGCCGATCTTGGCAGGATCGTTGTCGAACACGCCCAGCACGCGGAACCCGCGCCGCTCGAAGCCGGAGTAGTTGGCAATGGCACTCCCGATGTTGCCGGCGCCGACCACGATCACCGGCCACTCGCGGTTGAGATGCAGGATGTGCCGCAGCCGATCTTGTAGCATGACCACCGAGTAGCCGGTGCCCTGTTTGCCGAATTCGCCGAAGTGCGACAGGTCTTTGCGAATCTGGGCCGAACTGATGCCCAGCCAGTCGGCCAGTTCTTTTGAGGAGGTGACCTGTTTGCCGGCGGACTGCATGGCGCTGAGCGCGCGCAGGTAGACCGGCAGCCGGCCGACGACGATATCCGGCACGTTCTTGTGATTGGTCATGGATGCCATTGCAGGTTGCCTTCCCGGTTGCCCGCGCAGATGGTAACACAGAGGATACCCGCTCGCAAACTTTTGTATTTGGGCCGGGTGGATGCGCCGGGAGACTGACCCTCGCGCAGGTTCACACCCTGCGGAAGGGTTTAGGCGAGAGGGCGGCCGGCGGTACATGCGGGCGCAATTTTAAGGTGCGGCGCTTGACATGAGGCCACCCAGCTGATACGCTCTCAGGCGTCTCATCGTCACACAGGAGGAGCATTGCCATCATGAACCTGAATCTGCGCGCGCGCCTCGTTGCCGCCGGCCTGTCTTGTTCGCTGGCCCTGTCTTCGTTTGTGCCCGTCCCCCCCCCGGCCCAGGCGAGCGTTGGTGAGCGCCTGAGCCAGGGCCTGAGCCAGGGCCTGAGCCAGGGCCTGAGCCAGGGACTGGGTCAGAGTATGGGCGCAGGCCCTGTAGCGGCGCTGGCCGGCGTGCCCACGCTCCTGGCAGGGCTGCCGGCGTTTGCGGCGCTATCTCCCCTGGACAGCCCGTTGCCACCGCCGCCCCCACCTGAGCAGATGCCCGCCCCGCCGGAACCGGCGCCGGCGCAACCGGCGCTGAGCGCGTATCTGGCACTGTCGCGCGATCGCGTGGAAGCGGGCCGGCCTGAACCCATTACCGTGACCCTGCGCGTCGTGGCGCAGGCCGACGCGCAGGACGTGGTGGCGCGGCTGACTCTGCCGCCGGAGGTGGAGTATGTGGCAAAGAATGCCGGCAAGGATGCCGGCAAGGATGCCGGCAAGGATGCCGGCGATCCCGGTGCCGGCGAGGGCGTGAGCTATGACCCGGTGCGGCGTGAACTGGTGTGGCGGATCGGGGCGCTGGCCGCCAGCGCGCTGGATGCCGGTGCGGCGTTCAGCGATGCGGTGAGCCTGATGGTGACAGGAACTTTGGCGCGCGCGCTGAATGTGACGTTGCAGCCGGTCATCACGGCGTCCAACCTGGAGGGGGCTGAGATCGCCGCGCCACCGGCGCTGATCCAAGTGGGTCTGCCGGCCGCGAGTGCTCAGCCCGTGCGGGCCGCGCAGGGCGGGCGGTTCGAGCTGGGCGAGCGCATCCGCATCGACTGTGCGCCGGGGGCGTTTCATGCCGACACGGTCATCCGTGGGGTGGTGTACGCGCCGGTTGTCCCGCGTGTGGATGAAGTTCGCGGTGTGCCCGTGGGCGTCCCCGTGGGCGACTTTCGTCTGCCCTTTGAGCTGGGGCCGGATATGGCCTTCGACGCGCCGGTGACGCTGACGGTCGATCTGGCCGGCCTGCTCACGCCGGAGATGGGGACTTCGTCCGTGCTGACTTTGTCCGCGCGGACTTTGTCCGCGCTGGCTGGCCGGCAGCCGGTCGTCCAATATCTGCGGCCAGAACTGGTCACGCGCACCCTCGCGCGCGAGGGGGACAGCTTTGTGTACACCTACACCACGCGCGTGGTGGAGGACCTGCCGTCGCAGTACGACGCGGCGACCGGCCTGTTGACGGCGCAGCTCAGCCACTTCTCGGAGTACCAGGTGGGGCTGAAGCAACCGTCGGACCCGCAACCGTGGAAGCTGGACGCGCGCGGCGGCGATGTGGGCTTGTTCACGGGGTCGGCGGAGTACGCCTACCCGCTCGACCTGCCGGCCATGCACGACGGCCTGCAACCGGCGCTGACGGCGCGCTATTCGAGCGCGGCGGCGGATGGGCGGTCAGATCAGGACGGCAGCCCGGGCGAAGGGCTGAGCCTGGGGCAGGGCTGGCGCATCGACACGCCGAAGATCACGCGGCGGGTGAAGCGCAAATGGCGGTGGGTACCGTGGGAAGTGTCCTTCAACGGCGAGCCGTGGTGGAACAACTGGGCGCACTGCCACGACGGCGACTCGCAGAACTGGGTGTATTGCCACAAGGTGTTCGTGACCGACTGGTGGAACCTGTTCACGCTGGAACTGAATGGTCAAACGCACAACCTGCAACCGAAGACGCCCGGCCAGGCCGGCGGGGAGTACGTGACGGAGAGCTATGCGCCGCTGCGCGTGTTGCGCTGCAACGCGCGCGCGCCGTGCACGGGCGCGGATGCGCTGCCGGGCGTGACGAACAGCACGGGCGAATACTGGCAGGTGTGGACGCCGGATGGGACGCGCTATGCGTTCGGCACGGACGACGACAGCGCGAATGTGATCGACGCGGCAGGGCTGAACGCCAACTCGACCGACACGACGCCCTACACCCCGGGCGCTACCGGCGACGGGGCCTACGCCGGCTCGCGCGGCGGACACATCACGCGGGTGTGGTTCCTGAGGCGTGTGTACGCGGCGCACCGCGACAGCGTGAGCGCCGGGCGCTGGTCGGCGGAGTATCACTACACTGCCGGCGCGAACATCGTTCGCGGCGGATGCTGGTACTCTGGTTGTCTGGATCACAACGATGGGTGGCTGAAGCCGGCCAGCATCGTGTACGGCCCCAGTCTGCGCCCGGATGGCAGCGGCGCCACGCAGCGCTTCCAGATCGGGTTCGAGTACACGCAGCAGTGGACGGGGCTCGATCACAAACACCTGCTCAGCGCAGTTGTGATTTCAGCGCCGGTAGGGGGGAGCAGCGTTCAGGTGTGGCGCTATGAGTTCGGGTATGGCACATGGTCGGATCATCGCTACGCGGTGACGGCGATCGCGCAGCGTTACAACGGGCAGGCGTTGCCGGGGCCGGCGTTGGTGTACTCGGACACGGGCGGCGGGGCGGAGGGCCGGCTGTTGCTGACGCGCGTGGCGAACGGCTATGGCGGGGAGTGGCAATTCAGCTATGCCACGCAGTCGGAGCGGCATCATCCGGTGCTGACGCGCACGGTGAGCAACGGCAGTGGCTGGAGCGGGACGACGACGTACGCGTATGCCGATGGCTGCATGAATGCGGCCGGCCAGGCGTGCGTCAATCCGCTGTGGCGCACGCACCCGGAGGACTATGACAACGGCCACATCGGCTATGGGGTGGTGACGGAGACGGCGCACGGAGCGAACGGCGAGGCGCTGGCGATCACGACGCACCACTATCACACCGACTACCAGCGGCTGGGGCGCGAATATGAGACGCGGCGCATGGACGGCGCGGGGAGGACGCTGGAACTGGGCCGGACGGACTTCATCGCGCTGCACGGCTTCTCGGCCGGCGCGCGCCTGCCGGACAATGCGTGGATGGTGGCGGGGGTGTCGAACACGGTGTACGCCGGCGACGAGACATCAGCGACCTGGCGACGCGCTGAAACGCGCTTCCGCGACGCGCCGATCGTGGTGTTGCGGCGCGGGTTCAAGTCGGGGTCGGGGCACTGGGCCGGCCTGACGCTGCCGGCTGGCTTTACCGAGGAGGGGCGCTGGGAGCTGCTGGCGCAGCCGGCCGCCAACACGCAACTGTTGTATGTGTGCCAGATGGACAACCACGCGCTGCTGTCGCCGAACAGTGACTGCGAGGGGTTCACCGTGCTGGGCCTGGCCGGCTACATCTACACCACGCAGCAGGCGGGGACGGTGGCGCTGCACCGTTGTTACTCGACCACCTATTACCCCGATCATCTGCTGACGACGGCGGCGGACTGTGAAGCGCCGGGGCTGTACACGTATCAGATGACGCTGGGCTACGCGCGCGCGCTGCCTTCGGGCGCGCCGCAGGATGTGGCGGCCATGGCGGTCGCCGGGCAGCCGGCCGAGACGCGCGAATACAACAGCGCGACGCTGGCGCGCGCGACGACGATGAGCTACACGCTGAACGCGGCGGCGTGGGTGCTGCGGCCGGTGACGCAGACGGTGCGCGACGGGAGCGGCAACCGGCTGAACGAGTCGCGCTATTACTACGACGGCAACACCGGCCTGGGCGCGCTGGGCGGGCTGGGCGATGTGACCTTCCATCAGGCGGTGGACGCAGCCGGCAACACTGCGCGCGACTATCGCGCGCAGTATGACGCGCTGGGCAACAAGATCCGCGAGACGACCTACGGCAATTTCGGGACGCCGGGCAGCGTGGCGGTGACCGGGCGGGCTGGCGTGACCAGCAGCGTGGCGTTCGATCCGGACCTGGGCTGGTTCGTGGTCAGCAGCACCAACGCGCTGGGGCAGGTCACGCGCTATGAGTACTACGGCGTGAACGGGCAGGCGCTGTTCAACAACTACGGGGCAACTTTCGGGCTGCTGAAGCGTGTGATCCCGCCAAACGGCGAGGGGGCGGCCACAAGCTATGAGTACGATGTATTTGGCCGGCTGACGAAGGTGATCCGGCCGTATGACTCGTCGGCGCACCCGACGGTGGAGTACGCCTACGCGGACAACTATCAGGCCGGCGGGCTGCGCGGGCTGCGCGTGACGCAGAAGCAGCGCGAGGCGCACGGTCAGGCCGGCGCGCTGGAGACCTACACATTCTACGACGGGCTGGGGCGCGAGATGCAAACGCGGCGCGAGAGCGGCAATGCCGGCCAGCAGGTGGTGAGCGACGTGGCCTACGACGCGCTGGGGCGGGTGATGCGACGCTACGCGCCGCGCGAGGCGGGTCTGTCGCCGGACTACAGCCCGCCGATCACGACAGGGGCGGTGGCGAGCACGACGACGCAGTATGACGCGCTGGGGCGCGTGGCGCGGGTGGTGAACCCGGATGGCGCGTCGGCGAGCAGCGTGCACATCCGGGCGGTGGTGGACTCGCTGGACGCGCGCGGCAACTATCGGCGCGAGGTGCGCGACGGGCTGGGCCGGTTGACGCGGGTGGTGGAGACGCTGGCGACGCTGGAAGAGCCATTCGACACGCTGAGCGCGACGGTGTGGGCAACAACGACATATCAGAGCGTGGCCGGCGGGGTGGTGGAGAACCGCGCCTCGTGGCCGCAGACGTATCAGGCGTCGCTGGCGCGGCAGACGACGTCGATCTCGAGCGCGCTGGCAATCAGCACAGGCGTGGCGCAGGGGGTGCGGGTGACGTTCAAGGTGGATCGCGTGGCGGATGGCGGGGCGCACTTCATGCTGCAAACGGCGAATGATGCGAGGCGCGTCGCGCTGGTGGTGTTCGACGGCAAGCTGGTAGCGCAGACGAAGATCAACGGCGCGGTGACGTATCAGGATGTGCTGACGCCGGCGCGGGCCAACACGTGGTACGTGGCGATCCTGCGGGCGGCGACGGTGCAGAACGGGGGCGCCGGCTGGGCGCACGTGGAGGTGTGGGAGCGCGACAACCCGGCCATGCGCG
>DAOUDB010000352.1:0-1752 GCA_034431495.1 Thermoflexales bacterium
GGGCGCGTGATTTGCTTTGACATGGTCGGGAAGATGGATTGGCGCGTTGAGTTCATGACAGCCTCCTTAAAGTGAAACGCGACAAGCGCGCGACAACAGCCCCGGCTGCGGGCTTGCGCACAGTGTCTCAGGAATTCATGCTTTGCCGGAATACGCTGTTTGGCGTATTCACACGCATGCCTCTGGCAACTTACACTCGCGCGTGAATCACAAACCAGATTCACGCCGAGGCTCGCAATGGATGTCATGTCCCAACTCATCACCGGCCGGCTCGAGATCAACGCAATGGTCTTCGTGTTGGCGCTCGGCGCGGGCATCGGCATCTTCGTGTTGTTTGTGGCGCTGGTTGTGCCGGCACGCGGCAAGCCCCGCTCGGTGACTGCCACGGTGCGCCGCGCGCAGACCCGTTTTGCCGGCATCCAGGTGCGGCTTGATCAGGCGCAGATCGAAATCTCTGCCCAGGAATACGTGAAGCGCAGCCTGACCTTCGGCGTGCCGGTGGGAATCGGCCTGTTCGTGCTGGTTGGATCGGTTGTGCTCTTCGTTGTCGGCATCATCGCCGGCTTCATGATCACCTGGACTAAGCTCGAGCAGGAGCGCGATCGCAAGCAGGTGAAATACACCAAGCAGCTTGCCAGCGCCTGCGACACGATCCGCACTGCGTATGGCGTCAATCCGTCGCTCAAGAAGGCGCTTGAAGCAGTGGCTGAGTATGGCCAGTCACCGGTGCGCGAAGACTTCCAGGAAATCCTGGTGGCGGCCAGCCAGGAGCGCTTTATCGAAGGGCTGCAACAGGTGGCGGACCGCCGCAGGTCGATCGTGTTCGACACGGTGGCCACCAGCCTGATCCGCGCCAGTGAAGCCAGCGGTGAAGTTGGCGAGATGTTGCAGCGGTTGGCCGAATCCACCCGGCAGAATGTGGCCGCCTTCGAAGACGCGCTGACCAGCCAGATCAACGCCCGGTCGAGCATTCAATGGGGCACCTACGGGCCGTGGCTGATCTTCTGCGTGTTTCGGTTGATGACGGTGATGATGTCGTTCACGGCCGGTGGTGACGTGTTCGGCCCGATGACCAGCATCTTCTCCACGTTCATCGGAAACGTCCTGGCACTGGTGGCCGCGCTCATCTCGATGTTCGTCTATCGGTACTGCACCAGCGTCTCGCAGCGCGGACTGGTGGTGAAGCGGGTGGCGATGGTCGACCCGGCCGAGGCGCAGCAAGCCGCCGGCCCGCTTGTGGGACAGCGCAACCTGTCGAGTCAGCGCCCGGAGAGCATGTTGAGCGCGCAGTCCAGGCCGGTGACAGCGAATTGAGCGCCGGCGAAGCTAAAGGAATCACGTCGATCACGATAGTGCAACTACCACTGAGTTCACGAGGCAAGCCATGCTCGAAGTCCTGTTGCTGCTCATTGCGTTGACCGTGTTTCTGATCTTTGGCGGCTTGACGGCCCCGAAGACCCTGAAGCGGGACGCCACAGTGGCCGTCAGCGCAGCGCCGCAATTCCGGCCGAGAAGCATCGGCAAGTCGAAGCTGCTCGAGCCGATCGCGGCTGCCGGCGTGCGCCGCGCGCTGCGCAAAGACAGCGCGAACATGCGCTATCTGCGCCATTTGCGCCAGGCGAACTGGTACTGGGAGCCGGGCGAGCCGGCTATGCCCAACCGCAAAGCGCCGTTCTGGAACCTGGAGACGATGTGGGGCGAGAAGATTTTCGGCGGATTGATTCACGGCGGTTTGGTGGCCGTGGCGATTGT
>DAOUDB010000353.1:0-20987 GCA_034431495.1 Thermoflexales bacterium
GCCCGGCACGCCCGTCGCTGTCGCCAACGTCGATGCGCACGTGGCAGTGCCGGCGTGCACCGTCACGCGCCCTGGCAGCCTGGTGTCGATCATGGGCACCAGCACCTGCGACATGCTGCTCTCTGACAAGGAGGCGATGATCGAGGGGATGTGCGGCTATACCGAGGACGGCATTGTGCCCGGCTACCTCGGCTATGAAGCCGGCCAGTCGTGCGTTGGCGATGGGTTTGCCTGGTTCATCGAAAACAGCGTAACACCGCGCTACTTTGATGAGGCTAAAGCGCAGGGTGTGAGTGTGCATCAGGTGCTGGAATCACATGCCGCCCGCCTGAGGCCGGGCGAATCCGGCCTGCTGGCATTGGACTGGTGGAATGGCAACCGTTCCATTCTGGTCGATGCCAACCTGAGCGCGGTGATGGTGGGCATCACGCTGGCCACCACAGTGCCGGAGATGTATCGTGCGTGGCTGGAGTCGACGGCGTTTGGCCGGCGCATCATTATCGAGTCGTTCATCCGGGGCGGACTGGAGGTCAACGAGATCATCGCCTGCGGCGGCCTGCCCGAGAAGAATAAGCTGCTGATGCAGATCTACGCCGATGTGACCGGTCTACCGATCAAAGTGTCGGCGTCGGCTCAGTCGTCGGCGCTGGGCAGCGCGATGTGGGGCGCCGTCGCGGCCGGCGCTGCTGCCGGCGGCTACGACACCATCCAGGAGGCAGCTTCGCGCATGGCACACCTCAAAGACGAGATGTTCACGCCAAACCAGGAGAACAAAGCGATATACGATACTCTGTATGCCGAGTATGTTCGTTTGCATGACCACTTTGGCCGGAACGAAGAAAGCGTCATCAAGCGACTGAAACGGCTCAAATTGCAGGTGGCGTAAGGAAGATTCATTATGCGCAAGATAGGATTGCAGCTATTCACCGTGCGCGATGCCGCAAAGGCTGACTTCATCGGGACGCTCAAGCAAGTCGCCGCGATTGGATACACCGGCGTCGAAGCTGGCGGCTATCTGGGCGGTTTGCCCGTCCGTGAATTGCGGATTATTCTGGACGACCTCGGCCTGACGTTCATCGGCGGGCATGTCGGCATCAAGGACCTGAACAACCGCTTCGAGGCGACGCTGGAGGATTACGCCGCGCTCGGCGCGCGCTATATCGGCACTGCCTGGCTGCCGGAGGAGTATCGCAGAGACGCGGCAGGCTGGCAGCGCGCTGCGCGGGCGATGGAGAAGGCAGCCATGATGTGCATCAAGCACGACATCACCTTCTTTCACCACAACCATGACATGGAGTTTGCAATGGTCGATGGCCGCCATGCCTTCGACGTGCTGCTGGACGCCGCCGACCCGTCGTTGGTGAAGGCGGAGCTGGACGTGTATTGGGCGCAGTTCGCCGGCGTAGATCCGTTGGCGTATCTCGTCCACCTCGACGGCCGCGCGCCGCTGGTGCACATCAAGGATATGACCAAAGCCGAGCCGAGGACGTTCGAGATCATTGGCGAGGGCTGCATCGACTTCGGCCCCGTCTTCCAGGCCGGCGACGGGCTGGGCGTGGACTGGTACATCGTCGAGCAGGATCAGTGCCCGAAGGGTGAGATGGAGAGTGTGCGTGCGAGCTACAACAATATCGTGGCGCGTGGCTGGCTCAAGTGAGACAGCACACTCGGCAGAGAGGCGCCAGTATGAATTCTGGTATCCTCTCAAGAACAAGCCGGCATTGCCTGCGGGCCGGCGACGACCTCAGAGGAGACTGCTATGAAAGGCAACGAGAAGTTGATTCAGACTTTGAACGCGCTGCTGGCTGAAGAGCTGACGGCGATCAACCAGTACATTGTGCATTCCGAGATGTGCGCCAACTGGGGCTATGACAAATTGCATGAGGCAATCGAAAAGCGTGCCATCGTCGAGATGAAGCACGCCGAAGCGCTGATTGCGCGCATCTTGTTCCTGGAGGGCCAGCCGATTGTCAGTAATCTCAACAAGATTCATATCGGCCCGGATGTCGAGACCCAACACCGCAGCGATGTGAGCGCAGAGTACGAGGCGGTGAAGGTGTACAACGACGCGATCCGGCAGGCCGCCGAAGCCGGCGACAACGGCACGCGCGAAATGCTCGAAGGCATTCTGCGCGATGAGGAAAGTCATGTGGACTGGCTCGAAGCCCAACTCGACCAGATCAAGCAGATGGGCATCCAGAACTACCTGGTGGAACAACTGGGCTGAATATCTGGCGATAGCGCGCAATAGCGCGCAATAGCGCGCAATAGCGCGCAAACCGGCCGAAGGGAGAATCCCTTCGGCCTGTTGCTTTTCATGGCCTGTGTAGGGTGATTGCTTATCGGGCGCCGGCCTGCAAGCGGGGGGCCGGTTCGGCGCCATTTGGCCCCGGCTCGATACCGTCGCCTGAGCTGGCCGGCACAACCCGCCCCTGGAATTGGCTCATGTAGAGGTCGTGATAGAAGCCGCGCTCAGCCAGAAGCTCGTCATGTTTGCCCCGCTCGATGATCTCGCCGTCCTTCAGCACCAACACCTGATCGGCGTTTCGAATTGTGCTCAGCCGGTGCGCGATGACAAATGACGTGCGCCCGCGCAGCAGGTCTTCCAGCGCCTTTTGGATGAGACGCTCGGTGCGCGTGTCCACCGATGATGTCGCCTCATCGAGAATCAGGATGCGCGGGTTGACCAGGGCCGCGCGCGCAATGGCCAACAATTGGCGCTGTCCCTGGCTGAGACCGCTCCCGCGCTCGCCCAGCACGGTATTGTATTTGTCCGGCAGACGCTCGATAAAGGTGTCGGCGCGCGCCAGCTTTGCCGCCGCAATTACCTCCTCGTCGGTTGCCTCGGGCCGGCCATAGCGGATATTCTCCATCACTGTTGCGCTGAACAAGAATGTGTCTTGTAGCACGATGCCGATCTGTGAGCGCAGACTGTCAAGTGTCACGTCACGCACGTCGATGCCGTCGATGGTCACAGCCCCGCCGGTCGCATCATAGAAACGCGGGATCAGGTTGATGATGGTAGTTTTGCCGGCGCCGGTCGGCCCGACGATGGCGATGATCTGTCCCGGCTCCGCCCGGAAGCTGATTCCCTTCAGCACCGGCTCGTCTTTCTTGTAGGCCGCCCAAACGTTCTCGAACGACACGGCGCCGTTGATCTGAGGCATGGGGCGCGCGCCCGGCTTATCCACGATGTCGGGTTTGACGTCCAGCAGGTTGAAGATGCGCTCGCCGCCGGCGATCGCGTTCTGCAAGTTCGACCACAGCACAGAGATTTGCTGGATGGGCTGGTTGAACCGTTGCACGTAGCTGAGGAACGTGATGACCAGGCCCAGTGACACCGCGGCGCCGAACAGAGTCTCGCCGCTCAGGAGCACCAGGCCACCGGTGACGGTCACGAGCGCCAGCGCGAGGTATCCCAGCGCTTCCAGGGTGGGGTTGAGCGCCGCGGTGTACGACACGGCTTTAATATTCGCGTCGCGGTTTGCTGCATTGGCGATCTTGAAGTTTTCGATGTTCTCCTCGGCGCGGTTGAACGCCTGCACCTCGCGCACTGCCGAGATGGATTCCTGTAGTTCGGCGTTCACGTTGCCGATCTCCTGGCGCGCCTTGCGAAAGGCCTTGCGCGCCTGCGACGAAAACCACCACGTGGCGGCGACCATAGCCGGCACCGCCACCAGACTGATCAGCGCGAAGGGCACGCTGCGGGTAAGCATGTTGTAGCTGATCCACACCAGCAGCAGCGCCCCGCTGATGACATTGATCAGGGCGAAGTTGACTGCTTGTCCGATGGTCTCGGTGTCGTTGGTGATCCGGCTCATCAGGTCGCCGGCTTCGTGCTCGGCATAGTAACCCATCGACAGCCGATGAAAGTGCCTGAACAGGTCGGTGCGCATGGCGCGCAGCACGCGCTGGCCGGCCCATGTCATGGTGTAGAACATGAATCCGTTGAGCAAAGCGCCGGCCACGTAGAGCGCCATCAGAATGATCACCAGTCCTGCCAATCCAGACAGGCGATCGGCGTCGCTGAGGGGCGGCGCGTTGCCTGCGCCAGGGATAGGCATGTTCAAAGCTGACGCCACGCTCTGGAAGAAGCGGTGCGTCAGGTCGCTCGTTTCAGTCCCGGCTGCCAGCCAGCAGTTGCTCTGTGCCGCAGCCGAGGCCTGCTCGGCGCCGGGGAAGCTGGCAAAGGCGCCGGTGGTGGAAGGCGTGAGGTAGCAATCCACCACCTGGCCGGTCAGGTCTGGCGTGGTTACCTGTGTCCAGGTCGAAACGATGACGACGAGGGCCACCAGCAGCAGCATCGGCCAGTAGGGCTGGAAGTACCGCGCAAAGCGGGCGAGGGTATTTTTGAGGTCGCGCGTCTGCAGCCGGTCTCGGCCCATCATGTCGCGCATGCCGCCATGTCCACCAAGCATTACTGTTGTTCCTCCTCCAGTGCTGAGTTTTGGGCGCTGAGTGCCTGGAGCTCATTGCTCGGCACTTGGCGCTCCGCACTCATTACTGTCTCCTGACTCCTGACAACTCCGGCAGAAACTCCTGCGTGGTATTGCCGTCTCCGGTGAGTTGCGAGTTGTAGATCTCTGCGTAGATGGCGCTGTCCTCCATCAATTCCGCGTGTGTCCCGCGCGCCACCACCTCGCCCTTGTCCAGCACCAGGATCTGATCGGCCTTCATGACGGTGCTGATGCGTTGGGCGATGACGAAACTGGTGCGCCCGGCCATGAGCTGGTCGAGCGCCTTTTGAATCTGCGCCTCGGTTGCCATGTCAACGCTGCTGGTAGAGTCGTCGAGGATGAGGATGTGCGGGTCGAGCAACAGCGCGCGGGCGATGGCGATGCGCTGTTTTTGCCCACCGCTCAGCGTTGTGCCGCGCTCGCCCACCGGTGTGTCGTAACCCTGCGGGAACGACATGATGAAGTCGTGCGCAGCGGCTGCTTTGGCCGCCGCGATGATGTCGTCCAGGCGCGCTTCCGGTTTCCCGAAGGCGATGTTCTCGCGGATTGTCCCGCTGAACAGCGTCGTTTCCTGCAACACGATGCCGATCTGCGCGCGAAGCGAGTCCAGTGTCACGTCGCGCACATCGTAACCGTCGATCAGCACCCGGCCCTCGCTGGCATCGTAGAAGCGCGGAATCAGATTGATGATCGTCGTCTTGCCAGAGCCTGTAGCGCCGAGCAGGGCGATGGTCTGGCCGGCCTGCGCCTCGAAGCTGACATTGCGCAGCACCGGCTCACCGCCACTGTAATAGCGGAAGGTCACATTCTCAAAGGTGACCCGGCCTGTCACTTTCGGCAGTGCAATCGCGTCAGGCTTGTCCACGACATCGTTTTTTGCGTCCAGAATTTCGAAAATGCGAGTGGCAGATGCGGCGGCCTGGCCCAACTGGGTGATGATGAAGCCGAATTGAGCCATTGGGAAGAACAGGTAAGCCAGGTAAAGCGTGAACTCTTGCCACTGGCCGATGGTGAGTTCACCGCCAATGATTTGCCGGCCGCCGAAGTACAGCACTGCCGACTGTCCGAGGTTGGCGATCATGAACGTGAGCGGGAAGAGAAACGTGAAAAGCCGCGCTACCGCGAGTTGTTGCTTGAGCAGGTCGCTGGCAGCGGTGTTGAATTTGGCTTGCTCGCTCTTTTCGCGCACAAAAGCCTGCACGACCTTGATGCCGGCGAGATTCTCCTGCAAGAGCGTGTTCAGGGCCGAGAGCTTTTGCTGCACCTTGATGAACAGCGGCTGGCTGACGCTGCCGAAGATCATGAACAAGACAAAGGCGACCGGTAGCACCGGCAACACCACCACGGCAAGCTGTGCATTGGTGGTGAATGCGATGGTCAGCGCGCCGACAATCAACACGATCGCGCCGGCCAGTTGCAGCAGGCCCTGGCCGATGAACAACCGCACCTTCTCCACATCGTCGGTGGCGCGGATCATGAGTTGGCCGGTCTGGTTGCGGTCGTGGTAGGAGAAGGACAGCCTCTGAATCTTGGCGAACAGGTCGTTGCGCAGATCGTAGGCCAGGCGTTGCGAGTTGCGCTCAGCCCAATAGGCTTGCAGGAAGGAAAACAGGCCGCGAAACACCGCGAAGAGCACCACAGCAATGGCGGCGGTGACCAGAACTGTCGGGGCTTCGGCCTTGTCCGCGTTCAGCCGGGCGATCAGCTGATTTTGATCCCAGTTGGCCGGCAGCTTCAGGAACTCCAGGATGCGCGGCAGGGCCTGGGTCATAAACGCGGAAGGTATTTGCTCCAGCCCCTTCAGCACAGAGTCTGCAATAGCCCCTTGTGTCACGGCGTCGATCATCCGGCGCAACAGGCCCGGCACGGCAAGCATGGACACTGTGGCCACGAACAAGAAGATGTAGGGCAGGGCGGCCTGCCGGCGATAGCGCGTCAGGTATTGCACTGCCCGGCCAAGCGCCGCGCGATCGAGGGGTGGTCTGTTGCCTCTGGCTGGTCGCCCTCCAGACGTTGACATTCGATTCTGCATTCGGTGTTGCTCCTTAGCTTGCTGCGCCTTGTCCCTTGCCGCGAAGCGCGCGGCGATATGTGCTGCCCGATCGCCGCTGGCGCCCGGCAGGGCGCGCATCCCTGTTTGTGCTCCGGCAGGGAGACCTGGACAGTACGTGTTCGGCGACGCGATCATCTTCTGCCATCCGGCTGACGAACTCGTGCAGCAATCGGCTGAGTTGCCGGCCCTTTGTGGCGCCCATCGCGCGCAGTGCCCGGCAGTCACGATCATTTGGGTCGATCTCCGGCGCGCGCGCAAGTAGTTGGCGTGCCTCTGCGGTGAGTGTGAGCGGCCGTCGCCGACGGTCGTCGGGATCTTTGCCGCGAATTACCAATCCATCGCTTTCGAGACGATCAATGATCGGCACCAGGGATGAGGGGGTGAGCATCATATGGTCGGCCAGCCCCTTGAGAGTCAGCGGGCGACAGGCCAACAGTGTCAACACAATAAACTGAGGGCCGCTCAGTCCGGGGCGTAGCGCTGTCAGGCGCGCCTCGATGTCTCGCGAGGCGAGTTTGACGCTGAACAGGACGAACCAGCGTATCTCGAATGCCAGCCCGGTGAAATCGGCCTCTTTCATGATGCGCTCAGAATCATTCGGGATCGAATGATTGAGGGCCGAATCATACTGGCCCGGATAGACGGCGTCAAGAGGGATGAGACAACATCATTTCTGCGAAAGTGGCATTCAGGCGCGCCACATGCTGGATGTCCGCATGCGTGCTGATCGTTACACACAAGTGTTGTGCGGGACGGCGAGGGCGCCACAGTCCGAAGAGTAGGCGGGGCGACGATAGGGGCATGACGATTGAGCAGAACGTAAGGCCGGGCCAGAAATATACCCTTCTATCTATAGGGCCGGCCTTCATGCCGGCGATGTGCGCGCGGCGGCGACGCGGCTCAGCAGCGCATCCAATGCGCCGGGAGGAAGCCGAATCGACCCCAGGGCCAGTTCGGTGTCGCGCAGCGGAGAGTGGAAATCACTGCCGCCTGTAATGAGCAGATTGTGCTTGCGCGCCAATGCGGCGAACTCCTCACACTGCTCGAGCGTATGCAGTGGGTAGTAGACCTCGATTCCATCCAACCCATGGGCAAGCATGTCCTCGAACACTGCCATCAGGTCGCCTTTATAGAGTGCCGGATGGGCCATGACCGCGACGCCGCCGGCGCGGTGGATCAGGTCTACGGCTTCTGCAGGGGTAAGTGCATCATTGGGCGCGAAGGCGGGCTTGCCTTCGGCCAGATACTCGTCGAAAGCCTGTTGTTTGGTCTGGACATGTCCGGCTTCGACCATCGCGGCTGCGATGTAGGGCCGGCCGAGCATGGCGTCGCCGGCCAACTCCTTCACCCGTTCGAACCGAACTGGTTTGCCCAGGCGCTCCAGGTTAGCCAGGATGCGTCTGGCGCGACTTTCCCGGCTTGAACGCAGGCCGGTAATCTGTTGGCGGGTGGCTTCGTCCGTTGGGCGCACGCCATAGCCCAGCACATGCACTTCGCCCTGTGACGACAATGAACTGATCTCGATGCCGGGGATGACGGTAACACCTTGTGCGACGCCGGCTGCAAGCGCCTCCTCGTGACCGTCGATCGTGTCGTGGTCGGTGATGGCGACGACATGCAGATCGCGCAGACGCGCGACGCGCACCAACTCGGCCGGCGAGAAGTATCCGTCAGAGGCTGTGGTGTGGCAGTGCAACTCGGCCCGTGAATTCGATCGATTAGAGGACGGAGCCGAGGGTGAGAGTGTGGTCATGGTTGTGTCTGGTTTGAGTGGTGATACGGGCTTAACGTCTGGCCCATACATGCAAAGTGCCGCGATCGACATCGTCGCTCGCGGCTGGCTATCTCGCCACAATTCAGTTAGTGCTGCTCGCGCGGTTCGACTGCGAATCGCACCGCAGTTCGCTCGGTGCCTTCGATGTCCACCTCAGAGAAGGATGGGATCACGACGACGTTGATGCCATCGAGAAGCAGATAACCTCGCGCAATGGCGGCTGCTTTGATGGCCTGGTTCACTGCGCCGGCCCCGATGGCTTGGACGTCTGCTCGACCGTGCTCACGGACCACACCTGCGATGGCCCCGGCCACGGCCGTTGACCGCGAGTTGGCCGACACCTTGATGATCTCCGGCCCGCTGGCTGGATCTGTCTTCCCATTGTTATTGGCTGTGTGAATCTCATCCATGTTTCCAACTCCAGTTACAACTCGTACTCCCTGCACGTGCTCAGCATAATGATGCGTTTTGAGCGCAAGCTGAGAGGATGATTAACAGATCATCAAAGACGCGGTTGCGCTTGGGGGGGTGATAGTGAGGCTGCGCGTAACAAGTGGACTATGGCTTGTTGTGCGGACGGCTTGCAGCCGGGCCGGGGTTCTTCTTGCGTTCCTCTGCCTCCAGTCGATCCCGGTAGGCTTTGATGCGATCAACCACCGCCTCGCTGCCGGTCATGACCCAGAACAGCCAACCCAGGAGCACGAAAAGGGGTGGCACGATCACCAGGCTCAGCGCCAGCAGCGCGAACGCTACGATCAGCAGGACCAGCGTAAACATCGGATTAGCGCCGGCAACCAACGCGCCATTCCGAAGCGCCACTTTCCAACTCTTGGTCTCCTGTTCCACGTAGAACGGAAAAACATAGAATTGAATGGCAACCCAGAACAGCAGCGCGGCCAGCCATGCGCCCTGCACCCACGACACCCATACTTCGTCGGGGAACTGAAGCGGATACCACAGGAAGTTGAGGACAAGGAGCAGCAGCACTGCGAAGGACAGCAGAAGATAGCGCCACCACTTCCAGATATTCTGCTTGAATGCAGCGAAGAAGAATTCCCACGAAATGGCAAAGCCATTGGCGACGCGATTGCAGACAGCATATAAGGCGGCCCAGCAGCCGGCGAATGGAACGAACGTGGGCACAGCCATCGCCACAAGCGCCGCAACGGTCAGCACCAGGGTCGAACGTGCGTTTTCCGGCGTTGTCACCTCAAGCCCAAAGGTGATGATGAAGTAGGCAACCAGCCCGGCCGGCAATGCAGCGAGAAAAGTCAGGCCGTTCATCAACACCAATATGAGCATGTCTTCCCAGATGCTCTTGACCGTCTTCCACAGGACTCGAAATGCGTTGAACATGCAGACTCAGTGTGCGCCTGGGCAAGGCCCCGCAGGGCATGTCAGGCGGAGCAGCAGACGTTTAACGACGGCTATTCTACAGTAAGGGTCAGCACCGGCACGATGCCGAATTGGTCGGCGTCCAGCGCGCCGGGGTCGGTTGTCTGTGCTGGCGGGTACGTGCCCAGCGATGTTTCCTGTGTCATGCCTGAACCCGGCGGCACAAAGATGTCGATGATTCGTGTGTGATTCGTGTCTCCTGGCGCACCACCCAGTCGCCACTGCGAGGGCGTCGATGCAATGTCGCGCACACGCCGCACGTTGCGTGCTGGGAATGCGTCCTGGCTTAGCACAGCTACGGCAAAGGCCCATGTGGCCGGGTCGCCTCCGCCGAGATCGTCGATCGACACGCGCACGATCACGGCGCCCAGCGGATCGACCTCCAGGGTAGGGGAGACACTATTCAGGACTGTGATGGTGTCGCCGGCCCCCGGTGTCAGCGCCTGCTGATGCCAGCCTTCGATCCACAAGGCGATTTCCCACCCATGCTCTTTGGGTAGCGAGGCGTTGCGGCCCTCGAGCAGTTTTCGCCGGCCCGTGCCCTGGCCGGGGTCCTGATCGATATAGATATCGAATGTCTGCAAGGACATGCCGGTCGGCGCGTTCCACGGATTGGCAATCGGGCTGTACAGGTCGATCTTGAAAATCAGATCGCGGCTCTCTTGCGCAATGCGCAGCCGTTTGAGATCGAAAGCGCCGCGCGTGAACACAGCGTCTGTCGGGTATGTGTACTTGCCGAAACCGTAGTCGTCGCCGGCAGGGTCATCCACGCTCAACGCGAAGTCGGGTGTGATGCGCTGCGGCAGGCTGAGATTGGCCAGGCTCATCTGCGCGATGCCTGCGCGCGGTGTGCGCGACACGATGCGCTGTCCCAGATGTGCCACCGTTGCGAAAGAAACGCTATGGCCGGGGTCGAGCGTGCCAATGGCACGAATGGGTAGTCCCATCTCCACCACCGGCCCGCGCGCAGCCCCCGTTGCCGGCATGACCCACGACCAGCCCATATTCGCATTTGCTTCGTACAGGGTGCTGGACGCCGAGCCGTCCGGCCCCAGCGTCCATTCCAGGAGGTGCGTGGCGTCGAAGCCGAGCGCCACCCGGGTCTCGTTTTCTGCGTTGACACGGGTGAAGCGCGAGATGTGCGATGCGCCGGGCGCCTGAAGATAGATTCCCAGGCGGAGTTCTCCTGGAGCGTCGGGCCTGCTGACGAATGAGGCGACATCGGCGGTTGTGTCGATGCGGAAGTACAGGGTTTCTGTGTTCAGGCCAAAGCGCACGCTTGAAATGGCCGTGCCGGCGCTCAGGGCGGCGTCGCTTGCTGCGAGCAGGCCGGCCCCATCCCACTCGCCCTCTTCCGCAAAACCGTTCAGGGTAGGCGTGATGAATCCGGTCGGCGATTGGCCTTGAATCGCCACACTGGGCTGCAACACCGGCACTTTGACGTAGTCGGGCGCGGGCGCTCCCACTGCCCGATACACTTCAGCCAGCAGGTCGCGGAAGATGCCGTCTGAGTATGCGCGATCTTCTTCAGGCTGGTCGCTGCCCAGCGCTTCGAACCAGTCGGCGCTTTGCGCCAGCAACGCCGCTTCATAGGCCCGGCTGATCGATGCTGCGTCGGTGACTTTGTTGCCCGACAGATACCCTTGCAGAAACTCGCGCGCCTGATTGAGGAGATTCCATGCGGCGATATCTTCGGCATGGCCGGCCCACACATCGTACGACCCATTCCACGTGCTGGCTGTAATGGAGGCCAGTTGGGGCGCGGCAGGTGTCTGGCTCAGGCGCTCGGACATGGTCACTGTGCGAATCAGTCCGGTCTCGCCTTCGACAGCAAGTCGCCGGTAGAGCGGGCCAAAGAATGCTTCATCCAGTCCGGCTGCATTGAGCGCCAGCGTGACCAGAGGAGGCGTGTCTGTGGCAGATGGTGACAGGCGCTCTCGAATGGCGAGCACACGCTCGACCAGATGTTGTGCCGCCAGTTCAGGGGTTTGCCGGGCTTCGAGTGTCAGAGCGTCCGACAGCGCCGTGTCGCCGAACACGATGATAAGCGGCGGGCTTCCGGCGGAGCCGGTTGATAGCATGTAGGGCTGATAGAGGGCGCCGGCCTGAAGCGGTATGCCGGCTTCGTCACGGCTGAGCATCGTGTCGGCGCGTTCGCCGATCTCGCCGGCCAGCGCGCGTTCGCCGGCGATCAGCCACGCGAAGCCGGCATTCTGAATGGCTTGCAAGATGCCGGGCGAGATCGCGCCGCCGGGGGGCCACAATCCGGCCGGCGCGCGTCCAAACATCGACTCGTGCAGCGCCCGTGCGCGCGCCAACTGTTCGATGCCGTCTTCGGGGTGACCGAACACGGGGCGCTGGGTTGCGGAGCTGCTTGCCAAAGACTGTTGCACGGCGGGATCCATCAGCAGGGGCAGGATCGGATATGCCAGGGGCGATGTGCCGATTTCGATGCTGCCGTTGTCCTGCAACGCTCGCAGGGCCGGCAGGATGCCGCGCAGTGTCGAGCCGACCTGCTGCAGTGTGACTTGCCTGTCCTGCTCGGAAAAGTCGCGGCCTTTGGCAACCAGTGTGTCGAGCGGTGGTTGTGCCCGTTGGCCTGGCGGGAACGTGGCCAGGTGATGCAACACCTGCGCGTCCAGAATGTCTTGCTCGCTGAATGCGGGTGCGCCTTGTGCGCGTTTATCCAGCAATTCCTGGTAGCGCGCGCCCGCTGCGCCGTCAAGAAGTGCGCCCGGCGCGCGGCCAAACTCATCCACGATCGTGGCGCGCTCGTGGGGGGTCAAGCCGCCAACCTGACGGGTGCTCAGTTCCCACATCACATCGCGCGCGCCCGACGCCAGGGCCGTGAGTTGGCGCGCCAGGATGGGAGAAACATTGATGGTGGTGTGAACGCCGGGATGACGTTGTGCTGCCTGCACGAGCGCGTGGTAACTGCGAAGGGTGTTCAGTCTGACTGTGCTGCGGAGGACAAGGCCGGTGTCCGGGTCAATGCCTTGCAGTGGCTGGTGCAACAGCCACACCAGGTTCAGGTGAATCGACACAGGAACCGGCGTGGGCGACGGGGTGACGATGAACGTGGGGGTGATAGATAGCGGTGTCGGCTGCGGACTGGGCGATGCGCACGATGCCAGCACGATGCCCAGCACGACCCACACAGGCAGGAGCTTTTTCATTCGGCAGGCAATTGTAGCGGCAACCCCCTGGCAGGCCAGCGCGGCTGGCGCGAGATGGCTAGGCGCCGACTTGTGCTTTTACCATCTCGGCGGCGATAGCGACGGCGATTTCTTCCGGCGTGCGCGCGCCGATGTCGAGGCCGATCGGCGCGTGAATGCGGGCGAGCTGCGCCTCGGTGCAGCCGGCTTGTCGCAGCCGTTCGAGCCGTGCTGCGTGTGTCGTGTGGCTGCCCAGCGCGCCAATGTAGCGCGCCGGACTCTTCAGCGCGATCATCAAGGCCGGGTCATCCACTTTGGGGTCGTGCGTCAGTACGGCGAAACACGTGGAGGTGTCGATCATATCGGGCGTCAGCACGCGCTGGGGATAGGCGATCAACAGGGCATCGGCGTGGGCAAACCGCTCTGGCGTCGCAAACATTTGACGCGGATCGATGACGGTCACGTGGTAGCCCAGTGTCCGCGCGATGGTGGTGAGCGCAACCGAGATGTGCGTGCCGCCGATGATGTACAGGCGGGCCGGCGGTTCGATGATGTCGAAGAAGGCGGCGCCGGCCGGCGTGTCGATCAGGCCGGTTTTCTGGTTCAGGGTGCGCGGGTCGGAATCGGGAATGATTGTTTTGGCGCCGGCGTTGTCGCCCGCAACGATGGTCTGGACGGCAAAGCGCCGGCGCGCGCGAACGAGTTGCGCAATTTCGTCGAAGCGGGCGTCGAGCCGTTCGACAAATACCGCGATCTGCCCGCCGCACATCAGGCCAACACTCCAGGCTGTTTCGTCGGCAATGCCGAAGTGGAGGTGTTGCGGCCGGCCATTCTCGATCACCTCCAGGGCGGCCTCAACCACTGCGCCTTCGACGCAGCCGCCGCTGACCGAGCCGGCGATCTCACCGCGCGCATTGACCGCCATCTTCGCGCCGGCCGGCCGTGGCGCCGACCCTGTCACGCTGACGACGGTGGCGAGCGCCACGGCATCGCCCCGCGCGCGCCAGGACTCAATCGTGTTTAGAAGGTCAAGCACATCTCGGCCCTACTTCAGCGCCAGCAGCAGCACGGCGACTGCCAGAACCAGCGTGCTGATGGCGAATATGGCAATCCAGGGTGATTGCTTCTTGCGGGGCAGGGGCACCATGACCACACTGCGTTTGAACTCGGCGAATTCCTGCTGTTGGGCGCGCACCTGCAACTTTAGATAGACCATGTAGACCAGCATCAGCCCAACGGCGATAAAAGCAATTTCCATGACCCGGCCTCTTCAGATGACAGACGACAGACGACAGAGCACAGACGACAGACTGGCGAATACGCAACACGCAACACGCAATACGCAACACGCTATTCCAGTCGCGCCACAACCTCGATGCCATTGGTGGCCATATTGAACAGGAAGATGGCATGCAGCAAGTCGCCGTCGTGCGGGGGGATGCCCAGCTTTTCAGCCACGTCCAGCGGCGTGTGGTAGGTCTGCACGCAATCGGCCGGCAGGATCACGCGCGCGCCGGCCTTCTGAAATTCGTTGGCGCGCAGCCGCAGATGCATGGCGAGCTGATACGTGCACAAGTCCGAGCAGTCGCCGGTGACGATGAAGGTATCCACCTCCGGATGCTGGTCGAGCCATTGATCGAGCCGGCCGTTGACAGACGATGAGATCGAGTTCTTTTCGATCACCACAAATGTTTCCGCGAAGGGCAGGGTTTTCAACTCTGGGGCGGTTTCCGATTCGACGGTTCCGCGGATGCAGTGCGGCGGATACTGCTGAAACTCGACCGCGTCTGGCGCGTGGGTGTCCTGAGTGAGGATGAAATGACGGACGCCCAGATGTTGAGCGGCGCTAAATAGCCGGACGATGGGGGCCACAATGTCCTGCACGCGCGGGCTTGACAATGGGCCGATGGTGCAGAATCCATTGATGACATCGACGCACAAAATGGCAACTCGCTCCGGCTGTTGGATGACTGATTGCAGCTTCAGGGCCGGCCGATTGTTTAGCCATCGCTCGACATGGTCCACGAAGCCAGCCGAACGCTGTGCAAGAGAGTTGCTCATTTTCCACCTCACTCTATTTGGCTCTATTTGTGTCTGAACTGCCGGCAATCTTATCGCGCCGGCCGGATTAGTGTAATATTGACACTAATTGTAGCGCGGCTGGCCGGCTTGTCAAGCCTCGCAGCGTTTTTTAAGGATCGGTGCGATAATCGCGTTGGATAGATGACCTCGTTCGCTCTTGCCGCAATCCGAGCGGTCTCTTCAGTTTACGTCTATGCGCAGGCAGCAACTTGTGTCTTTTGGACACATGGCTACACTGTGCTTGTTATCCCTTACCCGGAGGATCGTTCCACATGAAGATTCGCAATGCCTCAATGGCGTTTGTGATTGTTTCAGCGCTTGTCGCTACTGCGTGCAGCGACCAGTCGTCGCAAGTCGAGTTGCCTACGCCGACACCGCTGCCGGCGCCGGTCATCCCGACCAAGCCCACGTACGTCGTGCAAAAAGGCGAGGTGGTCCGGCGTGTCACGTTCACCGGCCGTATCGGCCCCGTGCGCGAAGTTGACCTGTTCTTCCGCGTGAGTGGGCGCGTTCGATCGGTCAACGTCGAGCGCAAGGCCCAGGTCAAGCAGGGGGACATTCTGGCTGATCTCGAGAATGCTGAACTCGAACGCCAGTTGCAGCAGTTGGAGTTGGAGCTGGATCGCGCGCGCATCCGGCTCGATCGCGCCCAGAAGTCAGCCGACAGCGCCGCTGCGCGCGCCAAAGTCGATCTGCAAATCAAACAACTGGAGTATGCCCGGCTGAAGTCCATGGACATGGAGGCGCGCAAGAAACAGGCCGAGGTGCAGTTGAGACAGGCAGAGATTGCGGTCGAGGTCGCGCAATCAGATTACGACCGGTCGCCCATTGAGGGGCGCAGTGGTTCGTGGCAGGCTATGGCGCTGCAAAACGCCACACTCAACTATGAGCTGGCCAAGGCCAACTATGACCTGGTGATGCAGGACATCATCACGAACCACGAGTACAACCTGAAAATCGTCGGACAGCAGGTTGCTGCGGCGCGCCAGGGCGTTGCCGACGCCGAGACGAGCGTGGACCAGTTGCTGGTGAACGATGTGAAGAGCGCCGAGCTGAACGTGGAGTCTCTGCGCGCGCGCATTGCCGATGCCCAGATCATTGCGCCATTCGACGGCGAGATCATGTCGTTGTCGACCGCGCCCGGCCTGGCTGTGGAAGGCTACAAGCCGGTGATGGTCATTGCCGATCCGACGGAACTCGAAGTGGTCGCCGACCCCAGCACCAATCTGCTCAAGGATCTGCAGGAGGGGCTGTTGGTCGAGGTGACGCTCGTGAGCGTGCCGGAGAAGCCGATGAAGGGCAAGATTCGCCAGTTGCCCTATCCCTATGGTGGCGGCGGCCGGACTGCCCAGGGTGTCGAGGCGCCGAACGCAGACAAGTCGACCCGCATCACGCTGGATGAGGAAACCACCGTCGGCGTGCGCTACGAGATGGGCGATCTGGTGCGTGTGAACGTTGTGCTGGAGCGGGTTGCAGACGCTCTCTGGATCCCACCTCAGGCTGTGCGCACATTTGAGGGACGCAAGTTTGTGGTGATCCAGGAAGGCGAAGCGCAGCGCCGCGTCGATGTGAAAGTAGGCATTACGGGCGAAGACCGTGTCGAAATCCTCGAAGGTTTGCAAGAGGGGCAGGTTGTGGTGGCGCCGTGATCCAGGCCGTTCGTACAGCCCTGTCCACGTTTGTCGTTGCAGCGCGACGGCTATGGTCCACACGATGGCTGGCTTTAGCCGGCGCCGTGGGCCTGCTGTCGGTCGTCGCGCTGACGTTGAGCATCCCGCTCTACGCGGATTCGGTCTATTTTCGCATTCTGAAGACCGAGCTGACTGCCACCGAGAACGGACTGCGCCCGCCGTTTGCGTTCATGTTCCGCTACATCGGCTCGTGGCATGGCCTGCGCGAGCTGGGCGATGTGACGGCGGTCGATGACTTCATGATCAATCAGGCGCCGGCCTACATCAACCTGGACCGCGAATTGTTGGTGCGCTTCTTCCAGACCGACACGTTCCAGTTGTTCCCGCAGGCGGACGCCGGCTTCTTCAATTCGCGCCAGCCGCTCACCTGGGCCTCGCTTGGCTATGTGAGCGATTTCGAGGATCACGTTCAGATTCTCGAAGGGACATTGCCCAGAGACGCCACCACCGTGGGAGACCCGGTGGACGTGATCATCAGCCTCAACCTGGCTGAAAAGCTTGGCTTGCAGGTGGGCGAGCAGTACATCGGCTTTTTCCGCAAAGGCGGCAGCCAGAAAACCGCCGACAAGCAGATTCCCCTGCATATTGCCGGCATCTGGGTGGCCAAAGATCCCACCGAGCGATATTGGTTCTATCGGCCGGACTACCTCAAAGAGGTCATGCTGACGACCGAGAACACCTATGCCCATTACTTGTCCCCTTATCTGGATGGCGAGGTGTACCTGGCGTTGTGGTATATGGTGTTCAACGGCGATAGTGTGCGTTCCGAGCACGTGCAGGAGTTGCTTGCCCGTATTAACCTGACCATGACCCGGGCGAATTCGTTGATGCCCGATGTGCGGCTGGACGAATCGCCCATGAATGCGCTGTGGAATTACGAACAGGCCAACCGGCTGCTCACCATCCAGCTCTTTGCGTTCAGCGCGCCGATTCTGGGTCTGGTGCTTGCTTTTATCACGCTGGTGGCCGGCCTTACTGTTGGCGGCCAGCGCAACGAGATCGCCGTGCTGCGAAGCCGTGGCGCGTCGGTAGGACAGGTGGTCGCCATCTCGCTGGTCGAGGCGCTGGTGCTGGCCGGCCTGGCGCTGGTGATTGGCGCGTTTGCCGGGCAGGGTTTGGCGCAACTCGTCGGACAGGCGCGCAGCTTCCTGAATTTCTCTGGCGGCGAGTCGCTGTCGGTGACCTTGACCGGGACCAGCCTGCGATTTGGCGTGGCGATTGCCCTTCTTGCCGTGCTGGTCACGGTTACGCCGGTGATTGGCGCTGCCCGGCATACCATCATCAGCTACAAACTGGAGCGCGCCCGCACGCTGCGCCCGCCGCTTTGGCAGCGCATGTTCCTGGATGTGATGTTGTTCGTTCCTTCGGCCTACGGTACCTATCTGCTGAATCAGCAGGGCACCATTGCTGTGCCGGGTGTGGTCAGCGTGGGCGGGGGCGATCCGTTCAGTAACCCGCTGCTGTTCCTGGTGCCCTCGTTGATGATGGTGTCGCTGGCGCTGTTTCTCATCCGGCTGTTTCCGTTCTTCCTGCGCATCCTGTCATGGGTGCTGGGCCGGCTGCCGGGCACGTCAGTATTGCTGGCGATTCGTCAGTTATCGCGCTCGCCGGGCTTCTATTCGGCCCCCATGTTGCTGCTGGTGCTCACCCTGGCGCTTGCGACCTACACTGCATCGCTGGCGGCCACGCTCGATCAACATCTGGTCGAACGCATCCGCTATGAAGTGGGTGGAGACATGCGACTGATCGAGCAACCACAGAGCACGTCGGTGGGCGGCGCAGGTCCGCTTGGCGGCGCTGCGCCGGCTGCGGGCACTGCGTCTGAAGAGACCGACGCCGGCCCACGCTGGCTGTTCCTGCCGGTCAATGAGCACCTCAAAGTTGAAGGTGTGAAGGAGGCCGCGCGCATCGGCTGGTTCCCCGCCACCGGCCGCACTGCCACCGGACAGATGCAGGGACACTTCCTGGGCATCGACCGGCTCGACTATGGCCGCGTCGCGTTCTGGCGTTCGGACTTCGCCTCTCAGCCGCTGGGCGCCTTGCTCAACAATCTGGGCGTGGACAACAACGGTGTGCTGGTGCCCGAAAGCCTGCTGGCCCAGAACGCGCTGCGCATTGGCGACCCGATACGGGTGACGGTGCCTGTCTTCGGGGCATCGGCCAATATGGACATGAAGATCGTCGGCACGTTCCGGCGCTGGCCGGCGTGGTATCCCAACAAGGAGAATGAAGGGCCGCTGTTTGTAGGCAACCTTGAATACTTCTTCGAGCAGGCCGGCGGCCAGATACCCTACGACGTGTGGCTGAAGGTGCAGGATGGCGCCGACCCACAGAAGATTGTGGCCGACGCCAGCAGCCTCGGCTTTACCATCGTGAGTTTCTCTGATGTGCGCACGCAGGTGCTGAAGGAGCAAACCCGGCCGGAGCGGCAGGGCCTGTTCGGCATCCTGTCGGTTGGCTTTGCCGCCGCCGCGCTGCTCACGGTGCTGGGCTTCTTCCTGTACGCGGTCTTCTCTTTTCGTCGGCGTCTGATCGAGCTGGGCATGTTGCGCGCGATCGGTCTTAGCACAGTCCAGATGGCCGCCATGCTTGGGTGGGAGCTGGTGCTGTTGCTGGGCACTGGCGTGCTGGCCGGCACCGTGTTGGGCGTTGCAGCCAGCAACATCTATGTGCCGTTCATGCAAGTCGGCCTCACTCCAGAGGCTACGGTGCTGCCGTTCCGGGTGCTCATCGCCTGGCCGGCCATTTACAATATCTACGCTTTGTTTGGCCTGTTGTTCGTCCTGGCGCTGCTGGTCTTGCTGGCATACCTGACCCGGATGAAGATTTTCCAGGCCGTGAAGATGGGAGAGACGGTATGAGCGAAGAGAACGCTCCTGCGATCGTCGTCAATGAGCCGTTCATCTTGTGTGACAACCTGGTCAAGATTCACAAGATCGCCGATCTCGAAGTGGTGGCGTTGCAGGGGTTGGACCTGGAAGTCAAAGAAGGCGAGTTGCTGGGCGTCGTCGGCGCGAGCGGCAGCGGCAAATCGACGCTGCTCAACATCCTCGGCGGCCTCGACCGGCCCAGCGCCGGCCGGGTGCGGGTGGGCAAGCGCGACTTGCTGAAGATGTCCTCGCGGGCGCTCACCGAGTACCGGCGCAAGGAGGTCGGCTTTGTCTGGCAGCAGGGCGCGCGCAACCTGATTCCGTATTTGTCAGCGCAAGACAACGTCGAGCTGCCGATGATTCTGGCCGGGCACGCTGGCGGCAAAGCCCGCAAGCACGCCCGCGATTTGCTGGCCGCTGTTGGCCTGGATTCCCGCCGCAACCACTACATGCAGATGCTTTCCGGCGGCGAGCAGCAGCGCGTCGCCATCTGCGTGGCGCTGGCCAACTACCCGTCCGTTGTGCTGGCCGACGAGCCAACCGGCGAGTTGGACTCGAATAGCGCGCTGACGGTCTATCAGGCTTTCCGCAATCTGTGCAAGCAGGCCGGCGTGACGACGCTCATCGTCAGCCACGACCCCAACCTGGCGCGCCACGTCGATCGCGTCGTGGCCATCCGCGACGGCAAGCTGGCCGGCGAGACGGTGCGCAAAGTCGTCACCAAACACCCCGCCGAGCAGGCCCACGAGCAACAGCCGCAACACGAGCACGTGTTCGAGGAGTACGCCGTGCTCGACTCGGCCGGACGGTTGCAGATTCCAAAGGATCTGCGCGAGCAATACGGCATCCGCGAGCGCGCCAAGCTCGACCCTGTTGACGATGGCATTCTGGTGCGGCCGGTTGTGCGCGAGGGCGAGGCAGATGTTAACGGCCAGTTGGCCGACGCGGAAGCAGTGGAAGCGCAGGCGGCGCAGGCGTCGCGCGCCGAACGCCGTGGCCTGCAAAAGCTGTTGGCGCGGTTTCGCAAGAGGTAGAAGCGTATGGCAGATTCCAACATGACTGAGATGATGACCCGGACTGCATCCGCAGGCGTGGCTGCCTTGCCGTCGTCGAATGGCAAAGCAGTTGCAGACGAAGGGCTGGCGGTCGAAACGGTTGATCTGGTGCGGGCGTACAAAGTGGGCAACAACGACGTGCTGGCTCTGCGTGGCCTGAACATCGAGGTCAAGGCCGGCCGCTGGGTTGGCGTCAAAGGCCGCTCTGGCAGTGGCAAGACCACGCTGCTCAACTGCATCGGCGGCCTGGATCATCCCACCAGCGGTGTGGTGCGCTGCTTCGGGCGCGAGATCACACGCATGACTGACGGGCAGTTGACCAAATGGCGGCGCGAGCAGGTTGGTTTCGTCTTCCAGTCGTTCGCGCTATTGCCGACACTGTCGGCATTCGAGAATGTCGAACTGCCATTGCGCATCGCCGGCGCCAAAGATCGCGCGCGCCGTGCCAAATACTG
>DAOUDB010000354.1:0-14059 GCA_034431495.1 Thermoflexales bacterium
CCGGGCAGCCGGCCTGCTGGGCGCTGCGTTCCGCTTGTTCGAGGCGCTGCCGCCGTTCCTGGCGCCCGGCGATCGGGCCGAGTACGAGCAGTTCGTCTGTCAGGCGCGGACAGCGCTGGGCGACGACTTCGAGGCAGCGTGGGATGAGGGCGCGGCGTCAGTCGATAGGGCAGTCTGAATTCACTCATCTCTCGCTCAGCCGGCTGTGTTATTCATCTGACCCTGAAGCGCCAAACCCATGCCTCCTGCCAGGGCGCGGAGCGCGGGATCAGGGTCGAAACAAACACAGGGAGTTGATAAATCCATGAACAACAGCAGCGGGATGTGGCGTCGCGCGTTGCGCGGGGTGCCGCGCCTGAGCGCGCAAGAATGGGGCCGGCTGGATGCGCTGGCCAAGTGGTTGATCGCCACGCGCTCGGCGGTGCTCATCATGACGTTCATCTCGGCGGCCATTGCCGGCATCTTTGCCATTCGGGCCGGCAAGTTCGACTTTGGCCTGTGGGCCGTGATGACGATCGGACTGGTCATGGCGCACGCCACCAACAACCTGCTGAACGACATGACCGACTATGCGCGCGGCGTGGACAAAGGCAACTATTACCGCGCGCAGTACGGCGTGCAACCACTCGAAGCCGGCTTCTGGACGATGAAAGACGCCTGGCGCTACGCCATCGTGACCGGCGGCATCGCGCTGGCCTGCGGCATCATCCTGGTGCTGGCGCGCGGCGGGCTGACCTTGCCGCTGCTGATCGCCGGGGCGTTCTTCGTGCTGGCATACACCTGGCCGCTGAAATATGTCGGGCTGGGCGAGATAGCCGTGCTGCTGGTATGGGGGCCGTTGATGATCGGCGGCGGGTACTACGTCGTGGCCGGCGAATGGGACTGGACCGTGGTGTTGGGCGGGTTGCCCTATGCGCTGGGCACAACCATGGTGATTTTCGGCAAGCACATCGACAAGCGCGCCGCCGACCGCGAGAAAGGCATCTTCACGTTGCCGGTGATCCTGGGCGATAACCTGGCGCGCTGGGTGGCGATTGGCTGCATGGTGATGCAGTATGTGCTGGTAGCGGCGCTGGTGATCGTCGGCTTCTTCTCGCCGGTCATGCTGATCGTGGCAATGGCAATCCGCCAGTTGGCGCTGGCGTTTAAGATGTTCCGGCTACCCAAGCCGGCCGAGAAACCCGACTGGTTCCCCGCCGACGCCTGGCCGACCTGGCTGGCAGCGTTCGCCTTTGTGCACAACCGCGCGTTCGGGTTGTTGTTCCTGTTGGCGCTGGTAATCGAAACCGGCGTGCGACTGGTGATGTGATGAGCCGGCGGAACAGGCAATAAGCTACTTCTCAAAGCGCAGCCAGCGCCCGCCGTGCGCCTCGAGCGCAATGGGCGCACCCGGATCGAGCGGGGTTTGCGCGACGACATCGCTGACGGCTTGGTAATCATGCGGGCCGGCTTGCAGGTAAATGCTGCGGGCCGGCCAGTCGTTGATCAGAAAGAAATGATCGGCCGCCGGCGCGGCCAGACGATAGACAATCGCCCCTTCACAGCGATACGGGGCGCGATACGGCCCCAGCATGTGGCGGATCAACAGCGACTCCATGCGCGCATTGCCGGGGCGCACGCACGCCAGCGACGCCTCGCAGCCGATCAGAACGGCTGCGCCGCGCCCGGGCGTGTTCTCGCAGATGGCCGGCTGGCCGTTGTCATAGCACTCCAGCGTGCGCGCTGTGGTCGGTGTCAGATCGCACACGAAACCGCTGAGGGGATGACCGTCGATGGCGCGCGGAACGTTCGAGGCATATTGAAAATCATCAAGCGCGCAGCCAAACAGGCGCTCGAACAGCGAGCCGGGGCCAGTGGGGATCAGCCGAGCGCGTTCGTCGAACCAGGCCGAGGGCATGTCCATGACCAGACGTCCGCCCTGCTCAACATAGCCGGCCAGAATCTCAAACACATCATGGCTCAGCGTCAGCATGGCCGGCAGATAGATGACCTTATAGCGGGCTGCCAGGCCGCGCCGCAGATCGTTGGCTGTCACATATTCCCAGGGCACATTCGCGTTGACCAGCGCACGGCCTGCCCCAACCCGCGCCAGCACCGGCATATCCAAGAAAAGATCACGGCCGGCATCCGCCATGACGGCCCATTGCAGATCATTTTCCTGATCGAACAGCAGGCCGACCAACGGCTCTTTACGAGCCTGCCAGAGTTCGTCGCGCAAGCGCCGAGCAGCCTGTCCAATCTGCCCGGCGCGAAGGGCGCGAGGGCCGGGCAGATTGTTGCGATCAAGCAGCGCATATTCGCCGGCCTCGCGCCCGGCCGTGCGCGCCGACCAGCACCAGAACCCAAATCCGCGATAGCCGGCCGCCAGGTACGTCAGCATCAACTGGGTCATCACGCCGCCGTCGACCGTGAAGGCCGGCAGATGCGCGCGCGCAAAGTCCGACCAGCCCTTGTCACCGCTGATCTGCTGGGGTCCGCCGGTTGATTCCCATGTCGCGCTCCAGCCACCCTTGAACACATCGGCGGCCAGAGAGGAGTACATATAAGCCGGCCGCGCAATCTCGTAATTCACCTTGTCAAAGTGCCAAGCGAGATGCGTGGAAGGATAGAGCGATCCGCGTTCGGCCATCAGATCGGCAATGCCCTCGATGTCGATGCCGCGCCCGGCCAGCGGCAGAAACAGGCTCATCTCGCCGCCGGCGCGCGTCGGCTCGTGCGGATCGCGGGCCAGTTGCGCATCCACCCGCTCGCGCACCTGCCGTAGAAAGACCTCGGACTTGAAACGGATCACATCCTTGTAGCGGTTGTAGTCGCGATCATCGCCGTCCGGCAGAACCGAGGCAACTGCCTGCTCCCATGTTTGCCAGTTGTGGCCGCTCAGGCCGGCATGACCGGCGTTCCACGCTTGTTTCAGCGCGTCCAGCGTGCCGTATTTGCTCTGCAGCCAGGCGATGAATTCCGGGACAGCCTGAGGATCGATGCGAGCGTCGGTGGTGGAAAGCTCGTGCGCCACCGAAAAGGTCCAACGCGCCGCGGTGCGGGCCGGCTCTCGTTCGTCGGGCAAAGGGGGCTGAGCAGGGCAGTCAATACGCGCGCGCAAGACGCGCTCTTGATAGGCCAGCCACGCCGGGTGCGCGCGCAGAACTTCGATCGGCGTGTCGCGCGGAATGCCCAGCCGGTCGAGCAGCGCATCGCTGATGTCTTCCCAGCCGGCGTCGTCGTACCACCAGGGGATGATGCCCTCGTCGAGCGCCAGATGCATGAAACGCCGCGCATCCCAGCCGGGCAGCAGCAGAAACTGTTTCAGGCAGGTGAAGCCGAGCTGCTTCATCAGGCGCAGATGGGCGCGCATGTCCTCCCAGCCCATGTCCGGGGCCTGAATGAACACGCACCCCACCGGCATCGGGCGCAGGCGTCTGAACTTGCGCTGGGCCGGCGTGTCGCGAAGCGCATCATACAGATCGTTGAGAAATTCGTCAGACATGCGTATTCCTTCAGATCGTGGCGCGCGTCATCGCCGGTCGCGCAGCGGGGCGGTCGATTCGCGCACGATCAGCGGACTTTCGAGCTGCGTGTAGCCGCCTTTGGGCGGGCCATCCGAGCGCAGTTGCTGCCGTAGCCAGCGCACGGCAATCCGGCCCATGCGCGCCTTTGGCACCGCGATGGTGGTCAGGGGCGGATTGGTGTGCGCCGCGATTGGAATGTCGTCGAAGCTGATGATGGATATGTCGTCCGGCACGCGCAGGCCGTGCGCGCGCACTGCGTTCAACGCGCCGAGCGCCAGAAAGTCGTTGTACACCACCACCGCCGTGGGCCGATCATCGGGGGGCAGATCGAGGATATTCGACATGCTCTGAAAAGCGCCTTCCATCGATTGCACCATTTCGGGCCGCCAATGAGGCAACAGCGCCAGGCCCCGCTCTGCCAGCGCCAGTTCGATGCCGCGCAGGCGCTGCTGGGTGTGTTCGGCGCCGGCCGGGCCGGGCAGATAGCCAATGCGCGTGTGCCCCAGATCGAGCAGATGCTGCGCCGCGCGCCGGGCGGCGCTCTCGAAGTTGACCACGATGCTGTAAATCTCAGGATGCGACACGCGCAGGTTCATCACCACCAGCGGCAAACGCGCAAGCTCGTAAAAATCGATCCAGGCTTGAGGGGGCAAACTGGAACCACAGGCGATGACTGCCTCCAGGCGATGTTTGCTCAACGTGTCGAGCACACGTTGTTGATAGGCAGGATCGGCCGTAGTGTTGATCAGCACTGAGAACAGGCCATCACGATCGGCTTCCTGCTGCGCGCCCTCTGCAATCTCATGGAAGAAAGGATTAACCGTGTCCATAATGAGCAGCGCCAGTGTATGCTCGGAAAGCAGCGGGAGAGGGGCGGTGCGCCGGGGTTCATAACCCAGCTCGGCCATGGCAGCTTCGACCTGCGCGCGCAATGCTTCACTGACCGGGCCGGTCTGGTTAATGACGCGCGAGGCAGAGGCGAGCGATACGCCGGCTCGACGGGCCACATCAATCAAGCGAGGTGAATTGGTCGTCTGCGACATAGTATCGATCCTGCAAAGCAAACCAGGACTGACAGGACCATCCTATCATCTTTTCTGTTTTTTTCAATAGATTTTTGAAAATTTCACGAAAAGGGATTGGCATTTGGGCGTGCACACGGTATTCTAGTCTAAAATCGGGCGCTTTCTGAAAGTTTTCAAGCGTACGATAGAAAGTCAGCCTCAAAGCAAAATCGGTTTTGGAGCGATTCAGTCAGGAAGGAGGAGAAGATGTCCAGGCGAAAGATCTCCCGACGTGTTTTTCTGGGTGTGTCTGCTGCTGGAGCAGCCGGCTTTCTGGGAGCCTGCGACGCGCCAGCGCAGCCAGCTGCCGCGCCGACCAGCGCCCCGGCGGCTGAAGCCCAGCCAACCGCCGCCCCCCCAGTCGGCCCAATCTCCCTCAAAATGGACAAGTACCCGCAGGGCTGGACAACGACCATCACCCCGCCGCGCTGGAAAGCGCCGGCCAGTCTCGAGATTTCGCTGGCAGTGCGCGAAGACCCGAACCGCAAATTCCCGCCCGGCGATGATGCGCTGAACACGCCGCATAACCGCCTGATGCGTGATGCCACCAACGTCTTTCCCAAGGCCGCCTTCACCTACACCGGCGATTATGACGCAAAAATGTTGGCGGTCATGTCGGGCGGCACTCTGCCAGACTTTGTGTTCCTGAATCCTCAGCTCTACGGGCGCTTTCTGCAGGCCGACGCCCTGGAAGACATTACCGACGTGTGGAACAGCGCCGCGTCTGATCTGCTGAAAGAATACGCCGGCCGTTACGATGGCCGTCTGATGAAGTCAGTGACGGTGAACGGGCGCATGATGGGCCTGCCTTCCGGCGCGAAGTTCGAGGCGCAGGATAACATGCTGCTGTATTATCGCGCCGACATTCTGGAAAAGCTGAACCTTCAGCCGCCGCAGACCATCGCCGAGTTCGAGGAAGTGCTGCGCGCAACCAACAAAGAGTTTGCCAATGACCCGTCGTGGGTTGGGTTGCCGGCCCATCGCGTGATGGTGAGCTGGATCAACAGCTTCGATGTGTTCTTCGGCCCCACCGGCGCGATTCCCTCGGTGGGCCGCACCGACATCCGCATCTGGGTGAAAGACCCGAACATCCCCGGCAAACTCATCTACGGCAGCATCGACGAACGCATCAAACCGGTGCTGGAAATGCTGCAGCGCTGGTACAAGGATGGCCTGATCGACAAGGAGTTCTATACCCGCGACGAAGGCAAATCCACCGACCCCGTGGCAGCCGGCAAGTGCGCCGTGTTCTTTGCGCCGGCGTGGGGCATTGGCTGGCAGGCCGGCCTGACCAAGCAGAATGTGCCCGAGGCGCGCTGGGGCTTCACCCTGCCGCCCACAGACGCCAGTGGCAGGCGCGGCTGGCTGGAGACTGCCCCTTCCTACGGCTACATCGACGGCTTCCGCAAGGGCATCGAGCCGGAGAAAGTCGAAGGTGTCATTCAAATCATGAACTGGGCGCTGGAGAACGTGACCCGCTGGCGCGAACAGGACATCTACGGCTTCGAGGAGTGGGACTGGCACTACAACAGCGAGACCGGCCGCTACGAAGTGCGGAACAATCGCCCCGGCACCTACCTGGGCACATCGTTCACCACCAGCAACAACTGGGGCGGCTATTACCTGAAGAACGCTGGCGACTTTTACGCCTACGTCGCCGAGCTGGCCGCCGGCGACACCACCCAGTTGAACGGCTGGCAGCAGGCTCTGGTCGAAATCGCCAAAAACCCGGAGTTGGGCGAGAAGGACACGCAGCCGGTGGTGTTGCAGGGCGCCGGACAGGGCGTGTACCCGGAGTTCTTCGGCCCGCCCACCAGCACCATGGCCTCGCGCGGCGCGCAACTCGACAAGCTGGAGCAGGAGACATTCACCGCCATCATCACTGGCTCCAAGACGCTGGCCGACTACGACCAGTTCGTGGCAGACTGGAAGAGAAACGGCGGCGACCAGATCACCGACGAGGTGAATCGCTGGTATGAAACCGGCGAGACCGCCTGAGCGCAGACTAGTGCGCTGCGGGCGATGACACGCGGACGGGCGCGGCTTGTTTCCTGATGAAGCCGCGCCCGTCCTGTTCGCCTCCTCACCCGATATCATTCATGACACGGCGATCGAGATGACCTCTTCTTCTCTCGCGCAACGGAATCGGTCTGGGCGGGCAAACACTCAGCGCCGCCAGAGTTGGCGTCGTCATGGCGTCGGCGCCCTCTGGCTGATGCTTGCGCCGGCGGTGCTGTTGATGCTCGCCTTCAACCTGATCCCGACCTTCGGGCTGGTGATCGCCTTCATGGACTTCAACCCGCTCAAGGGCTTCTTCGGCTCGCACTGGGTAGGGCTGGGCAATTTCGAGCTGCTCTTCGCGCTGCCCGACCTGCGTGAACTGATGCGCAACACGATCACCATCGCTGTTGGCAAGATCGTGCTGGGCCAGATCGTCACCCTGATCTTCGCGCTGATGCTGAACGAGGTGTATGAACGCCATACCGCGTTCAAGCGCGTCGTGCAAACACTCACTTCTTTTCCCCATTTTCTCTCGTGGGTGGTGATCGGCGGCATCATGATGGACGTGCTAGCCTCGAACGGCATTTTGAATCAGGCCCTGCGCGGACTGGGCGCGCAGCGCCCGCCGTCGTGGCTGGGTGATCCGGGGATATTCCCACTCACCATGATTCTGAGCGACGTATGGAAAGGGTTTGGCTGGGGGGCCATCATCTTTCTGGCAGCCATGACGAACGTGAGTCCCGAGAATCACGAGGCAGCCGCAATCGATGGGGCCGGACGCTTCCAGCGCATGTGGCATGTCACCATTCCCGGCATCGCGCCGATCGTGGTGCTGCAATGGGTCTTGTCGATTGGCGGCATTCTCAACGCCGGCTTCGACCAGATTCTGTTTCTGTACAATCCGGCCGTCTATTCCACGGGCGACGTGCTGGACACCTACGTGTACCGCGTGGGCATCCAGTCGGCGCAGTGGAGCTTTGGCGTGGCCGTCGGGGCGATCAAAAGCGTCATCAGCTTCGCGCTCGTGCTGATCTCGTGGTATCTGGCCAATCGCTATTCCGGCTGGAGGCCGTTCTAACGACACATGGTTCAGGACAAGTCACTCGGCTCGCGGCTGTTCGATCTGCTGAACTACGCCTTCCTGACGGTGGCCGGCGTATTGTGTCTGGCGCCTTTTCTGCACATTCTGGCTGTTTCGCTGAGCAAGGCCGGGCCGGTGGCGGGGAATCTGGTAGGGTTTGTGCCCATCGACCCCACGCTGCAAAACTTCATCATCGCCTTCGAGAACCCCCGCATCTGGAACGCCTTTTTCTGGGCCGTGGCGCGCGCGGCAGCCGGCACCGCGCTCAGCGTCGCCATATGCGTGCTGGCCGCATATCCCATGTCCCGGCCAGCCGAGGTCTTTCCGGCGCGCATCCCCTTTATCGTGCTCTTTCTTTTCTGCATGTTGTTCAGTGGCGGCCTGATCCCGTTTTTCCTCGTGGTGCGCGGGCTGGGCATGTACGACACCTTCCTGGCCCTGTTCGTGCCGTTCTCCTTCAGCCCGTGGATCACCATTCTGATCATGAATTTCTTCCGCAATCTGCCCAAGGAACTGGAAGAAGCGGCGCTGATCGATGGCGCGACGCACTTTGATGTGCTGTTTCGCGTCTTTCTGCCCTTGTCGCTGCCGGTGCTGGCCACCGTGTCGCTTTTTCAGGCTGTCTTCTTCTGGAACGATTGGTTTTATCCTTCACTGCTGCTCAAGAGCAACACCATGTATCCGCTGCAAACCTGGTTGCAGGTGTTCCTAAATCAGATCAACGTCACCACCCTGTTTGCCAGCGGCAACCTCGAAGAGTTTCTGGCGCTGGTGTCGAATCGCGGCCTGCGCGCGGCCACATTGCTGATCTCCATTGTGCCGATTCTGCTGGTGTATCCGCTGTTACAGCGCTACTTTGTGAAGGGCCTGGTGCTGGGAGCGGTGAAAGGATAAAGGCGCGTTCAGCGCGCGAGCAGTATGCGCAGTTTCCAACCACCGGCGCACACCCGCAACCGGCACAAACCTGCGTTATAGTCCCGGCTATGCCCGACGCGCAGGGACGCTGGCGCTTGCTCATCCATTCACCCGGCTGCCTGATCGCAGCCGGCCTTGCCACGGTCGCCGCAGTCATGGGATTCGGCCTGTTTGTGCGCGCGCTGCTCACGCCATCCGGCGGGCTGGCCACTTTCGCCCCAGCAGCAGCCACATCCACACCGATCTTCGTGGTGGTGCAGGTGACGCCGGCCCCTGTCACTCCGGCGCCTTCGCCAGAGTCGCCCACGCGCACGCCCGTTCCTCCTGCGCCCTCGCCCACCGCGTCGCCGACCGAGATGCCATCCCGCACCCCCACGCCCAGCGCAACCCCATTGCCCAGCCCGACGCCCACGCCGACGCCCATCCCCATGCCGGTGTGGCGCAACATCGGCGAGCTGGCGATGGTGGAATACACGCTGGCGACCGAAGCCGAAGCGAAAGTCGAGCGCGAAGGATTGCTGCAAATCTTCGGCACGGACAAGGTCATCCTGTACGCCGTAGGACGGATCAAGGTCGGCCTCGATCTCACCCGGCTGGACGCGCGCAACATCCAGCGCGACGGGGCAGCCATCACACTCACGTTGCCGGCAGTATCGGTGCTGAGCGTGGAAATGTTGCCGGAGGAATCGCGCATCCGCGTCTCCGAGCGCAGTTGGATCTATTCAGAGTACGAAGGGCTGGAGCTGGAGGCGCTGGCCCGCGCCCGGCAACAACTGGCCGACATGGTAGCCAATAACCCCAGCATGATGAGCCTGGCGCAAGAGCTGGCCGAGTTGCGGCTGACAGAACATTTGCGCAGCCTCGGCTTCACCCAAATCAAAATCTCCTTCGAACACAGCCGCCCACGAGAGTAATCCCGTGACCAGGAGAATCGCTCGATGATTCAGCCTGTTTCCTTTGCGCGCGTGCAGGAAATACTGCCATTCTTCGCGCAAGCCGGCTCCGCACTGGCGCGCGACTTTGCCGATCAAGCTGTCTTGCAGCGTGTGCCGGCCGGCGCCACAGTCTTTGTCGAAGGCGATGAGTGCAACGCGATTGCCATCCTCATCAGTGGCTGCGTGCGCGTGTACAAGCTGAGCGAGACCGGCCGCGAGATCACCCTGTACCGCTTCGAACGCGGCGAGAGCTGCATCCTGACGGCCAACTGCATCCTCAGCCGGCATCAGTTCCCGGCCATGGCCGTCGTCGAGCGTGATGCCGAAGCCGTTTTCATCCCTGCACCCGTCTTCCGCAACTGGATTGACCGTTATCCTGCCTGGCGCGACTATGTGTTCAACCTGCTGGCGCATCGCCTGTCGGTGCTGATGGCGATCGTCAATGAGATCGCCTTCCGGCGCATGGACGCGCGCGTGGCCGACTTTCTTATCAGCCGGCGCGACCCCGCCCGCCCCACGCTGCGACTGACTCACCAGCAAATCGCCGATGAGCTGGGCACGTCGCGCGAGGTAGTCAGCCGGATTCTGGAGGATTTCGCCGGCAGCGGGTGGATCGAGACCGGGCGCGGGACGATCACCCTGCTGAACGTGGCGGGGCTGGCAAACAAGGCCGGCGCATAACCGGCGCAGCAAAGCGGCCCGTTGTGTGACTTTGTCACAGACAAAAGCCGGCTCATCTGATAGGGTCAAGACAATCGAAACCCGATCAGATTTGGAGGTCAATCATGAAGAAGAACATGGGAACTGTGGATCGCGTTGTGCGCGTCATCATTGCGCTGGCAGTCGGCGTCTTGATCGTGACCGGCCAGTTGACCGGCATTCTGGCCATCATCCTGGGCGTTCTGGCCGTGGTGTTCGTAGCCACCAGCGTGATCAGCTTCTGCCCGCTCTACACACTGTTCGGCATTTCCACCTGCCCACGCGAGGCGCAGTAACCTTAGGGATGTCGGACTTCCCGAAGAAGTCCGACATCTTCCCATGCGTTCAAACCACCAGGAACCGGGCGCTGGCCGGCGCCGGCGCGCCCAGCGCGACACCCCGCGCGCCCGGCGAACACCCACCCACCATCACCCGAAAAGCGCCCGGCTCCAGTTTCATCTCCCCGGCGTCGTCCACCAGCATCATCATCTCTGGCGTAATCGTGAAGCCGATGTCGCGGCGCTCACCCGGTTGGAGGCGCACGCGGCAGAATCCAATCAAGCTGCACAGCGGCACAGGAACAGACGCCTCCAGATCGCTGAGGTAGATCTGGGCAACCTCTTCAGCCTCGACCGACCCGGTGTTTGCAAGCGTGAAACGAACAGGCAGCGGCTCGCCGGCGCGGATCATGTCATGTGCCAGGACCAGATCGCTGTAGGCGAACTGCGTATAGCTCAATCCAAAACCGAAGGGATACAGTGGCTCGGAAGTCATATAGCGATAAGTCCGGCCGGCCATGCTGTAATCCTCGAATGGCGGCAACTGGTCGAGCGAACGGGGGAACGTGAGCGGCAGTTTGCCTGAGGGCGCGCGCCGGCCAAATAGGATATCGGCCACCGCACTGCCCCCTTCCTGGCCGGGATACCACACAAACACAATCGCTTCGGCCAGTTCTTCCAACTCGCCCAGCGCAATGGGACTGCCGCCGGTCACCACCAGCACCAGCTTCGCCCCTGCCTGCGCCAAACGTTTGACGAACGCCACTTGCGACTCTGGCAAGGTGATGTCCGCACGGTCGCCATTCTCGGTCGAGAGAATCGCGTCGCCCTCTTCGCCTTCGTGGAACGGCGACAGGCCCACACAGGCGATGGTCACATCCGCACTTGGGGCCACATCGAAGGTCCAGTCCTGATTATTGCGGTTGGGCGCGTCAAGCTGGGCAGCCGGCCGATAGTCCACACCCATGCCCTCCGGCACACGGCTGTAGATGCCCTCGACGATCGTGGTGAGGGTGTCGCTCACGCCGAAGTAGTTGCCCAGCAGGACTTCGACATTGGCCGCGGTCGGGCCGGCGACAATCACGTAACGCGCCCGATCGTTGATCGGCAGGATGTTGCCCTTGTTCTTCAGCAGCACCACCGACTGCGCCGCCGCCTCGTAGGCCAGTTGGCGATGCTCGGGGCTGTTGACCACATCCATCGGAATAGACGCATAGGGAACCTGCTCGGGCGGGTCGAACAGACCCAGTTTGAAGCGCGTTGTCAGGGTGCGCGCCAGCGAGCGGTCGATCTCAGCTTCTGTGATGAGGCCGCGTTGCACGGCTTCGCCCAGGCTGGCGTACACGTTGCCGCATTCGAGGTCGCAGCCGGCCTTCACGGCCAGCGCAGCGCTTTGGGCAGGGTCGCGCGTCACCTTGTGGCCGGCGTGAATATCATGGATGGCCCCGCAATCCGAGACCACATGCCCCTCAAACCCCCAGCGACTGCGCAGCATCTCAACCAGCAACAACTGGCTGGCGCAACACGGCTCGCCATTCACGCGGTTGTACGCGCCCATCACTGATTCCACTTTGGCGTCCATCACCAGTTTGCGGAAAGCCGGCAGATATGTGGCGCACAGATCGCGCATTGTCACACGCGCGTCAAAGCTATGCCGCTCCTTTTCCGGCCCACTGTGAACGGCGTAGTGTTTGGCGCACGCGGCAACCTTCAGATATCTGGAGTCATCGCCCTGCAGGCCGCGCACGAAGGCCGATGCCATTTCGCCGGTGAGAAAAGGGTCCTCACCCCATGTCTCCTGACCGCGCCCCCAGCGGGGATCGCGGAAGATGTTGATGTTGGGCGACCAAAACGTGAGGCCGCGCAAGATGCTGGCGCCGCCGCTGCGGCGCAGGGCCTCGTGATGCTTTGCGCGCGCCTCGTCGCCAATGGCTGACGCCACGCGCTGAATGAGGGCAGGATTCCACGTGGCCGCCATGCCAATCGCCTGCGGGAACACAGTGGCCCGGCCGGCGCGGGCAACCCCGTGTAGCGCCTCATTCCAGTAGTTGTAGGCCGGAATGCCCAGCCGGGGAATGGCAGCCGCGCCGCTCATCATCTGGCTGATCTTTTCATCGAGCGTCATACGCGCAAGCAGGTCTTGAACGCGCGTGTCGAGCGGCAATGAGGGATTCTGGTAGGCCGGTTGCGTGGTCGGATTTGTGTTGCTCATGTTTGTGGTCTCGGCGATTGTACCCCCCGAATTACAGCCCCACACTACAATGGCGCGGTATGGAATGGCACATCCCCAAGGACGAACGCGCTTATCTGCGCGAGCTGGCCCGCAAGCAAGCCGAATACGCGGCCTTGCCCGTGATGGCGCAGCGCAAGCAACTCTGGTATGACCTCAACGATGGCTGCCCCGGCGCGCGCCCGCCGGTCGTCATCGAGACCTGGACATTCGACCGCGACTTCATGCCCGACAGTCTATTCCGCTGCCAGTCAGAGGCCGGCCGCACCATCGAGCGTCAGCTCTTGCGCAACACACGCAACCATGAGCTGATCGACGACGACAAGGTCATCCCCGACACGTTCGACATCGGCTGGTTCATCGACATCGACGAGTTCGGCGTCAAGATCGAGTCTGAACGTGTCAAAGATGCGGAGGGCGTCGAGACGGGCTACCGCTTCCTGCACCCCATCAAGGACCTGGAGCGCGATCTGGCGTTGCTGAAGCCGGCCACTTTCAGCGTTGACCGTGACAAGACATTCGCATGGCAGGCTTTTCTGGATGAACTTCTGGGCGACCTGCTGCCCGTGCGCATCCGCTCTTACACCTCGGTCATGACCATGCTCACGCACCGCGTGGTGCATCTGATGGGCATGGAGGCGTACTTCACCGCCATGTGCGATCAACCCGACGCCGTGCATGCGCTGATGGCCTACCTGCGCGACAACGCCCTGCGCTGGATGCAGTGGATGGAAGACGAGGGACTGCTGCGCCTGAACAACGGCAACCAGGACAGCTTCGGCTCCAGCTACAACTTCACCACCCATCTGCCACAAGCAGACTCGCCGGCGCGACAGGCCGGCTGCTCCGACCCCGAAGCAATTCCCGTGCGCCAGCGCGATGTGTGGAACTGCTCGAACAGCCAGGAGACGGTGGGCGTGTCGCCGCGCATGTTCCGCGAGTTCTGCTTCCCGTATTACCGCGACGTGTGCGAGCCGATGGGTCTGCTCTATTACGGCTGCTGCGAGCCGGCCCATCCCTTCTGGGACGACATTTCTCGCCTGCCCCACCTGAAGAAAGTGTCGATCTCACGCTGGTGCGACCAGCGTTTCATGGGTGACGCTCTGCGTGGCACGCAGATTGTGTTCTCGCGCAAGCCGGATCCGAATTTTCTCAGCGTAGACGCGACCCTCGACGAAGCGGCATGGGCCGCGCACATCAACGAGACACTCGACGCCGCGCGAGGATGCTTTGTCGAGTTCATCGTGCGCGATGTATACACGCTGCACGGCAACTTGAACAATGCGCGCCGGGCCGTGGAAATCGCCCGGCGCGAGATCGATCGCCGCATGTAGGGCAAGCCGCCAGGCT
>DAOUDB010000355.1:0-2114 GCA_034431495.1 Thermoflexales bacterium
GGGCGATGTACAAATGCCCGCCCTCGATCAGCGGCTGCATGTAGCGGAAGAAGAAGGTGAGCAGCAGCGTGCGGATGTGCGATCCGTCCACATCGGCATCGGTCATAATCACGCATCGATCGTAGCGCCGGTTGTCGACGTTGAACTGCTCGCCGATGCCGGTGCCCATGGCCGAGATGAGCGCCTTAATTTCCTCGGATGACAGCACTTTGTCGAGCCGGGCGCGCTCGGTGTTCATGATTTTGCCCCGCAAAGGCAGGATGGCCTGAAAGTGCCGGTCGCGGCCTTGTTTGGCGCTGCCGCCGGCGCTATCGCCCTCGACGATGAACAACTCGCATTTGAGCGGGTCGCGCTCGGAGCAGTCGGCCAGTTTGCCGGGCAGTGTGCCGCTCTCCAGGGCGCTCTTGCGGCGAACTAGTTCGCTGGCGGCTTTGGCGGCTTCGCGTGCGCGGCGCGACACCAGACACTTTTCGATGATCTGTTTGGCCTCGCGCGGGTTCTCCTCCAGAAACTGCGACAGCGCCTCGCGCGTAACCTGCTCGACCGCCGTGCGCGCGTCGGTGTTCATCAGCTTGACTTTGGTCTGCGACTCGAACTGCGGCTCGGGGTGCTTGATGCTGACGATGGCCGTCAATCCTTCGAGCGTGTCTGTGCTGTCGAGGTTGCTGTCTTTGTCCTTCAGGATGCCGGCTTTGCGCGCGTAGTCGTTCAACGTGCGGGTGAGCGCGCTGCGGAAACCGCTCTGATGCGTGCCGCCGTCGGGTGTGTGGATGGTGTTGGCGAAGTAAAACTCGCTGGACGCGGTGGCGTCGGTGTATTGCAACGCCACCTCGACGCCGATCGGCCCGACCTTTTTGTCGGTCCACACGACAGGGTGCAGCACGTCGCGGTTGCGGTTGAGGTATCCCACAAATGCGCTGATGCCGTCCTCGAAGTAGAAGGTCATCTCCCGATCGTCGCGCTCATCCTTGAACACGATGGTTACGCCACGGGTGATGAAGGCCATCTCGCGGAAACGCTGCACCAGCAGGTCGAACTTGTAGCTGTTGTCTTCGCGGAAGATGGTGTCGTCGCGCAGGAAGGTGGTGGTGGTGCCGGTGTCGTTGGCTTTGGTCTTGCCGACTATTTCGACTTTCGAGGTGGTGATGCCCTCCTTGTAGGTCTGCTTGAAGATCTTGCCGTCCTGGCGCACTTCCACCTCGCACCAGCTGGAGAGGGCGTTCACGGCTTTGACGCCGACGCCGTGCAGGCCGCCGGACACGGTGTATGCGCCGCTGCCGAACTTGCCGCCGGCATGCAGGTGGGTCATGACCACTTCGAGCGCGGACACCGGCTCGCCCTTCTTGTTGCGGAAGGTGGGATGGATGCCGGTCGGGATGCCGCGCCCGTTATCTTTGACGGTTACGCTTTCATCGGGATGGATGATGATCTCGATGCGGTCGCAGAAGCCGGCCAGCACTTCATCGATGCTGTTGTCCACCACTTCGTACACGAGGTGGTGCATGGCTTTGCTGTCGGTGCCGCCGACGTACATGCCGGGTCGCCGGCGCACGGCCTCCAGCCCTTCGAGCACCTGAATCTGCCCCGCGCCATAGTCGGCCGGGGGCGCTGCCGGTGTTGTTGCTGTTGCATCTGCCATAGTTGTGCCGTTCAACTCTCTTTGTTAGTGAATGTCTGTCCATACCGGGCGAGGGGTGGCCATGCCGGCGCGATTCGCCGGGAGCGTGCGTTGCGTCGTCGCCAGACTGCGTTGCGCGGCTTGCAGGCCGGGATGCCCTGGAACAGATGTTCCATTCTACCATGTGGCCCCACGATGCTGCGGCCTCGGGCCGCGGGGCGTCAGGTGAATTTCCGCGCAGGGGCGGGCTGCTTCTGCCTCAGCCAGCCCGCCCCTGCGCGCGCTTCGTCCGCAGTCGCCGGCCAAACCTCGCAGGGCAAGCCCGGCAGCTTGCCCTACAATGCCGCGCGCCGGACGCGCCCCACGATTTCGCGCAGCTTGTCCTCGAAGCCCTCCTGGGCTTTGAACTCGTGACCGCTGATGACCAGCGGCGCGCCAAACACCACGATCTGCGCGCCCATCTCCAGCGTCTGAATGGCCTGGTCGATGCTCAGGC
>DAOUDB010000356.1:0-2003 GCA_034431495.1 Thermoflexales bacterium
ATCGAAACCCGCCTGGTCGCCGGCCTCAGCTTCATCGAGCCGGTGCTGGAGAGTCTCGTCAGTAGTCAGAAGCCAGTAGTCAGTAGTCAGAGGTCAGCAGACGAGGCGCGCGATACGCAATACGCACTACGCGATACGCAAGACGTCGCCGCCAATCCCAAATCCGAAATCCCACATCCAAAATCGTTCGACCCACTGGATGGACTGCAGATCTGTGATGCGCTCGAACTGGCTGCGCTGCATCACCCACCGCTGAACCCCGACCAGCCGGCGCTGATCGCCCAGGTCTACTCGCGCGCCATCGCATCCGACGTCAAACTCACGCTGATGAACCAATATCCACCGGAGCATCGCGTGGCCGTTGTGCGCGGAGACGCCGTCACCTGGCTGCCGCTTCACCAACTCGATCATAAAGATCACTTCGATCACCTGACCACGCTCTACGTGCCGGCCATGCCTGCCACCGCAAGCTTCGAGGGGTTGCAAGAGACCATCGCCCACCTGCGCGCGCCAGAGGGTTGCCCATGGGATCGCGAACAAACCCACGAGTCGCTGCGCGGCACAATGTTGGAAGAGCTGTACGAAGTGCTGACCGCGCTCGACGAGGGCGACCTGAGCGCCCTGCGCGAGGAGATGGGCGACCTGTTGATGAACCTCATCATGCAGGCGCAGATCGCGACCGAGGCCGAAGAGTTTCGCATGGTGGACGTGATCGCTGAGATTGACGCCAAACTAAAACGCCGGCACCCCCATGTGTTCGGGGACACAGTTGTCAATAGCGTCGGTGAAGTGCTGACCAACTGGAACGCCATCAAGCAACAGGAGCATGTCGAGAAGGGCGCTGCGCGCAAATCGGCCCTGGACGGCATTCCGCCGGCGCTGCCGGCGCTGGCGCAGGCCCAGAAAATGGCGCACAAGGCCGAGCGCGCCGGCTTTCAGTGGAGCAAGGACGCCCGCCAGGCCACTGAGTTGCGTCTGGCGAAAGTCCACGAGGAAGTCGACGAGATCGTCGCAGCTGACGACAACGATCATCGTCGCGAAGAACTGGGCGATCTCTTGTTCACGCTGGCCGATCTGGCGGACGGGTTTGACATCGATGCCGAGACGGCTCTGCGCGAGGCCAACCTTAAATTCGCCCGCCGGTTCCGCGCGATGGAGGCGCTGGTTCGCGAGCGCGGCCTGGACATGGCAAGCATGTCTCTGCCCGAACTGGAGGCACTGTGGGCAGCAGTGAAACGGGCCGAGGCAGGTTGATAAAGGCTGCTTCGCCGTCAGCTAATGCACAGCCGCTTGTCGCCGAACTGCACCCAGCGGCCATCCTTCAGCTTGATCATCAGAAACACACGGAAGGTTGCGCCTTCGGGATACTCGCCGGCATTGAAGCGGAATGAAGCCGCCCCCTGTGGGAATTGCAGGCTGATCGGCGCGCGGGCCGGCCGGTTAAACGGACACACACCATCTGTCGAATCGAAGCGCAGCCAGATTTCATCGATGTTCGGGCCATATACACTCCACGAGATGGACAACGGAATGCTCTGGCCGTTTGGATAGATGGCCCAGTCCCCCTGCGGGTCGCCCCAGACCACGTCCTGATCCACGCAGAAGGGATAGTTGGGATTTGCGCCACGCCAGCTGGGCGAAGCTTCTGTGCAGGGCGCGCCGCCATATGCCCTGGGGTGGGGGGTTGGCGTCGATCGCGCCGGCGTGGACTGGGTCGCCACCACTGTGATCGGCGCGCTCGTCGGGGTGGGCGGAGCGGCTGCCACAGCCACCGCGCGCGCTGCATCGGTCACCTGCACCAGCTCTGCAAAGACCCAGCCAACACCGTTCGGGCTGGCAGGAAAACTGATCTGCCACCACTGCCCGTCGGCACTCTTGCCGCGCACAGGGGCAGCAGCGCCCAGCGCCAGTTGGCCGATAACGCCATAGTTCGTGCCTGGCCCCTCGCGGACGTTGAGAATATCGACCGCAACCGTCAGGCTGGGCTGGCCGGGCGCGCTCGC
>DAOUDB010000357.1:0-28455 GCA_034431495.1 Thermoflexales bacterium
ATCGATCGCGGCGAGATCACTGCCGGCGAAGCCCTGCGCCAGCTCGGCGCGGACGACTCGACTGGCCCGGCTGGCGCAACCGGCGCGCAGGATGAGTCGAGCGCGGTGGCAAACGCGACATCGAACGTTGCGCCCGACGCTGAACCGTTTGCGTCGGAAACAGCCGCCGGCATTCGCGCGCCACATCACGCATCGCCTCCACCCCTCCCTGAAATCGAGTCGTGGCGGCGCTGGTATCAAATCCCGCTTGCAGCCGGCATTGTCGCCATTGTGCTAGGGGCGCTGCTGATGTACTCCGCGCTGCAAGCGTCGGGCGTGGGCTTCTGGTTTGTGTGCGCCAGCGTGCCGGTCACGTTGGGCATTCTGCTGGCAGTGCTGGCCTGGCTCAGCCGGAAAGGCCCGTGGCTGCACGTGCGCGTGAGCAATATTCAGGGAGTCCGGCCGAAGACCATCGCCATCAGCCTTCCGTTGCCGGTGCGTGTAACAGCGTGGGCAATGCGCACGTTCGCCCCCCAGGACATGCCACTGCGCGGCATGTCGATGGACGATCTGGTTGAAGGTTTGAGCTCTGCGTCGCCGGATGCGCCGTTCTACGTCGATGTGGCCGAGGGCAAAAACGGCGAGCGCGTGCAGGTGTTCATCGGTTGATTCAGAGACTTGCGGGCATGAGCCAATGACTCAATGACCCAATGGAGAAAGAGAAATGGCTTCTGTTGAAGAACGCATGAAGGTGCTCAAAATGATCGAAGAGGGCAAGATCACTGCCGAGGAAGGCACGAAGCTGCTGTCGGCCCTAGACATGGGGCCGCGACCGGGCAAAGGGCCTGTGCCGCCACCGTCGCCGGTTGGGTCGGGGCGCTGGTTGCGCATCCGCGTCACCGACACAACGTCGGGCCGGCCCAAGGTCAATGTGACCATCCCCATGGGGTTGGTGAATGTGGGCCTGAAAATGGGCGCGCGCTTTGCGCCCGAAACCGAGGGCCTGGATTGGCAGCAGATCGCCGACGCCATCAACTCCGGCATGATCGGAAAGATCATCGACGTGGTGGACGAGCAGGACGGCGAGCACGTCGAGATTTTCGTGGAATAGGCAAGGGCAACCGGCTGCGGTTGCCCTACAACTCAAACGAATCCCCGCGCGCGGGGACATGAACGTTCTGCGCGCCTATAGCGCGCATGCCTTCAGCCAACGCCTGCGCCGCGCGCTCCTCGCCGTGCACGACGAAGACGCCGCGCAGTTTATCAGCGCGAGGTTTCACCCATTGCAGCAGGTCGTTGCGGTCGGCGTGCCCGCTGAAGGCTTCGATGCGCCGCACCTCAGCGCGCACCCGGAAGTCATCACCCAGGATGCGCACGCGCGGCTCACCGTCCAGAATGCGCCGGCCCAGTGTATGCTCGGCCTGGAAGCTGACGAACAGGATCATGTTCTTGGGGTCTTCCAGGTTGTTGCGCAGGTGATGCAGGATGCGCCCGTTCTCGCACATGCCCGAGGCGCTGACAATGACTGCCGGCCCGCGCAAATGGTTAAGCGCCTTGGACGACTCGACATCGCGGATATACGATAGCCGGCGAAAACCAAACACGTCCCCGTTTCCGGCTTCGATCAGCAGTTGCCGCGTCTCGCGGTCGTAGCATTCCGGATGCTGCCGAAAGATCTCGGTGACATTCACCGCCAGCGGGCTATCGACGAAGATCGGCACATCAGGCAACTGTTTGTCGAGCATCAGCTGGTGCAGGCCGTAGACCATCTCTTGCGTGCGCCCAACCGCGAAGGCAGGGATGATCACCTTGCCGCCGCGCCGGACTGCGTCATCGACAGCCTGGCCCAGTTCCGGCAACGCATCCGATATGGGCGGGTGCGTGCGGTCGCCATACGTGCTCTCAATAATCAGATAGTCCGCCTCCGGAATCGGACGAGGGTCGCGCAAGATCGGTAGCCCAAAGCGTCCCAGGTCACCACTGAAACATATCCGCACGCTGCGGCCATTTTCATGCGCCTCCACCAGCGCCCAGGCCGACCCCAGCATGTGGCCGGCGTCGCCGAGCCAGACGCGCATATTGGCTGCAACCGCGATCGGCTTGCCATAGTCATAGCTGGCAAAGGCATGCAGCGCATCCTCAGCGTCTTCGAGGGTGTAGATGGGTTCGATTGGCGGCGCATCACCCTCCTTGCTGCGGCGCTTGTTCAGGAAGCGCGCGTCTTCCTGCTGGATCATGGCCGAATCGCGCAACATCGCGGCACACAGATCGCGGGTAGCGTGGGTGCAATACACATGGCCGGCGAAACCGCTCTTGACCAGATTGGGAATGTTGCCGCTGTGGTCGATGTGCGCGTGCGACAGCGCGACGGCGTCGATCTGGCGGGCGTCAAACGGGAGCTGCTGATTGATGGCGTAGCTGTCAGACCGGCGGCCCTGATAGAGACCGCAATCGAGCAGAAGCCGGCTCTCTCCGGCTTCCAGAAGATGCTGCGAGCCGGTGACGGTGCGCGCGGCGCCCCAACATGTAAGCTTCATGGTGAGCCGAGTATAATGGCCGAACTGTGGAGGTAAGCAACCAGCATGGAAGGCATGGTTGAGGTCAAAATCGAGAGCATCCGCGTGAGCCTGATGTCGCAGTATCGGGTTGTGATTCTGAAAGACCTGGCCAGCAATCGATATCTGCCCATCTGGATCGGCCCCTACGAAGCGGATGCCATCACCATCCACTTGCAGGAGGTCCAGGTCCCGCGCCCGCTCACACACGACCTGATTGTCAAAGTCATTGAGGAGCTGGACGCCAAAGTCGAGCGCGTCTACGTAAGCGACCTGAACAACGACACTTTCTACGCCCGCATCGTTCTGAAGGTGAAAGACAAAGAGATCAGCATCGACTCGCGCCCGAGCGATGCTGTCGCTGTCGCTGTCCGGGTGGAGTGCCCCATCTACGTCAACGAAGAAGTCATGGAGCGCGCCGGCGTGACTCCCGAGGAAGAAGGCACTGTACCCGATGAAGACCTGGGCGCGTTCAAAGACTTCATCGGCTCCCTCGACCTGGATGACCTGGACAAGAATCAATAAGGCGCGTCTCCGCGTCGCCATGTGACCCGTTCATGTCTCCGCCGCGCGATGATCGCCCGGCGGAGTTTGTTTGCCGACCGGGTGGGAGACCTCAGTGTCCCTGCTTGATCCGTTCACAACCATCTTGCTGGCGGTCAATATCGGCGCGGCGCTCATGGTGGCGCTGTACGCCCTTCATCAGGGCGCGCTGTTATTCCTGTTTCTCCGTGCCCGCCGCCAGCCTCACATTCCGCCTGCCCAGTCCTCTTTCGGCAGCGACCTGCCCTATGTCACCGTGCAGGCTCCGCTCTACAATGAACGCTTCGTCGCACACCAACTCGTTGCGGCGTTGGTGGCGCTCGACTATCCGCGCGACTGCCTCCAGATTCAGATTCTCGACGACTCGACAGACGACACATCGCGCATCGTTCGGGCGGCTGTCGATGCTGCTGCGGCAGCCGGCACGCCGATCGAGTTGATTCACCGCGATCATCGCGCCGGCTTCAAGAGTGGCGCGCTGGCCAATGGCCTGCGCGCCGCGCGCGGCGACTTCATCGCCATCTTCGACGCCGACTTCGCCCCGCGCCCCGATTTTCTGCGCCAGGTCTTTGCGCCCACTAGCCCGTTCAACGACTCGGCTGTCGGATTCGTTCAAACGCGCTGGGGATATCTCAACCGCGATGACAGTGTGCTGACGCGCGCTCAGGCACTCTTGCTCGACATGCATTTCGGCGTCGATCAGCCGGCGCGCAGCGGCTGGCGGCTGCCGATGAACTTCAATGGGTCGGCTGGGGTATGGCGACGGACCTGCATCGACGACGCCGGCGGCTGGGAGTTCGACACGCTGACCGAAGACCTGGACTTGAGTTACCGCGCCCAGTTGCGCGGATGGCGCGGCGTCTATGCGCTGGATATCGTCTCGCCAAGCCAACTGCCCCAGGCTGTGACTTCGTTCAAACGCCAGCAGGCGCGTTGGGCGCGCGGCACTGCCCAGTGCCTGCGGAAATTGGCGACGCGGCTGTTGGGCAGCTCACTCTCTCCTGCGCGCAAAGCAGCCGGCCTGATGCACCTCAGCGGCTACATGACCTACCCGTTTTTACTCCTGCTGGCAATCAGTTCGCCGCTCCTCGCCATCGAGACCCACGGCGAGCGCGTCATCCCCAGTTGGATGGGTTTGATCAGCCTGGCCGGCCTGCTGCCAATGGTGTCCATGTTCGTGGCGCATCGGCAGCAGGGCAGATCTGCGCGTATGTTCGCGCGCGATTTGCCTGTGGCCATCATGCTGGGGATCGGTCTGGCCTGGTCGAACACAGTCGCCATGTTCGCCGGGCTGACCAGCCGGGCGTCGGGCGCTTTTGTGCGCACGCCCAAGGCCGCGTCTCGCCCGGCAGATGGCGCTGCGGACGCGCACGCAGATGGATACGTCGAGTCGCCGGACTGGACGATGCTTGCGGAGTTCTGCATGGCGCTCTACGTGCTGGGCGTGTGCCTCGCGCTGGCGCAACTGGGGGAATGGCTGGCCGTCTTTCCGCTCCTGCTCTACGGGCTGAGTTTCGCCGGGGTCGCTCTCAGCCAGCTTGTGCCCCTGGCCCGGCGCACACTGCGCCGCCATCAGGCATCGCGGATGCGCGCCCCCTCGCAACAGGTGTCGGACTTGTTCGAAAAGTCCGACACGTGAGCGCCCGCCAAGTCCGGTCAGATACTCGTTGCCAGCAGACGGCGCAGATCGGAGCGGTGGCCATCGCCGCCCAACTGCGCGATGGCCTCGGCTGGAATGCCGCGCGCCAGCAGGGGCCGCGCAATGTCTTGCATGAGGTCAGGCACATACGCCCTGGCGACCACAAACGGCCGGCTGGACGCCACGATCTGATAGTCGCCCAGGTTGGCCGGGATGACGACGGACTCGCCGGCACCCAGCGACATCAGCCTGCTCTCAGCATACACGACACTGCCTTCACCTCGCAACGCCGTCAGCGTGTGAAAACTCGCGCCGGTCGTCTGTTGCGCGCTGGCGCTGACGATGGTGAGGATTTCGCCGGCAAAGTGGCGCGTGGCGGCGAAGTAGGCGCGTCTGACGCCGGCCTCGCTTATCACCACCGGCTCGATGGTGTGGCGCTCAAACGGGGCGAGATCGGCCACCTCGATTGACTGATCGATGTGGAGCGCGCGGGGCCGGCCGTTCTCCAGCCGACCCCAGTCATACAGGCGATATGTGAGATCGGAGAACTGCTGCAACTCGTACACGAGCATCCCTGCGCCGAGGGCATGCACAGTGCCCGGCGTGTTCAGCACCACATCCCCCGGCTCGACCTGCACCGTCTCCAACACATCCGCCAGCCGGCCCTGTGCGATTGCCTCTCGCAACTCGTCTCGAGATATATGGCGCTTGAAGCCGTGAATGATCTGCGCGCCCGGTTCCGCCTCCAGCACATACCAGACTTCGCACTTGCCAAACGGCTGGCGCTCCCGCGCTCTGGCATAGGCATCGTCGGGGTGAACCTGAACCGAGAGCACATCACTGGCATCGAGCAGTTTGATCAGCAACGGGAAGCGGCAGATTGCCGATGCGCCGGCCAGCGACTGCTCGCAGCCGGCAGATTGGCCCAGTGTGCCCAGAATGCCTGCCGGGTCGCGGCTGACGATTTCGCTCAGGGTCAGGCCATCGAATGCCCCCCCTGCAACAGTCACGGTGTCTTCTATCAACCAGGCTTCGCCAATGCGCCGTTGCGCGTCGGCAACGCGATACAGGCGACCCAGTCGCTTGCCGCCCCACAATTTGTCTTTCAAGGCCGGTCTCAATTTCAGCGGTTGATTGGGTGTGTCAGTCATATTGGGCTTCAGGCGTGATGAATGAGGGGCGCAGGGGCCGGATCGACATCTGACATGACGGCGGCGTAATAGGCAGTCCAGTCGCCGAAACTCGCCAGCGAACAGGCCTGGGCCAGCGAACTGACGCCTCGGGCGCGCACAGTGTCCTGGTTAAGGCCGGCTTCGAGCATGAGGGTCGTCGTCAGATCGTGCCGGGCGGCAACGCGCGGGTCATCGCACGCGCCGCGCAACGCGATGACGATACTCTTTTGCCACACCGCATCCGGCTGTTCATATCCGAGCACCGAGCCATGCGTTGCGTTGGGCATTTCGTCGCACACAGCAGCCGTTTTGGCAATGTGGTTGAGTTGCAATTTCCAGTAAGCCGCCACCGGCGCCAGAATTCCCGCGCCGACGACGATGGGCAAGCGGCCCACGAATTGTCCGGCCATTCGTTTCGACGGGTTGCGAACGGCCGGGCTATCTGGAGCGATGAGCGGGGCAGCCTGGCGCATGACTGCCAGCGCCTCGTTGACAGCCTCGCCCGGGTCGGGGATGAGCCACAGTTCGCCGAGGATGCCGAGCAACAGGAATACCTGCCACAAAGCAGTCTGACGGGCCGGCATGGCAAAGTCCGGCCAGTAGCGCGGCAGGCCGAGCTGAGACGCGCGCCGGGCAAGTGCGTCATCGGGGCTGAGCGCCAGCGCGCTGCACCGGCGCCGGCTTGCTTCCTCCAGCGCGCTCAGCGATTCGTCATCGGCGCCGGTTGTCGAGGATACGATGAGCAGCGTGTCTGGCCCGCCGGCAAAAGCCGGCAGGTCATAGTCGCGCCACACGCTGAAGTGCAGCGGCGATTCACGCGCATAGAGCGCGCGGACCAGATCGCCGGCCACGGCTGCGTGCCCCATACCGGCAAACACCACCCGCCGCGCGCGTCGAAAGGCGTCGGGCAGGGACAGCGACCGGCCGGCCGCATACGCAGCCTGGCACCAGTCGGGCGATTGGCGCAGATCGTCGCGCACGCGCGATGGATCGACAGTCTCATAGGATTCCGGGGCGTCGAGATTGCTCACAGTTCAGATGTCCTCCGGGCGCTCCGCTGAGTCGGGTGAAGCATGTAGCAGGGCAATCACATCGCGCTTGTTCCAGCCGGCCTGTTCGGCCACATCTCTGGCGGCATCGCGGCGCGTAAGGCCGGCTGCCAGCCGATCGTTCAATGCGCGCAACACTTGCGCTTCTGTCCACTTCTTTGCCGGCTGGGGCGCGGCCCCTTCGAGCACCAGCGCATACTCGCCACGCGGCGGGTGATCGCGCAGATAGTCGCGCGCCGCCGCGCATGTGCCGCGCCAGACCGATTCGAACATCTTGGTCAACTCACAGGCAATCACCAGCCGGCGCTGCGGATAAGCGTTAGCCATTGCCTCGACCGTTTTTGCCAGCCGGTGCGGCGCTTCATACAGCACGATCGTGCGCCGTTCGCGGCGCATCTCCTCGATCCAGTGCGCCAGGGCAGAGGGCTTGCGCGGCGGAAAGCCCTCGAACACAAAGGCATTGGTCGGCAGGCCAGACACAGCAAGCGCACTGATGGCAGCGCACGCGCCGGGTATAGGGGTCACGGTGTGCCCGCGCGCGATTGCCGCGACAACCAGCTCGTAGCCGGGGTCGGATATGCCGGGTGTGCCGGCGTCGCTCACCAGCGCGACATCCCCTGCATCGAGCGCCGCCAGAATCGCGTCCAGCTTGGCCAGTTTATTGTGCTCGTGATAGCTGGTCATCGGTGTGCTGATCTGATAGCGGTCGAGCAGCACGCGCGTCGTGCGCGTGTCTTCGGCGGCAATCAACGGCGCCTCGCGCAGCACACGAATCGCGCGCAGCGTCATATCTTCCAGATTGCCGATGGGCGTGGCGACCAGATAGAGCGTAGCCATGGCGATTGACAATTGTCAATTGACGATTGACAAACGGCCTATTCCAGGAACTTCTCGATCGTGGCTTTGGCTTTCAATGACGTGATCCAGCGATCCAGAGCAAGTTGCTGGAAGTAGGCTGTGTCTTCAGCCGTCAGCGCGCGCGTCTGGCGTTCGACCACCCAGACCAGATGAAAGCCGATCGGGCTTTGCACGATCGGGCTAACCTCGTTAGGATTAAGCGCGAACGCAGCGTCCTCGACTTCCGTCCACAGCACCGCGCCGGCGCCACGGGTGAACCAGCCCAAGTCTCCGCCATCCGGCCGGGTGCTGTCGTCGATGGACAAAGACTGGGCCAGGGCTGTGAATTTGGCGCCACTGGCCAGCCGGGTCTGCACGGCGCGCGCTTCCACCTCGGTTGCGACGACGATATGGTAGGCGTGCACATACTCGGCAGTGCGCGGCAGTTGAGCCAGCACTTGATCGCGCAGAGCATTCGCCATCAACTCCTGGCGCACCATGTCGCGCGCCTCGGCCTCTGTTTGACCATCGGCCGCCAGCCATGCTTCGAACTCAACGCGGCCGCCGCGTATCTTGATGAGCGTCTCGATCTCCTGGTCGATCATTTGTTCCGTGACAACGATGTTGGAAGCCTGTGCCTCCTGCTCGATGAGCGCCTGCTCGATCAACGCGTCCAGCACTTCATCCTTGAGTTGCGCGGCCAGCGCAAGTCCTTCCGGGCTGTCCGGCGCGGGGCCGGCAGGGTCTGACGCGAGATAGCGGCTCAACTCCCGCTCGAACTGCTCGCGGGTGATCTCCTGTCCGTTGACCCGCGCGGCAAGATGGTCTGTGGATGGCTGCGTAGGGGTCGGCGCGGCTTCCATCGCCGGCTGCGGGGTGACGGTTGACATCTGCAGCGGCGTGGGGGTGAGGTTCAGGACAACGTTGATTGTGACGGTGGACATGGCGCTGGCCGGGCCGGCAGATTGCGCGCTGCCATCGGTGCATGACGCAAGCAACACTACCAGCGGCAAGCACACAAGCGCAACACGGAAACGATGAAAACCCGGCGTGGATTGCGCTGTTCGAGTGCGAAACAGATTCATTGTCCGCTAAACTATACCAAACCCGTATACTTGATCTCTGACATGGCTGCCCGGCGCGCGCGTCTTATCATCCCCATTCCCATCCTGCTGGCTCTGCTCGGTCTGTTGGCGGCCCATGCCGCGCGCGCGGCCTGGCTGGGCGATCAGGATTTGTGGTGGGATGAAGCTTTGGCGGTGTGGGCCGTGCGGCAGCCGCTCGCGCAAACGACGCTGTGGACGGCCGGCGATGTGCACCCTCCGCTCTATTTCTGGCTGTTGTGGGGATGGATCCGGCTCGGGGGTGACACGCCTTTTGCCATGCGCTACCTAACGGTTGCGCTGGGCATGTTGACGGTTGCCGTCAGCTATGCACTGGCGCGGCGATTGGGCGGCCAGTGGGCCGGCGCGCTGGCAGTCTGGATCGTGGGCATGTCACGCTTCATGGTGTGGTGGTCGCAGGAAATGCGCATGTACATGCTGGCAGCCCTGATGAGCGTGATTGCGCTGCATTTCACGCTGCGCTTCGTGGATGCAGCGTGGCACGGCCTGACAGGCCGGCCCATCTGGCGCAATCTCGCGCTGTATGCGCTGGCAGCCATCGGCGCCATGTACACCATCTATCTCTCGGCGGCTAATCTGTTGCTGCTCAGTCTGATTGTGGCGCTGGCCGGCCTGGCCTGCGTCATGGCGCGACAATGGCGGCCGGCGCTGGTGACGCTTGGCGGCTGGTTCATCGCCAATCTGGCGGTCATTACGCTGGTGATCCCGTGGCTGACGCTGGCATTCGGCACGATGCGGAGCTGGTCGGTGGCCACGTCAACCTCGCTCGCATTTCCCTTTCAGTTGTACGGCGTGCTGCTGGCTACCGGCATCTCGACCGATCTGGACAGCGTAACGTGGACGGCGGCGCTGGTCGGCGGTGTGCTGGTTGCGGGGATGGCTGCCGCGTTCGCAGTGCGCCGGCCGGCTGCGGGATTCCGGCCGGCCTGGATAGTCGCTGCACTGCTGGCGCTGACGCTCGCGCTCCCTCCACTCGTGCTGTACGCCCTCACGCAACCGGGCCGGACGTTGTTCTACGTGCCGCGCCTCGAAGCGCGTTACTTCGTGCCGTTTGCGCCTTATATGCTGGCCGGCCTGGCCTGGGCCATCGTGTGGATTGGGCGCGCGCGGCGCTGGGCCGGCGCAACAGCCCTGCTGGGTATAGCCGGTCTGTTGATCTGGAGCCTGCCTCAGCACTACGCCGGGCGTCACCTGAGCGGCAGTTTTCCTTCTGTCGTGCGCACCATTCGCGCGCATGCCCAACCTGGCGACGGGGTGGCGCTCATTTCCGGCGACCGCTATCCGGTCTTCTTGTACGAATACGATCGCGCAGGGCTGAGCGGCTATCGCCCACCGGTTGCGCTGGTTCCACGCGGCCACGCCCGCCTCGCGCCAGATAACGTTGAAAGCGAGCTGGCGCCTTTGATCAGCGAGTTCAGCCGCTTGTGGGTGGTGTTGGCCGACGCGCACATGCAAGATCCCGACGGGCTGGCTTTGCCCTGGCTACAGGCGCGGCACCAGACTCTTTTCGATCAACGATTCAACGACAAGCGGCTGGTGTTGTTGGCCGATGCGCCGATGCGTCTGACCATCGCCCTGTCGGACGCGCACCCACAATTTGATCTCTCAGCCGGCGTCGCAGGGCGCGTGTTGGGCTATGACCTGCCGGCGCAACGCGCCATACCCGGCATGAGCGCCTATCAGGCAGTCTACGTTCAGGCGCCGACGGAGCAAATCGCGCAAGTGACGTGGCGACACGAGAGCGGGCGCGAGATGATGCCGCATTCTGTCACGCTGAACGCAGCGCCCGGCAGTGTGGCGCGCTTCATCGCAGAGCTGCCCGTTTTTTCATCTACGCCGGCAGGGCAGTATGAACTGGTGTTGCGCTGGGCAGATGGGAGCACCGTGGTGTTGCCGGGGCCGCGCGTCGACGGCACACGCTCGCTGCCTGCGCTAAATGGGCGCACGGAACAGCCGGCTCGAGTCGGGCCATTCGAGTTCGTCGGCTTTGCCATCGAACCAGCCAGCGGGATCCTGGCACCGGGAGGAACATTGACCGTGCGCCTCGACTGGCGCATTCAACAGCCGGTCGATCAACGCTACACCTTCTTTGCTCACCTGCTCGGCGACGCTTTCAACCCAGGCGCCGGTGGGCCGATGTGGGCCGGCCGCGATAGCGAACCGCTGGACGGCGGGCTACCCACAACGCAATGGTGGGCAAACGAGATCATCGCGGATGAGATCAGACTGGCGCTGCCCGACACGCTGCCGGCCGGCGATTACCAGATCGAGATCGGCGCTTATCCAACGGGCAATCCAGAACGCCTGGCGGTGTCGGGCGCCGGCGCCGACCAGGACAATCGGCGCGTGTTGTTGCAGATCACGCTGCGCGCGCGGTGAGCCGGCCTTGCGTGCGAAGGCTACGCCACTTCGTCCCAGTTTGGGCCGGTCGCCACATCCGCCTTCAGCCGGACACTGAGCGGGAAGGCGCTCTCCATCTCGCGGTCGACCAGCTCCTTCACGGCATCCAGTTCGTTGGCCGGGCATTCGAACACCAGCTCGTCGTGCACTTGAAGCATCATCCGCGCCTGGTAGTGACCCTGGTACAGCGCGCGGTGAACGTTGATCATGGCAATCTTCATGATGTCGGCTGCAGAACCCTGCACGGGGTGGTTGATCGCTTCGCGCTCGGCGCGGCGTTTGGCCTGATCGGTGGCCGCTGACTGCGGGGACAATTCCGGGAAATATCGCCGCCGGCCCAGCACCGTTTCCACATACCCTTGCTCGGCGGCTGTGCGCTTGGTGGCGTCGAGCCAGGCGCGCACGCGCGGGAATCGCTCGAAGTACTTGCGAATGAACTCCTGCGCCTCAGCCTGACTCATGCCGGTGTTCTGCGCGAGCGCGAACGCGCCCATGCCGTACGCAATGCCGAAGTTGATGCGCTTGGCGTAGCTGCGCTGCATCGCATTGACCGAACTCAGGGGCACATCGTAGATCGCCGCCGCCGTGGTGGCGTGAATGTCCTCGCCGCGCTCGAAGGCTGCCTTCAGCATCGGGTCGTCGGCCAGGTGCGCCAGGATGCGCAACTCGACCTGCGAGTAGTCTGCGCTGATGAGCTGCCAGCCACGCCGCGCCACGAACGCCTTGCGCACGCGCCGGCCCATTTCTGTCTTGATCGGAATGTTCTGCAAGTTGGGGTTCGAGGATGACAATCGCCCCGTCACCGCGCCGGCCTGGTTGTAGTCGGTGTGGATACGTCCCGTTTTGGGATTGATGAGCGCCGGCAGCGCGTCCACGTAAGTGCCCTTCAGCTTGCTCAATTCGCGGTGTTCCAGAATGAGCGGAATGATGTCATGCTTGTCCTTCAGCGAGTCGAGCACGTCGGCAGCAGTGGAGAATGACCCGCCGGCGGTGCGCGGCACACCCTGGGTCGGCAGCCCCAGCTTGCCGAACAGCACGTCGGCCAGTTGCTGCGTCGAGTTGACGTTGAAGGCCACGCCGGCGATGTTGTAAATGCTTTTCTCCAACTCGCGCAGGCGCGCCCCAATCTCGACCGACAACTGGCCCAGGTAGGCGACATCGACCGTCACGCCGGTCAACTCCATGTCGATCAGCACCGGGATAAGCGGAATCTCCACCTCATAGAACAACTTTTCGAGGTTCAGCTTTTTCAGTTGCAGCTCGAGGATGCCGGCCAGCTTGAAGGCAGCCACGGCATCGGCCGCCGCGTAGGGCGCGATCTGCGCCAGCGGCACATCAGCCATGGACAACTGATTCTTGCCTTTGCCGATCAGGTCGGCGATCTCGGTCATCTGCCAGCCCAGATACGCAAAAGCCATTGCCTTGAGGCCCAGCCCGCGCCCGCCCGGGTCGCACAGGAATTGCGCCAGCATGGTGTCGAACACCGGCTTGTCGAACGACACGCCGGCCTGCCGCAGCGCCCCCAGGTCGAACTTGGCGTTGTGGGCAATCAGTTGGGCGTCTGCGCGGCCCATCGCCCGCGCGATCGGCTCGAATTTGGGCGAGGTGGGATCGATGAAGTAACTGCCCGCGTCGCCGGGCGCCGGCCGGCACGGCACATACCAGCCTTCGGCATCGTTGAGCGCCAGCGACACGCCAACTAGATCAGCCTGCAATGTGTCGAGCGCAGTGGTCTCGGTGTCGAAGGCGATGCGGGTTGCGGCATTGAGCTGCCCCAACAGCGCGCGATAGGTCTCATCGCTATCGACCAGGCGCGTCACAAAGGGCAACGCTGCGGCGCTCGTTGCCACAGACGACACAGGGGATTGCAGATCGCCAGCGTCGAACATGCTCAACTGTCCTTCTGCCTCAGCGCCGGCTGCGCTATCGCCGGCCGGCTGGGCCGATGGGATGCGCTTGATCAGGCTGGCAAATTCCAGCTCTCGGAACAGCGCCAGCGTGCGTGGATAGTCCACCTGCGCACGGCAGGCTTCCCAATCCACTTCAACCGGCACATCGGTGCGGATCGTGACCAGCGTACGGCTCAGATAGGCAGACTCCTTGCCGGTTTCCAGCGCCGTGCGCGCGCGTTTGGGCACGTCGTCCAGATGTGCGTACACGCCGTCGAGGGTTTCGTGCTGTTCGAGCAATGCCTGCGCGGTTTTCTCGCCGACGCCGCGCACACCGGGCACGTTGTCTGAGGCGTCGCCCACCAGCGCCTTGAAGTCGATCAATTGATCAGGGCGCAGTTTGAATCGCTCTTTGACCCTGGCTTCGTCGTAGAGGAGGGTCTGGTCGAAGAAGCGGCCCGATGTCAGCACTTTCACTGCCGGGTTGACCAGTTGCAGCGCGTCGCGATCGCCGGTGACGATAAGCACGTCCATCCCTTCGCCGGCTGCCCGCCGCGCCAGCGTGCCCAGCACGTCGTCGGCCTCGAACCCTTCGGCAGTGAATGTGGCGATGCCCAGTGCGTTGACCACCTGGGCGATGCGCTTCATCTGTTGAGCCAGTTCGTCCGGCATCTTCTGGCGCGTGCCTTTGTATTCGGCGTAGATATCATCGCGGAAGGTTTTGCCCACATCGAAGGCCACGGCGATGTAATCGGGCTTCTCGTCGTTCCACACCTTCAGCAGCATGTTGGTGAAAGCATAGACGGCATTGGTCAGCTCCTTCTGGCCATCGTCGCGCGTAATCGAGAGCGGCGTGTCCTGCATCGCGAAATACGCGCGATAGGCCAGGGAGTGGCCGTCGATGAGCATCAATTTGGGGCGGGCAGCAGGCTTTGCCATGCCGGTATCTTAACTCAGCCGGCTGGCGCTCGATGCGCATTCTGCTGTGGGGACGGTTTGCGGACAAAACAGGACAAGCCCGGCGGCCCGGCCTGCGCGGGCGCGATGCACAAAGCAGGGCAAGCCCGGCGGCTTGCCCTACATCTCTACCTACGCGCGATGCCGCGCAGGTCTTTGGCAACCCTCAACCTTCAACCTTACGAACCTTCAACTCAATATGCCTTGCCCACCAGCGCCCGTTCGCGCACCGGCCTGCCGGTGGCCACGCACGTCCATTCGCCGTCCGGCTGATCAAACGGGAAATTGCGATTGGTGACCTGTAATTCATCCTTGAGTTGCGCATCCACTGCCGGGTCATCCAGAATAGGCGCGAGCGCCCAGCCATCCTGGGTGGCTTCCTTCAACTCGTCCCAGGTGTTGACCTCGCGGATGTTGGCGCGCTGGAAGTTCTCGGCCTGTTTGTGGAGCGAAGCGTGGATGTCGTCGAACAGCGCGCGCAGCCGCTCGGCCAGGCCGTCCTGAGGCACGAAAGATTTGCCGGCCTTGCCGGGCATGTCGCGCCGTGCCAGAGCCACGGTGTTGTTGGCCACATCTTTCGGGCCGACCTCGATGCGCGCCGGCACGCCGCGCATTTCCCAGTCATTGAACTTGAAGCCGGGCGTCTCGTCACGGTCGTCGAGCTTGACCCGAATGCCGGCCGCCTTGAGCGTCTGAAAGAGCCGGTCGCATACGGCCATCACACTGCTTTTCTCGGCGTCGTTCTTGAAGATGGGCACAATCACGGCCTGAATCGGCGCCACTTTCGGCGGCAGCCGCAGCCCCTGATCGTCGCCGTGCATCATGATCAGCGCGCCCATGAAGCGCCAGCTCAGCCCCCACGACGTTGTCCAGCAATACTTCTCCGTGTTGTCGCGGTCGAGATACTTGATCTCGAAGGCCTTGGCGAAGTTCTGGCCCAAGTCGTGGCTGGTGGCGGCCTGCAACGCGCGTTTGTCGCCCATCATAGCTTCGATCGAGGTGGTGTTGACAGCGCCGGCAAAGCGTTCGTTGACGCTCTTGCGCCCTTTGATGGTGGGCATGGCGCAATCTTCCACCCCGTGGCGGTGATAGACATCCAGCATCTGCATCACCTCGGCCCACGATTCTTCGTGTGTGGCGTGCGCAGTGTGCCCCTCCTGCCAGTAAAACTCCATGGTGCGCAAGAATGGCTTGGTGCGCTTCTCCCAGCGCACCACGCTGTTCCACAGGTTGATCAACACCGGCAGATCACGGTAGCTTTTCACCCACTGCGCATACATGTGGCCGATGATGGTCTCGCTGGTTGGGCGCACCACCAGCGGCTCTTCCAGCGTCTCACCGCCGCCGATGGTGACCACTGCCAGTTCAGGGCTGAAGCCTTCCACATGTTTGGCTTCCTTTTGCAGAAAGCTCATCGGGATGAACATCGGGAAGGCGGCGTTGACGTGGCCGGTGTCTTTGAACCGCTTATCCAGCAAGTCGCGCATGTTTTCGTACAACGACCAGCCATAGGGTTTGACCACGATGCAGCCACGCACCGGCGCATAGTCGGCCATGTCGGCCTCGCGGATCACGTCAAGATACCACTGCGAGAAGTCCTGCGAGCGGGGGGTGATCTTTGCCATTGTCGCTATCTTTTCCAGTCTGGGAAGAATTCGTCGGTGGGTGTGTCAAGATCGATCGGCGAGCGAGATCGGCCATCGGCGGTCGTGATATACAGCCGGAAACCTTTAGCCGTGTTGACGGTGTAAGCCAGCAGGGTGTCATCCGGGGACCAGGCCGGCTGGGTGGAGGGGATTTCGTCGCGGGTCAGCGGCGTCACGTTGCCGATGCGCGTATCCAGCTTGTACAGCTCGTACACGCCGGTCGAGTCGGCAGCAAAGGCAAGGTATCTGCCATCATGCGACCAGGCCGGGAACTGGTAATTGGCCTGATCGTTGTTGCTGATACGCTCCACAGCGCCATCCAGCGTCATCACATACAACTGGTACGTGCCGGTCTCGTTGGAGATGTAGGCAATGCGCCGGCCATCTGGCGCCCAGGCCGGCTGCAAGTGGTCGCCCTTTGTCTGCGTCAGCTTGCGCAGTTGAGTGCCATCGGGGCGGATGAAGTAGATATCCTGCTGGCCGGCTTCGCCCGATGAAAATACCAGCGCCCGGCCATCGGGCGACCAGGTCGGGTGAACGACTGACCGCATGTTGGTCAGTTGGCGCATGTTTTTGCCCTCGGCGTCCATGACGAAGAGATGCGCCACGCCGTCCTGCTCGATACTGGCGACAATCTGCGACCCGTCAGGCGACCATTTACCGCCCAGCACATCGGCCTTGAGATTGGTCAACTGCCGGCGGTTATAGCCATCGGCGTCCATCACAAACAAGTTGAAGCTGCCGTTGTCAGAGACGCTGGAAAACAACAGCGTGCCTTGCGGCTTGACGCGCGTGACGGGAATGGTGGGACTGGCCGGCGTGGCGCAGGCTGCCAGCAACAATACGGCGCAGCACGCGGCAATGGTGACAAGGAAGCGCGATTTCATGCGAGCGGTTTCAATTCCTCAAGACTGCAGGCCCTGTGATTATACTTACCCGGCGCGCAATGCAATCAGTCAGGGTGCATTTCTCTGTAGGGGCAATTGCCTGGCCGGCAGGGGCGAGTCACTGACTCGCTCCTACTAACTAACGCGCGCGAATCGACATCCTGCCCCTGCCCTGAAGTGCACCCATCAATCAGTGATCTGCCCATGATCCAAACGACCGACCTGAACTGGGCCGCAATTGCAGACGAAACCATCCGGCTGCTTCAGGGCCTGATTCGCCTTGACACCTCGAACCCCCCCGGCAACGAGATGCTGGCCGCGCAGCACATCGCCGGCATTCTGTGCGACAACGGCATCGAGCCGGTGGTGATCGAGACCGCGCCGAATCGCGGCAACGTGATCGCCCGGCTGAAAGGCGATGGCGGCGCGCGGCCCCTGCTACTCTATGGGCACACTGATGTCGTGCCGGTCGAGCCAGCGCATTGGACGGTTGACCCGTTTGGCGGCCTGCTGCGCGATGGCTACGTGTATGGCCGGGGCGCGCTGGACATGAAAGGCATCCTGGCCATGCAACTGGCCGTCTTTCTCACGCTGGCCCGTCAGATGCGCGCCGGCAACCTGTCATTGCATCGCGATGTCATTCTGGCCGCCACCTCCGACGAGGAAAGCGACTCCAATCAGGGCATCGGCATTCTTGTCGAGCAACATCCCGACCTGCTGCGCGCTGAATACGCCCTGAGTGAATTCGGCGGGTACTCATTGCATCTGGCCGGCAAATGCTTCTATCCCGTTCAAACCGCCGAGAAAGGCAATGTGTGGATGCGCCTGCGGGCAAGCGGCCGGCCCGGACACGCCAGCGTGCCCCATGACGACAACGCTGTCGTTCATCTGGCGCGGGCGGTGGATCGCATCGCGCGACTGAGACTGCCCATGCGCATGACCAACACTGCGCGCGCGTTTCTGGCCGGCCTGGCCGACGGGCTGGGCGGCGCGCAAGCTGTCGGTCTACGGGCGCTGCTCTCAGCCGGCGGTCAGATGGGGTCGACACTGATCGACCATGCAGTGCGCGACCCCGGCATGGCTGCCGAGTTGCGCGCCATGACGCATAACACGGTGACGCCCACCGGCCTGCGCGCGGGGGTGAAGGTCAACGTCATCCCCGCCGCCGCCGAAGCCATACTCGACTGCCGCACGGTGCCCGGCGTCAGTCAGGCTGATCTTATGCGCGAGCTTCAGGACGCACTGGGAGACGAAGCCGGCCAGCTATCGTTCGAGGTGGATAGCGCCGCACCGGGGTTAGAGTTCCCTACCGACACCCCTCTGTTCAGAACAATCGGAGATACTTTGAAACGGCGCGACCCGACCGGCACGCCCGTCCCGTTCATGTTGACCGGCGCGACCGACGCCAAGCACGTGGCCCGGCTGGGGGCAATCTGCTATGGATTCTCTCCCATGAAGTTCAGCCCTGGCGAGCGATTCAGCGAGCTGGTTCACGGGCACGACGAGCGCGTCGCCGTTGCATCCCTGGCGTGGGGCACACAAGTGCTGCACGAAGTGGTGAGCGAGTTCTGTCAGTCAAGACCATAGTATGATTGCCGCGCTTTTCACAGGGCGTCACAACAATGGAAGAGTCTTTCAGACCGCTTGCATCCCCGGATAAGCACGTTGAGTTGTTCGCCATTGGCAATGAGCTGCTGGTCGGGCAGGTGCTCGACACGAATACGCACTGGCTCATCCGCTCGCTCACTGCGCTGGGCGCGCATATCCGGCGCGCGCACATTTTGCGCGACGAGTATGACGAGATCGCCGACGGTATCGGCGCCGCAATTCGCCGCGCGCCGCGCCTGATCATCACTACCGGCGGGCTTGGACCCACCGACGATGATCTGACCTTTCGCGCCGTTGCCCGCATGCTGGGCCTGCCGCTGATCGAAGACCCGATCGCGCTGGACATGGTGCGCCGGCGCTACGAGCATCTTGCCTCGATTCGCCCAAACTTCAGCGCCGAGCTGAACGAGGCGCGCCGCAAGATGGCCCTCTTCCCACAAGGCGGACGCCCCCTGGCCAATCCCAGCGGCGCAGCGCCGGGCCTGGCGCTGGAGATTAACCACCAGACCACCCTGGTGTGTCTGCCCGGTGTGCCGGCAGAGATGAAAGACATTTTCAACACTTCGCTCCAGCCGATTCTGCAAAGTTGTATCGGCGCCGGCAGCTACCTCGAGCACACCATCGTGCTCGACCGCGGCGACGAGTCTCGCATTGCTGACATGCTCCAGAGAATCCAGGCGTCGCATCCCACTGTCTACATCAAGTCACGCGGCCAGGCGCTGGAAGACGGACCGCATCTGACGGTGGTGCTGTCGCACGTCGGCAGCGACCCCCAGTTCATTCGCCAGGAACTGGTTCTCACCGAGCAGGACGCCATTCGCGCCCTGTCCGGCCTGGGATATGGCGTGCTGCGCATTATCGAAAGCTGATGGGGCAGAGCATCGGCTGCCGCTATAATCACGGCGTTTGGTCGGGCCGGTTGACAACGGTGAACCCAGAATTCAGATGAAGCTACACGAATTCCAATCGAAGCAGATCTTTGGCAAGCACGGCGTTCCAGTGCCGCAAGGCGCCGTAGCCGAGACACCGCAGGCGGCCCGCAAAGCCGCCGAGGAGATCGGCCTGCCGGTCGTCATCAAGGCGCAAGTGCTGGTCGGCGGGCGCGGCAAGGCCGGCGGCGTCAAAGTCGCCAAAACACTCGACGAGGCCGAAGTCAAAGCGCGCGACATTCTGAATCTGAACATCAAGGGGCTGCCGGTGCGGCGCGTCCTCGTCGATCCGGCTGCCAACATACGAAACGAGATCTACCTGGGAATCGTCATCGACCGCGTGTCGCGGCGCGCAGTGATGATGACCAGCGCAGCCGGTGGCGTAGACATCGAGGAAGTTGCGGCGACAACGCCAGAGAAGATCGTGCGCACGCCGATTGATCCGTTTATTGGCTTGCCGGATTACATGGCGCGCGATGTGGCGGCGCAGATCGAATTGCCGCGCGAGTTGTGGCCCGACTTTGTGAAGATCGCGCGCGGCCTGGCCGCTGCTTTCGCCGCCAATGACGCCTCGCTCGCCGAGATCAACCCGCTGGCGATCGTGGGACAGGCCGGCGGTTTGGCCGACACCCTGATGGCCCTCGACGGCAAAATGGTCATCGACGACAACGCCATCTTCCGCCACCCCGACCTGGCCGCTCTGCGCGACCCCGACGAGGATTCTGAGGCTGAAAAGAGGGCGCGCGAGTCCGATCTGAGCTACATCTCGCTGGACGGCGAGATTGGTTGCATGGTCAACGGCGCCGGGTTGGCCATGGCGACGATGGATATCATTCAATATTACGGCGGCCAGCCGGCCAACTTCCTCGATGTGGGCGGAGGCGCCAGAGCGGACAAAGTCGCGGCGGCGCTGCGCATCATCCTGGCCGATCCCAAAGTCAAGGCCGTGTTGTTTAACATCTTCGGCGGCATCACCCGCTGCGACGAGGTCGCGCGCGGCATCGTCACGGCCTTGCAAGAAGTCAAGCCGCAGGTTCCGATGGTAGCGCGACTGGTAGGCACAAATCAGGAAGAAGGCAACCGCATTCTGGCCGAAGCCCGCATGGTCACAGCCGACACCCTCGGCGAGGCAGCTCAGAAGGCCGTCGCGCTGAGCCGTTGAGATTGAGTCATTGAGTGAGTGGGCCAATGACACAATCACCCAATGACCAAATGACGCAATGACTCGAACAGACATTCGACTGGCGATTCCCTCGAAGGGCCGGCTGCAACTCTCCACCCTGGAATTTCTGGCGCACTGCGGCTTCGACGTTAAACAGTCCGTCACCCGCAGCTACGTTGGCTCGATCAGTTCGCTGCCTGGCGTAACCGTGCTCTTTCAGCGCCCGCGCGACATCATCGTGAGCGTCGCCAATGGCGGGGTTGATTTGGGCATCACCGGCTACGATGTTATCGCCGACGCCACCGCAGCCGACGAAACCCGCGTCATCCACGATGCGCTGGGCTTCGGCAAATGCCGGGTGGTTGTCGCTGTGCCCGAAGTCTGGACCGACGTGACGACCATGGCGGAACTGGCGGCCAAAGCGGTCGCCATGCCTCATCCCCTGCGCGTTGTGACCAAATACCACCACTTGACCGGCCAGTTTCTGCGCCGGCATGGCGTGCAGCCGTACACCCTGATTGACGCAGAAGGCTCGCTCGAAGTTGTGCCGGAGATCGGGTATGCCGACATCATCGTGGACATCGTCGAGACCGGCTCCACGTTGCAGCAAAACCGTCTGCGCGCCCTGAGTGACGGCACGATCTTGACCTCGCAGGCCAGCCTGGTCGCCAACTGCGCGTCGCTCCAGCGACCCGAGGTGATGCAGATTGCCGTCACCCTACTGGAGTATTTCGAGGCGCATCTGCGCGGTGAGGGCCAGGTGATGGTGTTTGCCAATATGCGCGGCGCGTCAGCCGAGGATGTGGCGCATAAACTGCACCTGCAAACCACGCTGGGCGGCTTGCAGGGGCCAACAGTGTCGCCGGTGCATCCGCCGCCCGATGCTGCCGCGCGGGCCGGCGAGGGCAACTGGTTTGCCGTCAACCTGGTCGTACGGCGCAGCGAACTCACCGACGCCATCCAGCAACTGCGCAGCATTGGCGGCAGCGGCGTTGTCGTCACGCCGGTCACCTACATCTTTGAAGAGCAGCCCGATCGCGTGCGCGCGCTGAAGGCGTTGATCAACGATCACCCCGCGTGACCCAATCCGCAACACGCGCCACGTCTCCGATGGACATCGAATCATTCATATCCCCACACCTGCGCCAGATGCAGCCGTACGCTCCGATTGTGCCGTTTGAGGTGCTGTCGAAGCAGTTGGGGCGCGATCCGTCCGAGATTGTCAAGCTTGATGCGAATGAGAATCTATATGGGCCGTCGCCACGCGCGCTGGAAGCCATTGCCCGCTGCGGGGCGCTGCACATCTACCCTGACCCGGATCAGACGGCGCTGCGCGAGGCCATTGCGGACTACATTAACCTGCCGGCGGCGCATATCCTGTGCGGCGCGGGCGCCGATGAGATCATCGATATTGTGGGGCGCGCGTTCCTCCAACCCGGCGACGCGGTGATCGACCTGCCACCGACGTTTGGCATGTATCGGTTCGAGAGCGACATTGTCAACGCGCGCTATGTGGCCGTCCCCCGTCAGGCCGACTTCTCGCTCGACACAGACGCCATCCGCGAGGCTATCCTGAACTCGAACGCAGAAGGTCACATACCAAAACTGCTGTTCGTCGCCAATCCCAACAATCCCGACGGCTCGCCGGTGGGGGATGACGATATGCGCCGGCTACTCGACCTGCCGGCGCTGGTGGTGCTGGACGAGGCTTACATCGACTTCAGCGATCAGCCCAGTCGCGCGGATTGGGTGTGCGACTATGACAATCTGATAGTGCTGAGGACGTTCAGCAAGTTGGCCGGCCTGGCGGGCCTGCGCGTCGGCTATGGCGTGTTCCCGCTCCGGATTATCCAGCACTTGTGGAAGATCAAGCAACCCTATACGCCCAACGTCGCGGCCAGCGTGGCGGCGATCGCGGCGCTGAGCGACGGCGGTTATCTGCGCGACATCGTGCAGCGCATTGTGACCGAGCGAGAACGGCTACGCGCATTGCTTCAGGAACTGGGCTGGCTGCGCGTCTATCCCAGCCAGACCAATTTCCTATTGTGCCGGATCCACGCAGCGCAAGCCCCCGGCGTGTTGCGCGCAGCCGATGCGCCACCAGGCCGGCAGCTCAAGCTGGCGTTGCAGCAACGCGGCATCCTGGTGCGCTATTTTGACAAGGATGGCCTGCGCGATTGTGTCCGCATCAGCATCGGCAAACCAGAGCACACCGATGCGCTGATGTCGGCATTGCGCGACATAGCAACGGGTTGAAATCGACAAGTCGGCAGGATGGTGAGAGGGTGAGCGGAAGTACGCGCGTGGCGGAAATTCATCGCATCACACGAGAGACAGATGTGTGGGTGCGCTTGAACCTGGATGGCGGCGGGCAGGCTGATCTGCGCACTGGCATCGGCTTCTTCGATCACATGCTGCATCATGTGGCCCATCACGGCCTGTTCGATCTGACGGTCAAGGCTAGCGGCGACCTGCATATCGACGCGCATCACACCGTCGAGGATGTGGCAATTGTGCTGGGGCAGGCATTCGACCGCGCGCTAGGCGATCGGGCCGGCATCGTTCGCATGGCCGACGCCTGGGTGACGATGGACGAGGCATTGGCGCAGGTGATTGTCGATTTGAGTGGCCGGCCTTATGCCGTGTTCAACGGCGAGTTCGCCGGCCCGACCGTAGGTGGGATGAGCGCATCCCTCATCCCACACATCCTCGAATCGCTGGCCACCCACGCGCGCATGAACCTGCACGCCCGTATTTTGTGCGGGCGCGACGACCATCACAAGGCCGAAGCTGTGTTCAAGGCGCTGGGCCGGGCGCTCGACGCAGCAACCACCATCGATCCACGTCGTCTGGGTGTGCCCTCGACCAAAGGGGTGTTGTAGCGCATATTGCGTGTTGCGTGTTGCGTGTTCCGTATTGTGTATTCCGTATTGGCGCAAGAGCGGCTCGAAAATCCCAAATCCAAAATCTAAAATCCCAAATCCAAAATCGACATGGTTGCAGTGGTTGACTATGGCGCAGGCAATCTGCGCAACGTGTGCAAGGCGCTTGAACATGTGGGCGCCACCGTCACTCTGACGAGCGACCCGCGCGAGCTTGAGCAGGCCGGCAAGATTGTGCTGCCGGGCGTAGGCGCTTTCGCCGACTGCCTGCAGGGGTTGCAGTCGCGCGGCCTGTTCGAACCGCTGCGCGATCTGGCACTGGCCGGCAAGCCGTTGCTCGGCATTTGTGTGGGCATGCAACTGTTGATGAGCATCGGCGAGGAAATGGGTGAGTGGCCGGGGTTGAATCTGATCCCCGGGCGCGTTGTGCGCTTCCAGTTTGCAGATTCACCGCTCGGCCCACAACGCCTGAAAGTGCCGCACATCGGCTGGAACCAGATCACGCCCAAACGAGACCATCCGCTGATGGCCGGCGTCAAGGCCGGCAGCTATGCCTACTTTGTCCATTCGTTCCACCCCGTGATTGGCGACCCGGCCCATATTGTGGCAGTGACGGACTATGGTTATGAATTCCCGTCCGTCATCGCGCGGGACACGGTGTGGGGGATACAATTCCACCCGGAAAAGAGTCAGGACACGGGCCTGGCGATGCTAAGAAACTTCATCCAGTTTTAGGTTAGGTTTCGGATGTTGGACTTGCGATCTGGAAAGTCCAACATCCAAAGTCCAAAATCCTATGTTCACGATTTACCCAGCTATCGACCTTCGAAACGGAGCAGTGGTGCGCCTGCGCCAGGGCGACCCAGTTCAGCAGACCACCTACTCCGACGATCCGGTGGCCACCGCCAGACGCTGGGTGAGCGATGGCGCAACGTGGTTACACGTCGTCAATCTGGACGGCGCATTTGGCGACGCGGCGGCAGCGCGCGCCAATCGCCGCGCGCTGACATCGGTTGCCACAGCGTTGAAAGCCAGCATTCAGTTCGGCGGCGGCCTGCGGGCGATGGATGATGTGAAGGCGGCTTTTGACGCCGGCGCCAACCGGATCGTGCTCGGCACGGCAGCAGTGGAAGAGCCGCGCCTGGTTGCGGACACGCTCGCGCTCTACGGCCCCGATCGCGTGGTGGTGGGCCTCGACTCGCGCGATGGCATGATCGTGACGCGCGGCTGGAAAACCGAGACGCCCATCAGCGCCGTGGAACTGGGCCAGCGCATGAAAGAGATGGGAGTGATCCACGCGCTGTACACCGAGGTGGGCCGCGATGGCATGCTCACCGGGCCGGCAGTGGAACTGACCGCGGCGTTGGCGCAGTTGACCGGCTTGAACGTCATGGCCTCCGGTGGCGTGCGCAATCTGGATGACGTGAAGGAGATCATGGCCTACGCGACCAGAGGGGTAACCGGCGTGGTAGTGGGCCGTTCGCTCTATGAGGGCACACTGTCGCTCAAAGAAGCGATCGAATTGTCCCGATCCATCGTTTAGCTGTTGCCGGACCGGCCCGCTGATCCAATAGCGCCATCACACATGCTTGCCAAACGCATCATCCCCTGTTTCGACGTTGCCAATGGCCGGGTGGTCAAAGGCGTGAACTTCGTCAACCTGCGCGACGCCGGCGACCCGGTGGAGCAGGCCCGCGTGTACAACGACGAGCGCGCCGACGAACTGGTATTCCTCGACATCATGGCCTCGCATGAAAACCGGGGCACGACGATCGAGATGGCGCGGCGCGTGGCTGACGAGGTCTTCATCCCGTTCACCATCGGCGGCGGTGTGCGCGCGCCAGCGGATTTCCGCGAATTGCTGCTGGCCGGCGCCGACAAGGTCAGCATCAACAGCGCGGCGGTGCGCAATCCAATGCTCATCAGCGAGGCGGCCTCGCGCTTTGGCGCGCAATGCGTGGTGGTGGCCATCGACGCCCGGCGCATCACCCTTTCTGAACAGCTCGACGCGCTGGAGCCGGCCCCTATCCCGGCTGCGCGCTTCCATCCCGGCCAGTCGCAGTGGCGCGTCTATTTGAACGGCGGGCGCGTGCCGACCGATCTCGACGCGGTGGCCTGGGCAATCGAGGCCGAGCGATTGGGCGCCGGCGAGATTCTGCTGACCAGCATGGACACCGACGGCACGCAGGATGGCTATGACCTACCCTTGTTGCGCGCGATCAGCAGCGCGGTGAGCATCCCGGTCATCGCCTCTGGCGGCGCCGGCAAGCTGGAGCACTTCTACGACGCCATCGAAGCCGGCGCAAGCGCGGTGCTGGCCGCCTCCGTCTTCCACTACAAGACCTTTCGCGTCGGGGAGGTCAAGCAATATCTGGCCGGCCGGGGCGTGCCGGTGCGCATGTGAGTGTGAGCGATGCAACTGCGCTTTGACAACAACGGACTGATCCCCGCCATCGTCCAGGACGCCATCAGCGGCCGGATATTGATGCTGGGCTGGATGAACGCCGAGTCACTGCAACGCACACGCGACAGCGGCCAGGTGTGGTTCTGGTCGCGCAGCCGGCAAGAGCTATGGCACAAGGGCGCCACCAGCGGCAACGTGCTGCGTGTGCGCGAGCTGCGCGTCGATTGCGACGCGGATTGCATCCTGGTGCGCGCCGAGCCGGCCGGCCCCACCTGCCACACCGGCCGCGAGAGCTGCTTCTGGCAGGACATGGACGGCGCTGTCATCGAAGATGCCCCACCCGCCGGCTTCCTGGACGATCTGGAGCGCATCATCCAGCAGCGCCGCCACGCCGCGCCGGATGCAAGCTATACCGCGCGCCTGTTCGCCAAAGGCCGCTTCAAGATCGCCCAGAAGGTGGGCGAAGAGGGACTGGAGACGGCCATGGCCGGCGTGGCGCAGGACGACGACCGGCTGACCGATGAAGCCGCCGACCTGCTGTATCATCTGCTTGTGTTGTTGAATGAGCGGGGCGTGCCGATGCGCGATGTGCTGGAGCGGCTGGCAGGCCGGCATCGGCGACAGGCCGGGAACCCATGAGTGAACGTGTGTTGACATCCAACTTGCGGTCCGCCAGAGATTTGCCGGGCGAGTCTGACTTCCCCCACTCACAGCCTGCGAGCTATGAGGAGTATTTGACGCTGTCTGCCGAGGGCCGGCTGATCGAATGGGTCAACGGCCACATCATCTACCACTTGCCGCCCACGACCCTGCATCAACTCATTGCCGACTACCTTGGCCTGTTGCTCAGTCTGTTCGCTGAATTCTTCAACCAGGGGCGCGTGATCGGCGCGCCCTTTGAAATGAAATGCCGGCCCGACGGCCCGTCGCGCGAGGCTGACCTGATTTACGTGTCGAACGCGCATCTGGGCCGGTTGGATGACAGACGATTAAACGGGCCGGCCGATCTGGCTGTCGAAGTGGTGTCGGAAGACAGCGTCACACGCGACTACGATGAAAAGTATGTCGAGTGCGAGGAATGTGGCGTGTCCGAATACTGGTTGATCGACCCGCGGCCGCGCCGCCACCGGGCGCTGTTCTACCAGTTGGACGAAAACGGCAGGTATGATCTCGTCAAGCCGATCGAGGGCGTCTATCGGTCGCGGGCGGCGCAGGGCTTTTGGCTGAACGTGGAATGGATCTGGCAAAGGCCCGACCCGCAATTGACCTTTGCCGAGATTGCCGGCTTTCCGCGCGAAGTCGTCGCCTTCTTACAAGCGCAGAAACAAAGAGGATTGGAGCAACGCTGAAAAGACATGGCAATACTGGCAGACAAGAACACCCGATTGATTGTGCAGGGCATCACCGGCCGTGAAGGTGATTTTCACGCCCGGCAGATGCACGCCTATAGCCCCGGCATTCTGGTCGGCGGCGTCACGCCCGGCAAGGGCGGCATGAAGACGGATTACGGCGTGCCTGTGTTCGACACCGTTGGTCAGGCGGTGCGCGCCGTCGGCGCAGATACCAGCGTGATCTACGTGCCGGCCCGTTTCGCCCCAGATGCAATCATGGAAGCGGCAGATGCCGGCATCAAGCTGATCGTGTGCATCACCGAGGGTATCCCGGTGCAGGACATGATCCGCGTGCGGGCATATCTTGACACGCGGGGCGCGACCCTCATCGGCCCCAACTGCCCCGGCCTCATCACGCCCGGCCAGGCCAAGATCGGCATTATCCCTTACAACATCGTCACGCCTGGCAACGTGGGGCTGGTGTCGCGCAGCGGCACGCTAACCTACGAGGTCATCCACGCCCTAACAATGAGCGGCATGGGCCAGAGCACGTGTGTAGGCATCGGTGGCGACCCGGTGCACGGCGTCGACTTTATCGACGTGATCAAGCTGTTCAACGAGGACCCGCAAACCGAAAAGATTGTGATGATCGGCGAAATCGGCGGGAGCGACGAAGAGCGCGCGGCGGCCTATATCCGCGATCACGTAAAGAAGCCGGTAGCGGGATTCATCGCCGGCCGCGCTGCGCCGCCGGGCAAGCGCATGGGACACGCCGGCGCGATCATCGAGGGGGGCATGGGCACAGCAGCGGGGAAAGTCGCGGCGATGCAGGCAGCGGGGATTCAAGTGGCAGATCTGCCAACACAGATACCGGAACTGCTGCGACCTTGAATTTCGGATTTTGGATTTTAGATTTCGGATTCGGACTCATCAATCCAAAATCCCCAATCCAAAACCCAAAATCCGAGGCGTCACTTCTCTTCCTTGTACATCACGTGCTTGCGCAGGATGGGATCGAAGCGGCGAATCTCCAGCCGGCCGGTGTCGTTCTTGCGGTTCTTCTCAGACCAGTACACGTGGCCGCTCTCCGCGCTTTTCAGCTTGATGACCACGCGATTGCCTTTCTTCTTTGCCATGTTCGCTCACCTTTCTGCGGGAGCGGATCGGAGACCCGCTCCTGCAAACATCACATCCACGACGGCCGCGCGCCGGCGATGGGCAGCAACGCGAGATGACGGGCGCGCTTGATGGCGCGGGCCAACAGCCGTTGATTCTTGGCGCTCAGACCGGTGCGACGACGCGGCAGGATCTTGCCCTGCGGGTTTACGTATCGACGCAACCGCTCGTAGTCCTTGTAATCCGGCACTGTGCCCGTCGTCGCAAACTCGTCCACGCGCTTGGGGCGCGCCGCGTTGCGATCGTAGCTGTTGGCAGCTACATTGCGATTAAAGCCCCTGCGAGG
>DAOUDB010000358.1:0-7563 GCA_034431495.1 Thermoflexales bacterium
AGCGTGCCGCCCATGGTGCGCAGACCGCCGCCTCCGCGCCCCTTCACGCTGTACTCTTCCAGCGGCGTTCGCTTGCCAAAGCCTTTCTCGGTCACAGTCAGCAATGCGCCGCCCGGCTCGGCCACCTCCATCCCTGCGATGTAGTCGCCTTCTTTCTTGAGACGCATCGCCCGCACGCCGGAAGCGGTTCGCCCCATCTGGCGCACCAGCGTTTCGCTGAAGCGCAGCGCCTGACCCTGCGCGGTGACCAGAATGATCTCCCCATTGCCCGGCGTCAGGCGCGCATAGGTCAATTCGTCGCCGGGAAGCAACGTCATGCAGTTGAGGCCGGTGCTGCGGATATTGGTGAACTGGCTGAGCGCGACGCGCTTGATGCGCCCCATCAACGTGCACATGGCGATGCACGGCGTTGGTTTGTGGTTGGGCGTCGTATCCACAGCAGATTCCGCCGCCGGCGCCGAGTCAGCGCCGCCCTCTACGCCGTTATCCTCCGGCGTTTCTTCTTCCATTTCGCCGATGGCGAGTTCGGCATGTTCGATGTCGTCGCCGGCCTCGCCGGTGTCATCGCCGTTGCTCGACTGGGCGGCCGCCGCCAGCATCTCGTGCGGGATAGCCAGCGCCGAAGTCACACGCTCGTTTTCGCCGATCGAGATCAGATTGCTGACAAACGTGCCTTTGCCGGCCCGATCGGCCTCCGGGATCTGGTAGGCGCGCAGGGCATAGGCTTTGCCGCGATCGCTGAAGAACATCACCGTGTCGTGCGACTTTGCGGACAGCAGGAAGATGACTTCGTCCTGATCGGCGGTTTGCATGCCAGCGACGCCGCGCCCCCCGCGCGCCTGGGCGCGATAGGCATCGGCGGCCGTCTGCTTGATGTACCCGCGCTGGGTGATCGAGATCAACACAGCCTTGTTGGGAATCAACTCCTCCTCGGCAAATGTCTCACGCGCATCGAGCAGAATGCGCGTCCGCCGCTCGTCGCCATACTTGTCCGCCAGGCGGGCCATATCCTCCTTGATGAGGCCGAGGATTTTATGCGGGTTGGCCAGCAGGTCTTCGAGGTACGCGATGGTCGCCAGCACTTCCTGATATTCGTCTTCGATCTTCTGGCGCTCCAGCGCGGCCAGCCGGCGCAATTGCATTTCCAGAATGGCTTGCGCCTGGACCTCGCTCAGCGTGAAGCGATCCATGAGTTGAATGCGGGCGGTGTCGGCATCGGGCGCTTCGCGGATGATGCGGATCACTTCATCCAGAAATTCAAGCGCGATGCGCAGTCCTTCCAGAATGTGGGCGCGCGCGCGCGCTTTGCCCAGGTCGAATTCGGTGCGCCGGCGGATGACCTCGCGCCGGTGCTCGATGAAGATCATGAGCGCGCGCTTGAGGCCGATGACGCGCGGCTGGCCGTCGACCAGCGCCAGGCACTGCACGCCGAAAGTGCTCTGCAAGGCGGTGTACTTGTACAGACGGTTCAACACGCGATTCGGTTGCGCGCCCCGGCGCAACTCGATGACGACCCGCATCCCGCGCCGGTCGCTTTCATCGCGGATGTCGCTGATCTCGTCGATCCGCCCGTCGCGCACCAGGTCGGCGATACGCTCGATCAGCATCGCCTTGTTCACCTGGTAGGGCAGTTCGGTGATGGTGATCTGGTGACGCGCGCCGCGCATCTCTTCGATGTGGGCGACGCCACGCATGACCAGCCGGCCATGCCCGGTGGCATAGGCCGACTGGATGCCCTCGCGCCCGATGATGAGCGCGCCGGTGGGAAAGTCCGGGCCGGGCACGATGCGCATCAGATCGTCAACCGAGACGTTGTCGATGTCGTCCCAGCGGTCGATGAGGAGCGACACGGCATTGCACAACTCGCGCAGGTTGTGGGGTGGGATATTGGTGGCCATGCCGACGGCAATGCCGGAGGCGCCGTTGAGCAACAGGTTGGGCAGGGCCGACGGCAGCACGACCGGCTCCTGAAGTGTGCCGTCGAAGTTGTCCATCCAGTCGACGGTGTCCTTGTCCAGATCGGTCAGCAGTTCCTCGGCGATGCGCGACAGTCGGGCTTCGGTGTAGCGCATCGCGGCCGGCGGGTCGCCGTCCACGCTGCCAAAGTTGCCTTGCCCATCGACAAGCGGGTAACGGATGGCGAAATCTTGCGCCATACGGGCCATCGCTTCATATACAGAAGCGTCGCCGTGCGGGTGATATTTTCCAAGCACATCGCCGACCACGCGGGCAGATTTGCGGTACGGCGCACTGGCGCGCGCGCCGGTGTCGTGCATGACGTACAAGATGCGACGCTGCACGGGTTTCAGCCCGTCGCGCGCATCGGGCAGCGCGCGGGCGACGATGACGCTCATGGCGTAGTCGAGATATGCGCCCCGCATCTCGTGATTGATGTCGATATCGCGTATGCGGCCGAATGCGTCGTATGCGTTGCCGGCCCCATTGGCGCCATCCGCCCCCGGTATGTCGCTGCCGTTGGCAGATGTGTCGTGATCGAGCACCGGCAACGTGGTCATCTCACGTGAACTATCGCCAGTGGCCAGGTCAGAATTCAGGTTGTCAGACGTCATATCTTCTCAGTGTGGGCCGGCGTGCGGTTTGGCCGGTTCCGAACGTTCTGTGTCGTGCTGTGCGCGTTGTGCACACTCGTGATCGCAGTGATGCCGCGAGGGTTTTAACCTATCCATTATACGCCTGACAACGCAGCGAAATCGTTAAATTCGTCGGGCTTTAGCGCTTTTCAATGCGCGCATGGCGCAATATCACCGCTCGCCGGGTGTCTTTTCGGCGTTCAGAGGTGGAGCGGTCACGCCGGGCAGGTAAACGCGATAGGGCAGGCGAACCTCGTACAGACTGACTGCGACGCCCCGGAAGTCGCGCCGGCTGGACAAAGCCATATGTTGCTCGAACCACATGCGCGTAAGGCCTTGTTCATCCCACAACGGCACTTCGGCCTCGATCAGCCAGATGCGCTGATCGGGCCGGATCAGGGCGCGCAACGCGGTATCGACCGATGCCGGCGTGCCGGCGTTGTTGGTGTAGGGGCCATCCATAATGCGCTGGCGCAGGCCGGCCAGGGTGCTCAGGCCGTCGTCAGGTGCAGGGCGCGCATCCACCGGCAGGCTGGGGGCGAAATGGGGCAGGTAATACTGGAATGCAAAGCGTGTGTACGGGATCTGAAAAACGAGTTTGTCATCGGGCGCCAGGTGTGCGGCCAGATATTGCGCAGCGCCGCGCAGGTCGGGGCGGATGGGTTGGGCCGCCTGGGCCACAATGCCCCATGCGCTGAACGCGCCGAGCCAGACTACGGTAAGGCCGGCCAGCAGCACCCCGCGTTGCCAGAGCTGTGCAACGCCCAGCGCCGCCAGCACATAGAGCGCCGGGGCGCACCACAGGAGGTAGCGTGGCTGGAACACCGGTACACGCAGCGAAACCAGGAACACCAGCGCAGTCGGGAGCATCAGCCATGCCACAACCCCGTTGACAGCCCATTGCCGGCGCTGATAGGCCGCCACTGCCCCCAGCGCGGCAAGTGTTGTAAAGGATAAAATGCCCAGCCAGATCGACGGGGTGCCGATGTCGAAGGGTGGCCGGCTCGACAGCCCGATCGACCAGTTGTACAGCAGGCTGAGCGCCATCACGTCGAGCGGCTGGGCTAGATGCCCGCTGTCTCCACCGCGCAGCCAAAGCGGCAGTTGCCACACCACCAACGGGAGATAGGGCAGGGTGCATAGCCCCAGGGCGACGGCTGCGCCCTTCCAGTGGCGCCGGGTGTGTGTCAGCCATGAGAGCGCAAAGACGCCGGCCACCGGCAGGAACAGTGGCGTGAGTAGATGGGTGTAGTAACCCAGGCTGGTTGCAACAACGAACACGCTCCACCAGCGAGCCGATCCGCGCGCATCCCACGTCGCGCGGCGCAGCGCATACAACGCGGTCACAATGAGGAGCGGCTGGAGCGTGTACATTTTGCCCTCGGCGCCGTACCAGATCAGCGCCGGGGCAATGGCGCTCAATCCCATTGCGATCACGGCCACACGCCGGCCAAACAGCCGGCGCACCAGAGCGAAGATCATGGCGACCTGGGCGACGCCGCACAGCAGCGAGAAGTAACGCACGGCGAAATCGTTCACGCCGGCCAGCGTCAACCAGCCGCGCATCAGCAGGTGATAGAACGGGCCGTTGAAGCCGGCGCGGGTGAGGTTGCCCAGCAACTGGCCGAGCGACACGAACGCGAAGCGAATGGTGTCCACTTCGTCGCGCCACAGGCTTTCGCCGGTGATGTTGGCTGCGCGCAGGGCAAATGCAAAGCCGACGATCATGTGCGGCGCCCAGTGTTGGATGGCGCGCGCTGCAAACGCTGCCCATCCGCCTGGGCGCGCCGGACTGTCGTGCAACGATGCGCCGATGTGCAGGCCGGCATGTTTTTCTGATCTGGCGCGTTTGGGCATGTGGATGATCCGATACGCGATTGTATAATCCTTCATCGCTCCCATGGCGGATGTTCTCCCTCCACACAGTGTCGAAGCCGAAGAGGCAACGCTGGGCTCATTGCTGATAGATCCAACGGCCACGCCGCGCGTGGCTGCCTTCCTGCGCCCCGAAGATTTCTATATCGTCAAGAACGGTTGGGTGTATCAGGCCATTCTGGCTCTGGGTGACAAGGCTGACCTCTTGACCGTTGCGGCGGAACTGGCCCGCCAGAATCTGTTGGAGGAAGTGGGTGGCGAGAGCTATCTGGCGCAACTGACGGCCACCGTGCCGACTGCGCTAAATGTTGAGACGTACGCGCACCTGGTGGAGGACCTTGCGCTGCGCCGCCGGCTGATTCAGTCGGCATCCGAGATCGCCCGGCTGGCGTATGACCAGATGACGCCGGTACCGCAGGTGATCGAGAAGAGCGAGGCGTCTTTGTTCGGCGTGTCAGACCAGCGCATGGCCGGCCAGATGGTGCCGATCCGTAAAGCCGTCGATGAGTTCTTCGAGCGCGTGGAGTATCTGCACGAGCACAGAGACGAGCCGCTGGGCATCCCGAGCGGCTATCCTGATCTCGACAAACTGACCGGCGGTCTGCAAAAGGGTGATCTCATCATTGTTGCGGCCAGGCCGGGTGTGGGCAAGACGAGCCTGATGCTGAACATTGGCTACCACGCCGCCTTTCGGCATCGCCAACGTGTCGCCATCTTCAGTCTGGAGATGGGCAACGAGCAACTGGTGCAGCGTTTTGTCGCCTCGGAGACGGGCATCGATTCGCAGCGTCTGCGCATCGGTGATCTGAAGGATGAAGAGTGGGCCGGCCTGACCAGGGTGTGCATGCAGATGTCCGATCTGTATGTCTTCCTGGATGACACGCCATCGCTCAGCCCGCTGGACCTGCGCGTGAAGTCGCGCCGCATCTATCAGGAGTATGGGCTGGACCTCATCATCGTGGATTACCTGCAACTGATGCAGGCCGAGATGGGTGGGCGCAGCGACAATCGAGTGCAGGAGATTTCGTACATCTCGCGCTCACTGAAGAGCATCGCGCGCGAGTTGAAGGTGCCGATTGTGGCCGGCAGCCAGTTGTCGCGCCTGGTCGAGCAGCGCAGTGACAAGCGCCCCATGCTAAGCGATCTGCGCGAGAGCGGTTCCATCGAGCAAGACTCAGACATCGTGATGTTCATCTACCGCGACGAGATCTACAACCCCGACACCGAGTTCAAGAACATCGCGGAGATCAGCGTGGCCAAGAACCGCAACGGCCCCACCGGCAAGGCCACCCTGTTCTTCGACAAGCGCCTGACTTCGTTCAAGAATCTGGCCCGCGAGAAGATTCAACTGTGATCGACGATTTGATTCGCAATGCGCTGGCAGAGATCGATGACCTGGCCGAACTGAAAGTCAGCCTGGTCTCCCTGCGTCTGCTGGAGTTGAAGCAGTCGCCGGCCGCCTCGATCACACGCGACGAGTTGGCGGCGCACCCGGCGCTCAAGCACGGTCTCGGCATTGTGCCCGGCATCGCGTTGGAGGCGGCCCTGCAGCGGGCTGTCGCGCGGGGCACCCTGCTGGTGACCACCGCGATCAATCCGGATCACCCGCGCTACTTTGCCAACAATGCCGACAGTCGCGTCGCTATCGAATCGCTGGAGGCGACCCTGGCCACCGCGCGGGCCGGCCAGCGTGGGCCGGCTGACGCTGCGCGACAGGCGCTATCACAGCTCGCCGCCGAGATCGAAAAGCTGGAAGGCATTGAAGCGTATCCGGCCGGCGATGCAGACATGGCGCTGCTGCGCGAGTGGTTGGCCCAGGGTTACACGCCGGATGAGCTGCTGGGCGCTGTGCGCGAGGCGCTGCGCACGCCGCGCCCGAAGCGGGCGCCGGCTCGTTCATTGCGCGAATGCGCCGGCGTCGTGACGCAAAAGCCGCCTGCCTCTCCCAGCCTGTACTACCAGAGTGTCATCGCGCGCAGTGCTCCCCCGCCCGATGAAGTGATCGCTTTTCGAGAACTGGCCAGCCGCTGGCCGACCGGTCACGAATTCGAGATCATCCGCGTGGCAGCCGGCCTGTTTGGCAATCGCGCAACCGTGCAGGCGCTGAAGCGCATTGTACGGCCCGACCATCCAGATGTAAGCGGACTGATCGCGCTGCTGGCCGAGGAGGAGGAGGCCCAGCTTGCGCTCCTGCGCGAACAAAGCGCTCCCGACCTGCTCAGCCGGCAGATCATCCAGCTTTACGAGTCTGCGTTTGGTCTGCCCCCCACTGCGCACGTGGCCGCCGAAATAGCCACCCTCGCCGCCGAGGTCGCCGATGTGACGATCTGGCAGGCTGCCTTCGAGTACGCGCTGAAGCAAAACAAGCGTGATTGGCGCTATGTGCGCAAGATCGTTGAGAATCCATCGCCCGATCTGTTTATCCCGCAGCCGGCGAATGAAACGGCGCGCTATGCGTTTGCCGAATATCGGCGCCGGGTGGGGCGGGGCACGCTTGACCCCGCTGTGGCCCGTGAGATCAACGAGATTGCCGCCCGCGTGACCGATCAGGCGCAATGGGCACAGGCCTTCGATGCAGCAGCGGCTGCCAATGCGCTAAACTGGAATTACATCAGGAAAGTGCTGACCGCCCCGCCGCAGACCAGACAGCCGGCCGGGGCAGCAAGGGCAACCCGTGGCAGAGAAAAAGAACCATCTTCCATCCGGCGAAGCGGCGGACTCATCCGGCGCGCCCAGGTTGAAGAAGCCACCGAGGAAGAGCGCGCCGCCGCTCGCGAGCGCGCTCGCCAGCGTATTGCAGAACGCGCCCGCCGCAAAGCGCAAGAGGAGCAATCGCATGGCGACCGACACTGAACTCGGGGCGTTGAGCAATCCCGATGCGCACGTGCCCCCGGCAGATGGTGGGCCAGACTGCGCCTATTGCAAGAACCGGCGTTTTGTGCTAGATGAGCAGGGCGTCCTGAAACCCTGTCCGCATTGCGGCATCGCACAGGCGCGCAAAGTGGAAGCCATGCGCGCCTTTTCATCGCATGCCGGAATCGCGCTGCAACAGACCTTCTTCAACTTCAAGACTGTCTTCAACGGCCAGGAAGATGAA
>DAOUDB010000359.1:0-9263 GCA_034431495.1 Thermoflexales bacterium
AACAATTATGACCGCGAGGTGTTCAACGGCGACACCGGCGTGATCCGCGCGATCCGTCTTGAAAAACAAACGGTGTCTGTGCGGCTGGATGAGGGCCGGGATGCTGAGTACGACTTCATCGAGTTGGATGAGCTGGCGCTGGCATATGCTATTAGCATTCACAAGTCGCAGGGGAGCGAGTATCCGGCCTGCGTCATCCCGCTGACCATGCAGCACTATCCGCTGCTCGAACGCAAGCTCATATACACAGCAGTGACACGGGCGCGCAGGCTGGTAGTTCTGGTGGGCAGCATGAAAGCATTGGCGATTGCGGTGCGTAATGGGCCGGCGGCGCAAGCCGACGCGGCCCAAGTCGGCTATGAGGTGCCACAACGCACTCTGCGAGAGGCCGGGCGCTCTGCGCGCCACACAGGGCTGCGCGCGCAATTGGCAGCGCGCGCATTCCCCCGCGATTCTTGATGGCATCGAGCGCGGCCGCGCAACACGCCACAAAAAGCGCGGGCGCGGCAGCTTTCGAAACTGCCGCGCCCGGTTCCTCACCTGCGCATCCCCGCCTGAGCGTCCTGGGCAACCTGTGTGCCGGGGAGAAGGCTCACTCAGGCAGTCACGGCCGCATGCCGTGGCGTCGCTGCATTGCTCATCAGTTCTGCATGCTCATATCGCTGAGCGTCACAGTTAGGCCGCCCAGATTGATCATGAAGCTCGGATTGCCGGCCGCCGCCATACCGTTGCCGGTAGCGTTGAAGGTCAGCCGCACAGGCCGCTGCTCGCTCTCCGCGATCATCGTCGAATCAATCGTGACCACTGCCCCGGCGTCGCTCAAGCTGATCGCCAGCTCGTTCTTGGTGAAGCCGAAGCCAGAGTTGATCATGATGTCCGGCAATGACACGCTCAGGTCGCCAGACCCGAACGAGAGGCCATTCGCGCCGATGGACACATCGGACACAGAGGCGGAGAAGAGGAACGGCACTCGGATGCTTGCGCTCGCGGCCGTCAGGCCCTCGCTGTTGAGCTTGGTTTCGCCCAGCGCCAGGGTCACGCCGCCCAGATTCAGCTTCAGCCCGGAGACCGAGCCTTGAATCTGGCCATCCGCACCGATGGAGAACGCGACATCCGCAGTCTGAACCATATCGGGCAGGTTGGTCGTCAGGGTGCCCTTGGCCGCAAAGCCGTAGGCGCCGTCGACGACTGCGATGTCAGCCGTAGCATTGCTGATGGCGATCGCACCGTCAGCCAGCACGATCTCTGGCAACACCAGGCTGCCGCCGCCGACGCTCAAGCCTTCACCGGTGATGCTGATGTCCTTGACAGCGGTCATGCCACCGCCAAGCTCTGCCGGCAGCGCCACCGTAGCCGCCGAAGCGGCCAGACCGTTGTTGGAGATCGACACATCGATCAGGCTGAGCACCACGCCGCCGATGTCAATGCCCAGGCCGCTCATGGCCCCGGCAATCGACACGCTGCCATCCGGCATCGCCGACATGGTGAACTTGATCGACTCGCTCGTTTCGCCGATGCTCAACGACGAGGCGACGTCCATGGCATAGGTTTGACCTGCTGCCCCGTTCACCACCTTCAGTTGCGCCGTGCCGCCGGTGAAGGCGAGGCCCTCGCCCAACGGCATTTCAGGCAGGATGATGTTGAGGCCGGCTGTGCCGAACGACAATCCGTTGGCATCGATCACAACCTGGTCCACCATCGCGGACAAACCGCCCAATTCTGGCGGCAACGTGATCATGGCTGCATCGGCGCTCAAGCCTTCGTTGGTCAGCATGGCCGTTCCCAACTCCAGCACCGGGCCGCCGACATCCAGCTTCAGACCCGTCACCTGACCGGACAACTGACCATCAGCGCCCATCTTGAGCGCGACACTTGTCGCGGTCTCGTTTCCGGGCAGCACAACGTTCAGCGAACCTTCTGCAGTCATGCCTTCGGCAGACATGTCTGCGCGCACACCTGTGATCGACAGGCCTTCCGCCAGCACCATGTCAGGCAACATGAAGCTGGCGCCTCCTGCGCTCAGCCCGTCAGCCGTGAGGCTGATGTCGCGCTGGACGATGGTGGCGCCACCAAGTTCAGCCGGCAGAGTGACACTCGCCATTTCTGCCATAACACCCTCGGTGGTAATGGCAACGTTCTTCATGCCGATCAGGACGCCGCCGAGGTCAAGCGTCAGCCCGCCCATCGATCCGTTCATCTCGACGCTACCATCCGGATTGGCGGTCATAGCGAACGTCACCGGTTCGCTATCCGTGCCAGCAACCAGCGTCGAGTTCACGTTGAGAGCGAACTTCTGCCCACCCTCGACCAGGCTGACTTTCGCCATATTGTTGACGAAGCCCAGCCCGTCGCCAAGCATCATGTCCGGCAGGGTCACGTTGAGGCCAGCCGAGCCGAATGACAACCCGTCAGCGCCGATGACCACCTGATCGACCGCGGCGGACAGTCCGCCCAGTTCCGGCGGGACTGTGATCATGGCCGATTCGCTGGTCAGCCCTTCGCTGCCGAGCTTCACTGCGCCCAATTCGAGCACCGCGCCGCCCAAATTGAGCTTGAGACCATCTACTGCGCCCGTGATTGCCCCATCGTTGGACATCATGAACGTGATGGCGGTCGCCTCGGTGTTCTCCGGCAACACCACATTCAAGGTGCCCTGAGCCGCCAGCGCATACTGACCGTTGATTACGGACAACTGCGCCCTGGCGCCGCTGATGCCCAGGCCGTCGGCCAGCATCATGTCCGGGATGGCGAAGTCGCCGCTGCCAACGCTCAGACCCTCCGCGTCGATGTAGACATCGGTCACTGCCATGGACGCACCGCCCAGATCGGCGGGAAGCGCGAACTGAGCCGTCTTGGCAGTCAAGCCGTAGCCGGTGATGTTCACTTCGCCCAGCTTCATCAACCCACCGGCGACGTTCAGCTCAAATCCGGGCGCGTGGCCCATGATCTGCGCGCCGTAGCCATCGGAGGTCAATTCAAGATGGACCTGAGTGGACACCATGTTGTCCGGCAGCATCACGTCGAGCGTTCCGGCTACATTGAACAAGTAAGTGTCTGCCTGAACGTCATACACCAGCTTGCCTTTCATGCCCGACATCTTGATGTAGTCGCCATCACCGATCCACATATCGGGCAGCGTGATCTCACCGTTGCCCGCGCTCAGCAGCAGGCCTTCGGTGGTGATCCCGAACCCGGTCAGGACCGTGGTCTGACCACCCAATTCGGGGGGCATTTGGAGCGTAACCTTCGACGCATAAATGCCGTTTTCGGTCATTTGCGCGCCTTCAGGAATCTGGAGAATGACGCCGGCAAGATCGAACTCCATCGGCGGCACTTCGCCCGCGAACAGAGCGCCTGGCTGCAACAGGAAGTTGACGGAGGACACCTTCGTCACGCCCGGAGCGGCAATGACGATGTCACCCGTGCCACCTGCTGTTCCTGCAGGGATGTTCACGTAGGTGATGGAGGCCGGTCTGGCTACCGCAAAGCCGGCAATGCGGTTGAGCTTGGAACTGGCCGTTGGCCCTGGTTTGGCGAGCCCAGTCTTGCCCGACGCGGTGAACGGGCCACTGAACAACTCCAGGTTGCCATCGGTCAGCTTAAGCGTGCCCTGACCGGTCAACGTCTCGCTGTCGAAGACGACTTGATCGTCAGCGCCGGACAACAGCAGCTTGTCGCCTAACTGCACATTGCCCGAGGCATATGTTTTTCCGTCTCCCAGATAGACAAACTGATCCGCCGTGACGGCAATGTTGCCGATCCAGCGAGTCTGTCTGCCTGAGGCGGCGACGATCACGGTGACGACGGCAGCCGTCATCGCTAAAGCGAGACAAACGAGGAGAACCGTTGATCCACGAATCCTTGTTTGTCGAGGCTTGAACCTGATCATCGAAGTCCCATCCTTATTGTCACAGCGGCAGACCAAGCGTTCCCCGCGCGTGACCTGCCCTTGATGAGCGAGCAGCGACGCTCTTGATGATGAGCAGGCGTGCGACAAGGGCAGTGTACCATAGGGGTGGCAATCCTGCCCTACGATTGCCGTTCGATCTATAGCGCCGAATTTGCGCCAAAAACGCGGCGCACAAGCCTTCGTACGCTATCGAGAACCGACTGTGGGGCAAGCAGCGCAGGCCGGGTTGGACAAACGCGGTTACGTCGGCGTTACTGGATCGTGATCGACCATGCATCGGTGGCCGTCACGTCGAAAATGTAGATGCCTTCGCGCGGAATCGGGATCGTCACAGTCTGTTGAAAGGGTCCAATCGCCTGCACCAGCGGCGACTCAACCTGCCGGCCTGTTTCGGCATCGTACAATGTCACAGCAAAGTTGCCAGTCGCGGCGTGCTCGAAGCGGATTGCAATCACTCCGCTGTGCAGTCGCACAAAGCCGGCAGCCTGATCGCCCCGGCCAGTCAAGGGACTGCTTGGAGAGGTGAAAGGCGTCTGCGGCGGTGGAACCGGCTGGCTCACTGTCAGAGTCCAGGAACCGCCAGAGGTTGTGCTCACTTCAATGAAATAGACGCCGGCGCTCGGTATATCGATCACGCCGCTCTTTTCCGGCAGACCGGCAGCTTGCAGCATGAGTCGGCCAGCTGAGTCAGCCGCGCCACGCACCGACACCGCCACACTGCCTGCGCCGTTGTACGTCAACCTGACCAGCAGGAGCCGGGTAGAAGTGAGTACCAGCCCCGGCGTGGTCTGTTGCCCGACGCCGGTCAGCACGTAGCCCTCGTCCGGCAATGTGATGACTGGAGACGGGGTAGGAGTGGGGCTGACGTCTACAGCCGGTGTAGGCGTGACATCCGGGCTGGCGGAAGGTGTCACCGTCACCGTCATCGTCACCGTCACCGCCACAAGGTCGGGCTTCGGTTCGGGCTGTGGCAAGGTCGCAGTGGGCATCGGCGTAACAATCGTTACATTGCCCGGTGTCGAAACCGGCTGATCGTCACCCGGCTCGCCAGGGACCGGTTCCGCCAGACCAGGAGGCGATTGCGGCGGATCGGGCAGGGGTGTTGCCGGTTGCGGCAACTCGCCGGATGTCTCAGGCAGTTCGGGGGTAGCGCCAATGCTATCCGTATCTTCTTGAGGCGCAGGCTCCTCCACATCCAGATCAGCCAGCACCGGGGTAGAGCGCTCGATAACCTCTGGCGTGGTCACCAGATCAGCGGGGGACGAGGTCCCCGCCGGTGGCAAGGGCAGGATCACACTTCCCCCGCCGGCGGCAATGGTCGGACGCGTGTCGCCCATCGCGATCTGCGATGGGTCGGGACAAACGATGATCTGATACGGCCCGCCAAAAGGATCGCACGCGGCGGGGTCGTCTGTGTTCAGCAATTGCGAATCCACACACACCATCGCATATTGCGCGCCAACGGCCCGATCCCGGCAAGCAGCTGAATCAATGGCGCTCACGATAGGTTCCAGAGGCGGCGGGGCCGGCACAACATCATCGAGCGGCGGCTGCTCCAGCCCATTGAGCCAGGCCACCGCGAGCGCCAGGACAGCCAGGCCGGCGACAAAGCCGGTCAGCCACATCGCCCGTCGTCGCACCGATTTCCGGCTACCCGTGCTCATACTCGAGAATCATTGTAAACCCGATGCCCGCGCTAATCGGGGGCATCGGCTGTGTGAACCGCCTCTAGCGCATCAGCAGCGGTTCGCCCGACCGGTCGAATCGATACACCCACACTGGAGGGTCCACGATCATGCCCTGCGAGTCGAATCGAATCGGGCCAAGCAAACCGGCGTGGGTTGTCGTGCGCAGCGCATGGGCCAACTCTGCCCGGCCAGGCCGACGGCCGGCCCGCACCTCTGCCTGCAAGGCGGTCAGAATCAGGCGAGTGGCGTCATAGGCCGTGATCGCGCGTGGGCCGGGCGCAAATCCGCCCGACACATCTGGAAAAGCAGACAAGGCGCGTTGTGCAGCCGGCCAGTCCTGTGGGTAGGGCGCGTCTGTGGCAAAGCAGCCGCCGGCCACGCGCATCGCAAACAAGCGTTTCACCCCCTGCGATTGCAGATCAGGCAAAACGGCCAGGATCTCTTGCCGCAAACGATCGTCGATCCGGCAAAACTCTGGGGCGCGCAAGTGCGCAGTCGGAGCGCCCATGCGAAACAGCAACGGATGCGCGGGCAGCAAGTCTGCCGGAACGCCTGGCGCAACCACCGGCAACCCGGCCTGGGTATAGACCGCCAGCGCGGCCAGCGTGGTGTCCAGCCGGTAGTGCCCGATCACTGCCACGACCGATTCGTCCGACGCGACGTTGCGCGCCATGCGCGCGGCCTGTGCCGGATCAGCATTGTCGTTATAGGCCACAAACTCGACCTGGTATCCGCCGATGCCGCCGGCTGCGATCTGCTCGCGCAAGGCGATACGCATGGCCGGGAAGGCTTCGTAGCCCACGGCGGCAAAGCGGCCCTCGAACGGGGCTACCAGCGCGATTTTGACTGTGGGCAAGGGAGCAAGCGGCGCGCCGCAAGCCGGCGCAATCGTCAGCACGACCAGCGTCGCCAGCGCCAATGTCATGCGCTTCACGGCTTTTCTCCTGCCCCCGGCTCGCGCGTCAGATCGATCTCGGCCAGCGCCAGCCAGTCATCTGGCACAGGCTGGCCGGCATTGCTGGCCGGCAAGCGAGCCAGCGTGTTCGGATCGTACCAGCCGATAGCCAGCCGATATCGGGCCGGCGGCAAGCCGGTCAGGTCGAGCGCCACGCTATCGCTTACCACTTCGCCCGGCTGCCACACGCCGGTGGGATACAACCCATCGCGGGTCAAGCGGTCGATCTGCCGCAGCGGCTCGGGGCGCTCCATCGGCGCAAGATGAACGAATAGCTTGTAGTCCTGCGTGATGGGCTTTTGGGCCTGCCAGTGCAGGGTCAGGCTGAGTGACTGCGTGCCGGTCAGCAGATCGTATCCGAGCAAGCGGATCGCCTCTGCAAAGAGCGCCGCGCTGGGCGTCTGCATGGCCGGCGGCTGCCAGCGATGCGTGGTCATGACCAGCGTGGGCAGATGCACATCCCACTGGCCCTGGGTGCGTTCGCCGACCAGCGTAATCTCGCCTTCGGTGTGGTTGTCGCGCAGTCGATACCAGCGCACCAGCAACGTGTACGGCTCACCCACGCCAAGTGTGTCGAGCAGATCCACACAGTAGTTATCACCCACCGGGGCATCGACCGGCCACGCCCAGGTGGGCGCCAGACCACCTTGAGCCTCACCATCCGCGCTGGCGATCTCACGCCCATCGGCGCCGCGCAGACGCAGGGCGACTTTCAGCGCGTCGGGGCGGGGGCGGGTGGTGGACCACGTCAAACGGATGCAGATATTGCGCTCGCCGGTGTGGAACCAGTCCACATGGCGCAAGACGATGCCGTTTGGGAACGTGCGGATGATGGAGTCGGGCCGGCTGCTCTGGCTCTCGGAGATCACCAGGCCGGCCAGAATCGCCCGGCCCTCATGCTCGCCGGCTGCCACCGTCGGGGTCAGGGGCCGGCCCGACGCATCGCGCGCGACAAGCGTGAGCGGCATGGGGCCAGGCAGCGCATCGGACAAGGCGCGATGCGCACTGAGGGCCGGCGGGCCAAACGACACCTCGCGCGCGTAGCGAAACAGCAAAGCAAAATATCCGCCCTGCGGCAAGAGTTGTTGCACGCCGACCTGAGCCGGCGCGCGTCCACCCTCCCACCGGGTTGTCAACGTGAAGACATCGCCGGCCCTGACACGCGCCGGCGACACAAGCGCCTGTGTCAGGGTATAGGTCTGCCCCGCCGCATCAACAAAGGTCAGCGGCCCGCGATGGGGGAACGGCCGGCCAGCAAAGTCCAGCGTTTGCATCGGCGCAGCGTCTGCGCCGGGGGGATTGAGCCAGCGCACCAGCAGCGCCGTCACCACAAGCGCCAGACCCGCCGCGAGACCCAGCGCAGCCCAGCGGGCAACATGCCGGCCGGCATAGTGCCATCCCCGCTGGCGCGCCCACAGCATGGCTGCCAGCGCCACCAGTCCACCGATCAGCAACGCAGCCAGCAGCGAGACCGCCTCTCCAACGCGCTGCAAGGGCGTGGCATCGAGCCAGACCTCGACACGGTGCTCCCCGCGCGGCAGCGACATCTGCGCCCACCCCGACCCCACAAACGGACTGAGTTCGATTTCCGGGCCGCCTACGATGCGAGCGCGCCAGGCCGGCCAGTACAACAGCGGCAGGACAAACGTTGCGGCGTCACTGTCCACCGTCACACGCCACACCTGACGCGCAGGGGATTCCTCCTCCAGCGCCGAGCCTGTGACACTGCCCGACAGCGCAAGTGCTCGACGCGGCACACCCACCACATCGGGGCCGGTGAACGGACGCGGCTGCACCGTCAGCGGGAGATATTCGGCGCGAATGGTCGTGCCGATGTTGCCGGTGAACCACTCGTACAGCTTTAGAGACTCTGGCGTGACATCTTCGGCGCGCACATTCAGGCGCTCATTGGGCAGGCCGGGGATCGACTGCACAACCAGCAGCACAAGCAAGGCCAAAACAACCCATCTGGGATGTTGGATGTGCGATGTTGGATTTTGGATTTGGGATTTTGGATTTGAGATTTGCGTGTTGCGTGTCGCGTGTGCCGGTGTCTGTGTTCTGTGCTCTGTGTTCTGAAACACAAGGCTGCCGGCCAGCAAGGCAGCGAAAAGCGCTTGAACGGACAGAAAACGCCACGGGAACTGGGCAAGGGGCAATAGCGGCGCCGTCTCCCACACGATGCGCGAGAGCGGGGTAATCATCCAGGTTGCTACGGCAAACAGAACCAGCCACACCAGGCGATCAACGGGGAAATGGCGCGTGCGCAGCGCGCGCGCCATGCACAACACGGCGCCGGCCACAGCCAGCGCCGCCTGCGCCAGCCCCATCGCAAAGGGCGATGCGCCGTAATCGAAGATCAACGCCGGCTGAACCAGATCCGCACCGCGAAAGTGGTTGGCAAAATGAAAGTAGCCGGTAGTCTGATCACCAAGCTGGACCAACGAGGCATCGCCCAGCGCCGGCAGCCAGAACCAGGCGCTGAGCAAGACTGCCAGCAGAGCGGCCAGCGCGAGGCGAATCAACGGCCACGCCGGCGCGCGCCGCTCGCGCCAGACCGCCGCCAGCGCATAGATCACGATGAACGGCGCAAAGAGCATGGCCGACACGTTGTGGGTCAGCACCAGCGCCGCCATAACCAGCGCCAGCAGCAGCGTGTTGGCACTATGGGCGCTGAGGCGAAGCGGCAGCGGCGCAGCGTGTTGCTGCG
>DAOUDB010000360.1:0-8129 GCA_034431495.1 Thermoflexales bacterium
GTTGAATAGGACAAGCAACTCTGCCTTGAACCAGCCTTCAATGCGGCTATCTGCTTGCGCAAAAGCCGTGAAATGCTCTTGCTTATCCACGAACCACTTTGAAATATGAGGAAGCAAGACTTCCATTTGGCTCACCGATTATTAATGCGAGAGGCAGGCTAACGGCCTGCGCTTCACCTGCGCCGCGAAGCGCAGCGGAGCGGCGTCAGGTGGAAGCGTGGGTTGGGCGGCTACCCATTGCCGATTTTAGCGTTTAGATAATGTAGAAGCGTTCTTATTGTGTTTATGACCAACATTGCCTCTGGCTCTTCAATTAGGTTTTCATTAGGGTGTGCAATGCTTGTGCGATTCCTGATGGGATTGAGAGCATCCAGTATTGTCGCTGTTGCTCGAAGGATTTTAGTCACTTCTTCGGTTTTAGTTAAACTTTCACTGAAGGCAGGATGATTTTCTCTGATTATCTTGAAAAGTTGGGTTGTACCTGCGTCTTTATCAGGCTCTACTCCCATCTTCATTACTACTGCACGGAGATAGCCGTGAAAAGCAGTATGCAATCTATCTACGCCGCTAATCGCATCGCGTGTCCTAATGAGTTGTTCCGCGTCTGCTAACGCTCGTTCCACCGCTTGCGAAGTTACCTGCAAAGTTGGCGTTACAACTGGCTCTGGGACAAAATTGGTGTCCAAACCCACAACTACGAATCTTGCATAACGTGAACACGTCTCTAAGAGGGTTTCCGAGATTTTAGAGGCGGCGCTTGCGATATGGTAATCCTTATAAGTTTCTGAAAGTTGTAGATACGGTTCAAACGGAAGATAAGCGATAAGTACGCTGAACTCATCCCCAAAACCATTTGTGGCGTCAAAAAGGCTAAAAGGCAGTTTTTCGAGTAGTTCGACAGCCTTATCGGCTCCTCTTGCCTGCAACAGCCTGCAAGTGGCTTGCTTAATTCTTTTCCACTGCTCATCGCTAAATGGCTCGTCATGCAAATCAAAATCGGTTGCACCGCTGCCGTGATAGAGAGTCAACATATCAAAACAACAAAACCCCTAAGACTTTTAATACATGTGCCTTGAACGACGGACTGATAGTGCCGCCCAACAAGTATTAGACAGACTAAATCACCTGCCGATTTAGGCTGACTAGGGTCGGCCTAAATCAGCCGATTTCCTGTGTTATGCAGACTCGAATCGGCCTTTGTTTCTGTATAATCCGCATATGGGTGATTCAACGCTTTCACCCTCCAATCCGGCTCGTCCCAAAAAGCTGCTCGACCAGGTGCGCGACGCCATTCGCCTCAAGCACTACTCCTATCGCACCGAGGAGAGTTACGTCCTCTGGATCAAACGCTTTATCCTCTTCCACGGCAAACGCCATCCCAATGACATGGGCCGGCCTGAAATCGAAGCCTTTCTGACTCACCTGGCACCCCGCGCGCGTGTCGCTGCCTCGACGCAAAATCAGGCACTCGCGGCACTGCTGTTTCTGTATCGCAACGTCCTCCACCGCGATGACCCGGCCCTCGATTCGCTGAACATGGCGCGCGCCCAAAAGCCCGCCCATCTGCCCACCGTGCTGACCAAAGAGGAAGTCTCAAGGATTATACAAGTCATCCCGGACGAGTATCAGCTTATGGCGCGTCTGCTCTATGGCAGCGGACTGCGCCTGATGGAATGCCTGCGGCTGCGCGTCAAGGATATCGACTTCGCCCAAAGCCAGATCATCGTGCGCGACGGCAAAGGTGAGAAGGATCGCGTGACGATGCTGCCGGCCAGTCTTGTCGCGCCACTTCAGGAACACCTGGCGCGCGTCAAACACCTCCACGAGCGCGACCTGGCCAGAGGACATGGCTATGTCGATCTGCCGTACGCCCTGGCGCGACGCTCACCGCGAGTGGCTGTGGCAGTATGTGTTCCCATCTAGAAGCCTGTCCAAAGACCCACAAGACTCGCAGTCAAGCCGGCTCTATCGCCACCATGCCACGAGAGCGGCCTGCAAAAAGCAGTGGCATCGGCTGCGCGGCGCCTGACTCGCGGCCCCAGACCCGCTGAATCACCCGCTTCCGCCTACCGGCCCGAAGACGACGCGCCTTCTTCCTGCCTTGCTGCTCGATAGAGCGTCTCTAGCGCGGCAACCCGGCCATCCCACCCGAAATGCTCCCACAGCCGGCCCTGCGCCGCGCGGCCCAGCCCGCCGGCCCAGAGCGGGTCGCGCGCCAGTCGCGCCAATGCCGACGCAAATGCTTCGGCGTCGCCCGGCCTCGTCAGCAAGCCGCTGATGCCGTCTTCGACATAGTGACGATTCATGCCCACATCGCTCACCACCATCGGCTTGCCGCAAGCCATGTAGTCGATCACTTTGCCGGAGCACTTGGCCCGGTTGATGTTGCTGTCGCGGTATGGATAGAGCGCGATATCGGCGGCCACCAATCGCTCTACCAGGTGGTCGTGCGGCATGAAGCCGTGATATTCCGCAAACGCCGCCAACCCGGCCTGTTGGATGGCCTCCCGAAGCGAAGGCAGGCCGTCGCCTGTGGCAATGATGACCCACTTCAGGTTGGGAATATCGGCGCGCATGGCAGCAATAGCGCGCACCGCGATGTCCAGGTCGTGGTTGAGCGGCACGGTGCCGGCGTAGATCAGCACGTGCGCGTTGCGCCATCCAAAAGCGTCTCGCAGGGCATCGCGGCGCAATTCGGCCCGCGCCACAATTTCGCGCAGCGCATTGTCGGGGCCGTTGGGCAGCAGCGCCATCGGCTTGTCGCCGGCCAGCAGGCACGTGCGCGCCATCAACACATCGCTGGCGCAGGTGACGGCGCGCGCCTGTTGCAGACACCAGCGCTCCTGCCACGCCAGCACGCGCTTTTGCAGGGGGGGATAAGGATTGACATCGAGCCAGCCGCCGGCCCCTTCCCAATCGTCGTTGTCCACCAGGATCGGGATGCGCGGCGCCCAGCGCCGCAACAGCGCCATCGCCAACGCGCCGGGGCCAACCGGCTTGAAGACGTGAAGCACATCCGGCTGAAGCCGGCGTGTTCGGCGCGCCAGTTGCCAGGCCAGCCACAAAATGGTGTAACTGCCGCCCCCGAGGCGCGGCAGGCGCATGTTCTCGACACGCACGCCCGCGCGCTGCCACTGTTTGCCGCTATCCGCCGGGTTATCGTAGGGAGGGATGAGTGTGATGACGTTGTGTCCCCGCCGGCATAGCGCGGCTGCCATCGGCATCATGCGCGCGCTCACCGTCGCTTTGGGCGCATAGGCAAATGGAGCCAGCCAGATGATGTTCAAGGGGTCATTCGACGGTGACGCTCTTGGCCAGGTTGCGCGGTTGATCGACGTCGCACCCGCGCCGGATGGCGAGGTGATAGGCCAGGCGTTGCAACGGGATGGCGGTCAACACCGGTGTGAGCAGGGCAGGGGCTTCGGGAACCCACAGCACGTAATCGGCTTTGCTGGGGATGAGGGTGTCGCCTTCTGTGGCCACCGCGATCACAATGCCATTGCGCGCCTTGACCTGCTCAATCTGCGAGATCATTTTGTCGTACACCGCGTCTTGCACAGCGATGCACACAACCGGCATCTGCTCGTCAATCAGCGCGATCGGGCCGTGCTTCATCTCGCCGGCCGGGTAGCCCTCGGCGTGGATGTACGAGATCTCTTTCAGTTTGAGCGCGCCTTCCAGCGCGACCGGGTAGTTGATGCCGCGACCCAGGTAGAGGAAGTGCTCGCAATGGTGGAAGAGATTCGCCAGGTCGTCGTAGAGCGGGTTTGGTTCCAGCGCGCGGCTGACCAGGCTGGGCAGGCAGGCCAGGTCGTGGGCGTGGGCCGGCCCGCTTGTCGAATCGGGGAATCGTTGCCGGCCCAGATAACATGCCAGCAGATACTGATCCACCACCGAGGTGGTGAACGCTTTGGTGCTGGCCACGCCGATTTCCGGGCCGGCGCGCATCAGGATATGCCCGTCAGATGTGCGCTGCGCCTGTGAGCCGATGGCATTGACAATGCTCCACACCTGCGCGCCTTTGTGGCGCGCTTCCTGCATGGCCGCCAGCGTGTCGGCGGTTTCGCCAGACTGGGTAATGCCCAGCGCGGCGCAGTGCGCGCCGATCATCGGATCGCGATAGCGGAATTCGGAGCCATAGTCCACCTCGACAGAGAGGCGCGCCAGCTTCTCGATCAGGAACTTGCCGATCAGCCCCGAATGCGCGGATGTGCCACAGGCGACCGTGTAGAGACGTTGAAGCCGATTGGCCTGCTCCGGCGACACGGTCAGGTCTTCCAGCGTGACCGCGCCGGTTTCAAAGTCCACCCGGCCGCGCAGGGTGTCGGTGATGGCGCGCGCCTGTTCGTAAATCTCTTTTTGCATGAAATGCCGGTATTCGCCCTTTTCGGCGGATACCGGGTCCCATGCAATGACCTGGGCCGGCCGGCTCACAGGCTCCCCGTTCAGCCGGCGAATCTGCGCCTGGCCGGGCCTCACAACCGCAACGTCGTGGCTGTCCAGGAAGATGATGCGCCGGGTGTGTTCGAGGATGCCGGGGATGTCAGAGGCGACAAACATCTCGCCATCTGAGTCGCCCAGGCCGATCGACACGCCGCCGGCGTTGCCGACGCGGGCTGCGATCAGCGTGCCCGGCTCTTGCGCAGACATGAGCACAATAGCCTGGGCGCCGCGCAATTGCGCAATTGCAGTGTGAGCGGCCTGTTCAAAGCTCTGGCCGGCGCGCAGATACCGATCGACCAGATGAACGATCGTCTCGGTGTCGGTGTCGCTGTGGAAGACAACGCCCTCCGCTTGCAGCTCGCGCCGCAGTTCGGCGAAGTTTTCGACGATGCCGTTGTGCACGACGGCCACGTTGCCATCGGCGCTCACGTGCGGGTGGGCGTTGCGTTCACTGGGAGCGCCGTGCGTCGCCCAGCGGGTGTGGCCGATGCCGGTTTGCACGGGCAATGCCGCGTTGCTCATCGCCGGCCGGATTTGCGCCTCCAGGTTGGACAGCTTGCCGACGGCGCGCTGAATAGCGATGCCGCCGGCGCCCAGCACGGCAATCCCTGCCGAATCGTAGCCGCGATACTCCAGACGCCGCAGCCCGTTCAGGATGATGGGCGCTGCATCACGCGGGCCGATGTAGCCGATGATCCCGCACATCTCAATGTCGGGTTTTGATTTGGGACTTTGGATTTCGACACCGTGCGATTTTGGACTTCCGCTTGAAGATCAACAGTCAGTCGTCAATCGTCAACTCCAAAACCGTCGATATCCCCCCATCCGCAATCCCAAATCTAAAACCGTGACTCCAAAATCCCTAGCGGCCCATGACGGCGCGCAGCGTGCCACAGGCGCGGCATTCGCCATTCGGGCGGAAGATCGAGTAGCCGGCTTGCGGGTCGTCATCCCACTGCCGGAAGTCAGCGTTCCATATAATCATCAACCGCACTTTGCCGCTGTCTCGTGAGAGCTGGGCTGCGCGCGCCAGCCAGTCGGCTTGATTCTGCAGCGTGATGTTGCTGCCCCAGGCAAATCCGCCCGGCAATGGGCCAATCCCTTCGCCGGTCACGTAGCCCAACTCTGTCCAGCAGACCGGACGCCTGCCGCTGAACGCATTGTAGGTCACATCGAGCGTGCCCCAGAAGTACCATGAAGGATGGTCGCCGGTTGGGCCGCCGCTGCGCAGGTCAGGCGGGTTGGGGCTGCCATTGTGGTGCGCGCCGATGCAGTCCATCCATTGGGCGGCGCCAGCTGCGGCCAGCCGTTGCAGGAAGGGTTGATCGTCGCAGATGACATTGTCACATCCGCCGCCGCGATAGCCGGTTGGGGCCGGCGCGCCGCTGATGACGAGTGTGTTCGGGTTGACGGACTTGATCGCCCCATAGGCGGCACGCAGCATGTTGGCGTAGTTTTCGGGGTTGACCTGGCCGTTGCCGCTGCCGCCGTACTCGCGGTCCAGATTAGGTTCGTTCCACACTTCGATGGCGTCGGCGCCTTGCTGGGCGATGGCTGCCAGATGGCCGGCAAACTCGTTGTGATAGTTTGGATCGCTGGCCCGCGCGCGGTCACCTACTGCCCCGATGAGGATTTTCATGCCCGCTCCGTGCACAGCGCTGATGATGCCGCTCAGGTCTGGCGCGCCGCCGGGCATGACGACCTGATATTTGACCCAGGTCATGCCGATGTCGCGCATCTGTCCCAGGAAATCGGTGCCCTTGATGTGCGCGCCGATCTCAAAGCCGCCTGATTGGGCAGGCGCGGCCGGCGCCTGCGCCGCCGCAGCCGTCCCGCCGCCGCTGGATGTGTAGGCTGCATATACCCACGCTTCACTGCCGTTGTAGTTGATCTTCAGCCATGCGCCGTCGCCAGAGCGTCCCAGCACGGTGACGGTCTGGCCGCCGTTCAGCTTGCCGACGATTGAGTTGTTCAAGCCCGGCCCGCTGCGCACGTTGAGGAAGTCCGAAGTGACTGTGGCTGTCCCACTTCCAGACGCGCTGCTGGACGCCCCAGGCGAGTAGCTGCCGCCAGCGACGGCATACTCGGCGTAGATGTACGCCTCGGCGCCGTTGTAGTTGATTTTCCACCACATGCCGTCGGCTGACTTGCCGAGTGGCGTCACTTTGCTGCCACCGCTCAGCCGGCCCACAATCTGCGCGCCCAGGCTGGGTGTGGCGCGCACGTTCAGTGTGGCGACGACGACGGTCACTTCAGCCTGCTGGGTGACGACCGACGCTCGCGGGCTTGTGGCTTGTGCCGCCGGCGCGACGGCTGCCTGGGCAAAGATGGCCGCCATGGCGGCTCCTGCCAGACTGAGTCTCAATGTCTTCATTTTCATGGTGTTTGTTTGGTAGCTCCTTGATGTGTGAAAGTGCTGGTTGGGGCCGGCGCCAATGCTTACCGGCCCATGACGGATTTGATCGTCTCGCACGCGCGGCACTCGCCGTTGGGCCGGAAGATGGAGTAGCCGGCTTGAGGGTCTTCATCCCACTGCCGGGAGTCGATGTTCCAGATAATCATCAGTCGGACTTTGCGGCTGTCGCGCGAAAGTTCCACAGCCCGCGCCAGCCATTGCGCTTGATTGTCCAGGGTTGTGGCATTGGCCCATGAAAAGCCGCTCGGCAGTGCCCCGATACCCTCGCCGGTGACATAGCCCAGTTCAGTCCAGCACACCGGCAGCCGGCCGCGGAACGCATTGTGCGTGACGTTCAAAGTGCCCCAAAAATACCATGAATGGTGATCGGGGTTGCCTACCGGCGCGTTATCGGTCTGATCTGGGCCGATCATGCCGGCGTTGTGGTGCGCGCCCATGCAATCCATGTGGCGTGCTGCCCCCAGTCTGGCAAGCCGGGACAGGAAGAAATTGTCGTCGCACCCATTGGCCGTGCAGCCGCCGCCAAAAGCGCCGGTGGGCGCGAGGCCGCCGCCAATGACGAGCGTGCTGCGCCGTGCCGCTTTGATGGCGCGGTAGGCTTCGCGCAGCATGTTGGTGTAGTTGGCCGGGTCCACCTTGCCATAGCCGTATTCGCGGTCCAGATTGGGTTCATTCCACACCTCGATGGCGTCTACGCGCTGGCGGGCCAGGGCAGCCAGTTGACGGGCGAACACGCGATGGTAGGCTTTGTCTGCGGCGCGGGTGCGATCGCCGACTGCGCCGACCAGCAACTTCAGGCCGGCCCCATGAACGGCCTGGATCGTTGCCGACAGGTCGGGCACGGTGTCGTCGGGCATGACGATCTGGATTTTGGCCCATGTCATGCCGATATCGCGCATCGGACCGAGGTGGTCGAGGCTCTTGATATGGCCGCCCAACTCGAACGGGATGCGCCGGCTTTGTTGCGCGCCAGAAGCGGCCTGTGAGGTGGCGCTGGGCGCAGCCAGGCCACTGTGCGCCGGCATTAGCCCCACTGCGACAACGGCAACCGCCAGAGTAGCCGCCATGGACTTGTGTGACATTAAAACCTCCTCCGGGCCAGCGCGCAATCTCCCGCCAATCACCCAATCGCCCGATGACCCAATCACCCACTGACTCAATCACCCAATGGCTCGATCACCCGTTCCTCTTTGTGGCCGAACCCTTTTGTGTTGTCGATGAGTCTGATCCAGGTGGGAACGATGCGCCACAATGTTGCCGAGCCGAGCGC